>NZ_VOXS01000002.1:0-319006 GCF_013420655.1 Acinetobacter sp. Q186-3 | reverse complement strand
TAATGGAGAAATCTGATAGATATGTTTTACCTGAGAGACGGATGAGGAGTTATCCAAGGGTTGTAAAAGGAAAACCTCAAAAATACCCAAGAAAAAGCCAGTCAATCTCTTAACTGACTGGCATTACCCCAAATGGAGTGCTTTTTCTAACTTAGTTCAACACTAAATTATTTCACCATGTCAGCAATTGCTGCACGTTCTTCTTCAAGCTCGTTTAGCGTGAAGTTGATACGCTCACGGCTGAATTCGTCGATTTCAAGACCTTGAACGATCTTGTATTCGCCATTTTCGCAAGTTACAGGGAAACCGAACATTACGCCTTCAGGGATACCGTAAGAACCGTCAGAAGGAATACCCATAGTTACCCATTCGCCGTTTGTGCCAAGCGCCCAATCGCGCATATGGTCGATTGCAGCATTTGCAGCAGAAGCAGCAGAAGACAGACCACGCGCTTCGATGATTGCAGCACCACGTTTACCAACAGTTGGAAGGAATACGTCTTTGTTCCATTCAGCATCGTTGATTTTGTCTTTCAAGCTTTCGCCGTTTACGTTCGCAAAACGGTAGTCAGCATACATTGTTGGAGAGTGGTTACCCCAAACTGTCATGTTTTTGATGTCAGAAACTGCAACACCAGCTTTTTGAGCAAGTTGAGTCAACGCACGGTTGTGGTCAAGACGTAACATTGCTGTGAAGTTCTTCGCTGGAAGATCTGGAGCAGATTTCATTGCGATGTAAGCATTCGTGTTCGCAGGGTTACCTACAACAAGAACTTTAACGTCACGGCTCGCAACTTCGTTCAGCGCTTGACCTTGACCGATGAAGATTTCACCGTTGACTTTAAGAAGGTCAGCACGTTCCATACCTGGACCACGTGGACGTGAACCAACTAAAAGTGCATAGTCAGCATCTTTGAATGCAACTTTAGGATCATCAGTACCGATCATGCCAGCCAATAATGGGAAAGCACAGTCGTCAAGTTCCATCATTACGCCTTTCAGCGCTTGTTGAGCTTTCTCAACAGGAATTTCTAATAATTGAAGAATAACTGGTTGGTCTTTACCCAACATTTCACCGCTAGCGATACGGAATAATAGGCTGTAACCAATTTGACCAGCAGCGCCAGTAACGGCAACGCGAACAGGTTGCTTCATGTAATTATCTCCAGTTGAGAGGATAGTTAATGCGATTAAATAGCTGTTCTATCTAATCTTAATAATCATAAACGGCAAAGATTGTACTCCAATCCTTTGTCAGATGCATGTAAAAGGCTATGGATTTCAACAAAAGTCTGATAGGAAATATAAATAAAATGCCGAAAAACGTCGGGTTTTAGTATGAACCTTTAATAATAAAGGCCGATGGACACTGGGTTTCCACGCTACTGCTGCACTGTTTATAGCGCCCATTCGGGCTATAGCAGATTTTCAATTCAGTTAAATAACTTTTGGCCTGATGCGAAGTGCACTGAAAGTGAATGCTCTTGGAATGCATGCCCGGATTCAGGCGAATAAACAGCCGGTTCAGTTCATTCTGCTGCACCACGGTAGTTTCCTGACCGGTCAGCACCGCCGGGACTTTCAGCCGGTCGGCATAGTTAATGATGGTACGGAAATACTGGCTGGCATTCATCGGTACGCAGCCACCAATACCCTGCCACAATTGCACCCGGGCATGTTCATCGGGCATGACCCGTGCCACCACTTTGGCCTGAATGGGAGACAGTTTGGCTGAAGAGCTGGTTTCGCAGTCACGACGGGAGGTTTCCGGATACAGCCCGGTAATATTCAGCGAGTAGCCTTGCAGGCATTTCCGCTGCTTGGCGCGGTTGCTGTCAAACATGCACACGGCGGGTGTCATTTGTACATCCATGACATAGCCCTGCACCGTGGCAGCACATGCAGCACTACTGAGCAATACCCCCGCCCCACCCGAAATCAGGATGAGGATTCCCGCTGGCTGCCCCCCGGCTGTCAATTTCTTCATTCTCAAACTTAGCACCTTCTCGTGTCGTTTTGAGTCCCATCCTCCAGCATCCATGCAGGAGACACCCCATCTTGTTTACTGCGTATTGCGCATTGGAATCTGCTGCATACGTTTACTGATTGATTGCGCGCCCTGACCCAGCAATAATCCATAGTGCGTGGCATTGGTCATGACGTGTTTAACGTAATCGCGTGTTTCCAGCAACGGAATGGATTCGGTATATTGATCCGCTGCCATGTTTTGAAATTCAGGCTGCCAGCGACGGGCACGGTTTGGCCCGGCATTATAGCCCGCAGTTGCTAAAACCGAGTTATTACTAAGCTGACCCTGGATGGTCGACAGATAAAACGTGCCATAACGAATATTGGTATTCATATCGGTGAGTGCCGCCGGATTATAGGTTTCCCCCATTTGGCGGGCAATTAAACGCGCGGTATCCGGCATAATCTGCATTAAACCACCCGCCCCGACATGCGAACGCGCCGTAGTCACAAAACGGCTTTCCTGACGCATCAGGCCATAGGCCCAGGCCGGATCAATCCCGGCATTCTGGCTGTGGCTGACCACATAATTCTTGTACGGCATGGCATAACGGTACTGATAATTATGCTGCTTGGTGGTGCGGTCTGCCGCATAAATGGCCCGGTCATACCAACCCATATCGGTGGCGCGTTTGGCTGCAGCCAATAACAGACCATCATCATGTTTTAAATAGGCCTGACGCACAGCCCAGTTCCATTCACGGTTAATATAACTGGCCGGTGCATTAATCTGGCGCAAGGCAAAGGCGCGTCTAAAGTGAATATCCTGATTTAAACGCTGCATATCCTGCGAACTTGGCTCACGGCTCACAGGAATCGAAGAATAGCTGTATCCGAGCTGATCTTTGGCCAGCAAATTGTGGTAATCATCCCCCTGAGCCAAACGTTTATAAATCGCGTCAGCACTGCGTTTTGAAGTGGCATCGCCACGCTGCCCAGAGGCACGCGCCAGCCAGTACTGCCAGCGGTCTTCCTGCTTTTGCGACACGCTCATGACATCAATCGCGCGAATTACACTTTCCCAGGCACCAAAACGAATCGCCTGACGGGCATAAATTTCCGCTTCTTCCGGGCTAAATGGCAGTCCATAGCTGGCATCCAGCGCATTCAGTACTTCACGGTTAAAATTGTTCTTCATGACGGTGGTGCCGCCAATATAGCCCACAGCACGATACAAGGCGCGCTGCACCGACTGCGGGGTACCTTCTGCAGCACGTTTCACCGCAGATAGAGCCGAGTTCAGGTCGGTATCGGCCAGGCGGCCCAAGGCATAAATCAGATAAGCCTGATCTTCAGCACTGGCTTTTGGTGCAGACCATAAATAGTTAAGCGGATTGGCCTGAATGCTATTCAGCTGCGACAGACTCAGGTTTAAACCTAGTCCCTGTGCAGTGGCAAGCGCCTGTCCGGATTGGCCGGCACGCAGCTGCACCCACAAACGCTGCTGTTTATCTTCCTGGGTCATCAGTGGGCTGGATAACATCATCCGGCCCAGACCGGTACAGGATTCCGGCTGCGAATTGGTGGTTAGCCAGACATCTTTAAATTCGGCAAAAACCAGCGGATCACCCGACTGGGCACGCACCTGCGCCACGGCACAGCTTTCGGCACGGTCGGCATTGGTCACATACGGCAGCACTGATACAGCATTGCTAAAATCGGCCTGTTTGACTTTTTCTTCGACATAGTCAGCGGCCAGTTTTTCTGCCATGGCCGACTGTGGATAACGTTGGGCAAACTGCACAATCGAGGCGGGTGACTGAGTGGCCAGATTGGTATTTAAAATCCAGTATTCCGGATAATAGCCGAGCACATCATTTTGCATGGCACTTTGATATTGCTGCAATAAAGAGAGGTTACTGGCATTGGCTGCCCGCAGCGCATCATTAAACTGCTCTTCGGCTGCGTACAAGGTTGGGAAAATGCTCAGTGATGCCAAACCTAACACAAGCTTTTTGCAAAAAATTCTTTTCTTTTCAGTCCATGTGCGCATGTGCCTATTTTCAGTCATTACTTCGCCTCTCCTCTCTTACCGCAATATACTAAAACAGTTTCATTATTCTCAAACACCTCAATTGTTGTGTTATGTAACCTCATGATTAAACAATATTAATTTTCGAACAATTTTAATTGATAAATCAATCTTCTGCTTCCCTCATTTAGGGCTATAAGTTTATACCCAGTTCCTGTTAAAATACGCGTTTTTCTATCACCTCTGCCGTTCAAACATTTCAGAACGGACGATCTCGATTTTATCCTTCAGGAGCCTACATGACGGTTCAAACCTTCATTCCAAATGGTGCCAAAGCTGCCTCAGAAAACACTGTTACCCAGCCACAGCACACCCCAGCCGACGGTTCAGTGAAAAAGCTGTACATCGAAACGCAAGGGTGTCAGATGAATGAGTATGACAGTCATCGTATGGCAGATCTTTTAGGCGATTCTCACGGCTATGTGCTAACCAGCAACCCTGCCGATGCCGATATCCTGCTGATGAACACCTGTTCCATCCGAGAAAAGGCTCAGGAAAAAGTGTTCTCGGAACTGGGCCGCTGGCGCAAACTGAAAGAAAAAAATCCGGATCTGGTGATTGGCGTAGGTGGCTGTGTTGCTTCTCAGGAAGGCGACAATATTCAAAAACGTGCGCCGTATGTCGATATGGTGTTTGGCCCACAGACCTTGCACCGTTTGCCACAAATGCTGGATCAGCATAATGATCAGGTTGAGAAACCGAAAAAAGAAAAAATCAAGCTGGTGGATATTTCTTTCCCGGACATTGAAAAATTCGACTTCCTGCCAGAACCGCGCGTCGAAGGTTTTAAAGCCTTTGTGTCGATTATGGAAGGCTGTTCCAAATACTGTTCTTTCTGCGTGGTGCCCTATACCCGTGGTGAAGAAGTTTCACGTCCACTCGATGACGTACTGGCGGAAATTGCCGGTTTAGCAGAAAAAGGTGTGCGTGAGATTTCACTGCTCGGTCAGAACGTGAATGGTTACCGCGGTGAAACTTTTGACGGCAACATCTGTACCTTTGCTGACCTGTTGCGTTTGGTCGCCGAAATTCCGGGGATTGGCCGTTTACGTTATACCACTTCGCATCCACTAGAATTTAATGATGACCTGATTCAGTGCTACCGTGACTTGCCACAAATGGTGTCGCATTTGCACTTGCCAGTACAAAGTGGTTCCAATGATGTATTACAGGCCATGAAACGTAACCACACCATTGATGTTTACATCGAAAAAATTGCCAAGTTACGTAAAGTGCGTCCGGACATGCATTTATCTTCCGACTTTATTATTGGCTTCCCGGGCGAAACTGACGAGAATTTTGAAGAAACCTATCGGTTTATCCAGGATATGGACTTCGATCATTCGTACAGTTTTGTCTATTCAAAACGTCCGGGCACCCCGGCTTCTGAACTGCCGGACAACACTCCGGAAGATGTCAAAAAAGAACGTCTGGCCAAAGTGCAGCAATGGATTAAACAGTCCAGTATTGACAAAACTGATGCCATGCTCGGCACCGTGCAACGTGTGTTAATTGAGAGCGTTTCGAACAAAGATCCGAATGTGCTGGTCGGCACGGCAGACAATACACGTTTGGTAACATTTATTGGTGATCCGGCTTGGGTCGGACGCTTTGCGGAGATTGAGATTACTGAGATTAAAACTTTAAATTTAGTTTATGGTGAACTCTTGAATCTTGAACCAGACGTGGCGTAATGTAAGGGAACAATACGACTACTTCTGAATAAGGAATTCTCTTGACTGCAGCAATTCGACGTACAGTAAATTTTCCTGGTATTTCAATGGAACGTCTCAAAAGCATGCTCGGTGCTTATAACGGCCACTTGAAACAGATTGGACAGCGTCTAGATGTGCAAATTTCTCATCGAGGTGATGCCTTTTTTATTGATGGTGAAATAGATGCAGTTGAGAGAGCCGAGCTCTTGCTTCAGCGTTTATATGAAGAATCGGAAAATTCCAGCCAGATTAGTGCCGACACCTTACACATGATGATTCAGGGCAGCCAGACTGACCGTGAATTGCAGATTGATGAAGAGCAGGAACATACCGGTTTAGATGCGGTCTGGTTACAGACCCGCAAAGGCCGGATTAACCCGCGCGGTGCCAACCAGAAACGTTATGTGCAGCGTATTTTACAAAGCGATATTTCGTTCGGGATTGGCCCAGCAGGAACCGGTAAAACCTACCTGGCGGTAGCTGCAGCCGTCGATATGCTGGAGCGTAATGAAATCCAGCGGATTTTACTGGTTCGCCCTGCGGTTGAAGCCGGTGAAAAACTCGGTTTCCTGCCGGGTGATTTAACCCAGAAAATTGACCCGTATTTGCGCCCGCTGTATGACGCATTATATGAAATGCTTGGCTTTGAAAAAGTCGCCAAGCTGATTGAACGTCAGGTGATTGAAGTCGCGCCGCTGGCCTATATGCGTGGTCGTACCCTGAACCATTCTTTTGTGATTCTGGATGAAGCGCAGAACACCACACCAGAACAGATGAAAATGTTCCTGACCCGTTTGGGCTTTGGCTCACGCGCCGTAATTACCGGTGACGTGACTCAGGTCGATTTACCGCGTGGTCAGCAGTCTGGTCTGGCGCATGCCCTGCGCGTGCTGGAGCACGTTAAGGAAATTCATATTACCCGTTTCCATTCACGTGATGTGGTGCGTCATCAACTGGTGCAAAAAATTGTTGAAGCCTACGAAGGCTGGGACAGTGAGCAACAACGTCTGAGTGCAGAAGCCCGTGCCGAACGCAAAGCCCGTCAGGAAGCGCTGATTGCAGAAAACGATGCCAAGGCCGATGCGCAGGACTAAACTGATCTAAGGATATATTTTGAAACTGAGTCTTTCTCTACAACAGGATGTTCAAGCCCCTGAACTGGTCTTGAAACGTGGCTATATCAAAAAAGTTGTAGAAACCACCTTGCGACATATTGGCACCCAAAGTGACTGTGAAATCGGGATCGCCTGTGTCGACAATGAAGAAAGCCATAAACTGAATCTGGAATATCGCCAGAAAGACAAACCGACCAACGTGCTGTCTTTCCCAAGTGAACTGCCCGATGAAATGGCCGAATTTCTTGATGCCTTCCCCATTGGGGATTTAGTGATCTGTATTCCGGTGGTGCTACGCGAAGCGAATGAGCAAGGCAAAGCACCGCTAACCCATTTCACCCATATGCTAGTGCATGGCACCTTGCATTTGATGGGTTATGACCATGAAACTTCAGATGAAGATGCTGAAGAAATGGAAGGCATTGAAATTGAAATTCTGGATAAGCTCGGTTTTGAAAACCCGTATTTAGAACGCGATTAAAGTAAAAAATGAAGAAGCGGGCTTAGGCTCGCTTTTTTTATAGGGTTTATTTTATGATGAGATGAATAAAAATAGATAAGCCACAATCATGAAATACGTTGTTATTTTTAAAGCGAAAATTAAAACACTTGATCCTCTGTATTTTGCCACAGCACAGCAGTTACGTCAGAAAGCCTTAAGCCAATTCCGCTGCATTCATTTTGAAGCATTAACAGAAGGTTTATCTGAAATCGCCCTATCCTATTGGCATGATCTTTCAGATATACACGCTTGGCATTTAGATGCGGAACACCAAGTCGCACAACAACTCGGACATAACACTTGGTATGAAAATTTCAGTGTTGAAGTTTGTGAAGTATTACGTCACTACAAACGCTAGCGCACCTCAAACTCCGCCTCAGCCGGGTCAAAACGCCAGGTCCGGATAATGCGTAGCTCGGAAATATCTTTCATCTTGGCATCAAAGGCACCAAAAGGAGCAGCTTTACGCACAGAAGCCTTGGCAGCTTCATCCAGCATGGTATGCCCCGAGCTTTCAATTAAACGAATCGCACGAATCCCACCGTTGGCATTTAAAATCACCATTAAACGCACCTCACCGGCCAACTGTTGCTGCTTGGCCGCTTCCGGATAATAACGGTTACCATAAAATTCGACTTTCTGACGGAATCTTTCCAGATAACCGGCTGCGACATCCTGCTTGGCCTGAATTCCATCTACGGTTTTAATTTTCTGCTGACGGCTGAAATTTTGCTGACGCTGTAAATACTGCGCTTCCAGACTGGCCACCATCGCCGCTTTGGCCTGAAACTGGCTGTTTAATTCTTCCAGCGCTTTTTTACGCTGGTTTTCCGCCGCCTGCTTTTGCCAGCTTAAGGTGGTCATTAGCACTTTTTCTTCAAAGCTCAGTTCACGCTGCTGCTGCAAACGCTCCAGACTTTCCAGCTGCTGATCACCGGCACTCTGTTCAATCATTGGTGCGAGCATATCGCTGGACATGCGGTGCGCTTCCCGGAAGGTGCCAGAACCCTGCTGGTCGGCCTGTGCTAAAAAGTCGGCATCCTTAATTTCGGTGGCACTTGGTCTTAAGCTGACTGCAATTTCCTTGACCGCGGCATCGCTTTGCTGTGGCATGACAAATTGCACCGTTAACACAGCCAGATGCGAAAGTGCCGCCAGCGTCAGTACGGTGCCAAATAGTGGATCTTTCCACCACTGCTGCGTCAAAGGTGCAAAATGAAATTTCTTTAACATCACATTAATCCGACAAAATCGCGGATTCCCCAAATCGTATAAAACGAGATAAAATAAGACTGGTTTTTACTTTTGAAAAAAAGCGAGACACTCGTCAACATGTCGTGTCACGATAAATAAAATCTTGAAAATGGTGCAGTTTATTTTGCTAAACTGCAAGCTTCAATTGGCGTATTTTTAATACAATTCGACAAGATCTCTGCAAAGTTAATAAAGATTAACCCATTGGAATGCCCTGTATGTCCCCTCTTATCTCTCTCATTTCAAAACGTTTACGTCAGATGTATCAGAAGGCTGAAGGATTTATTGAAGATGAGCGCGAATTTCCAATGTCTCAGGTTTTTCTGAATGCGACCTTTCAGCGCTTTGTCACCGACAATGTCAAAATGCTGAAAGACTTACATGCCGATTTACATGACGACTGGCTGCGTCTGTATGCGACCCTGGACTACAACGGGCTGTATATTACTTTGTCGGTAGATTTGAAACTGGTGCAGATGGAACTGAATAAAAATGTCCAGCTGATTGTATTTGAACAGATTAGTGATACCCAGGTGATTGAAGCCAAATATCCAAGCATCCTGCATAAGCTGGGTGTGCGGTTTGCGCTGTTCTTCTATCAGAAAGTGCTGAACAAAGATCCACTGGGCATGATTCTGCAAAAACTGAATGTGATTAAAGTTAAAGATGATCTATTACATTTAGACCTGAACCGCTGGCTGGGCAAGAACCGCTCGATCATTGACACTCTGGGCAAAGTGCATGTCAATCATGCGGTGTTGCGTGAAGCCGAACTGGTGGTCATGGGCAATGTCAACCTAACCACCCTATTTCGAAAAATTGCTGAAGATCGCGATCGTGAAGAAGCCGAAGAAGCACAAACGGCCACAGAAGTGACGCCCATCAAACAGAAAAAGAGCTAAAAGCTCAAACAGAGAGATTGCAGATGCCGATCAGGATTGCTACACAAGCGTTACATAAAGTGCATATTTGCAAATTTTCTCTTCATCATTCAAGCGCATAATAGAACAAAGCACAATGTGCGCTTATTTACAGCAATAGGAAACAATTTACTTATGGCTAAACACGTATTGAAAACGATGGGCATGGCAGCGGGAGTTTCGACTGCACTGTTATTTGCAGGGTTCTCAAACCAGACTTTTGCCATGAGTCCATTCCAAGCCAGTTATCAGTTCAGCTATAACGGCAAAAACCTTGGCTCTGCGACCCGAACCTTAAGCAAATCCGGCAATCAGTGGAACTATGTTTTTGCCGCCAAAGCCGGCGGGATTGCTTCGGCCACGGAAACCAGCCGCTTCACCTTTGAAAATGGCAAAATTGGTTCTTCCAGCTTTAGCCGCAGCAGCAAAATCCTGATTCATAACAACACCATGAGTATTCACTTTAATCCGGCTGCGAAAAAAATTAATACCAAAAAAGACAAAGAGTCGCGTTCATTTGCCTGGAAAGCCGGTGTACTCGATGAGCTAAATGCCGAATTGCAGATTCGTGAAGACTTAAAAAATGGTTCGCTCAAATCGACCTATTACCTGGCCGATGCCAAGGAAGTCGAAGCACGTAAATTTGTACGCCAAGGCAGTGAAAGCGTAAAAACCAATTATGGTACCTTTGACACCATTAAAGTGGCGATTAAGCACGACAAGCCGGGCCGTGAAACCATTTTCTGGTTGGCACCAAAACTGGACTACTTACCGGTGAAAGTGACCCATCTGGACAAGAAGAACTCGTATGGCCTGCTGTTAACCGGCTATAAAGGCCCAACAAGTTAATCATTTTCTCGATTTTTGCTTGCATTTTTTCAGGTGCTTTTTAAAATACGCTTTTGCTTTAAAAAGCACCTGCTGTTGAGGATTCTCCCGTGCACGCACTAGAACAGAAAATCTTAGCTGAAGGTATCGTTCTGTCTGAAGAAGTTCTGAAAGTCGATTCTTTCCTAAACCATCAAATTGATCCGGTCATGATGCAGCAAATTGGTCAAGAATTTGCGCGTTTGTTTAAAGATGCCGGCATCACCAAAATTATTACCATTGAAGCATCAGGTATTGCACCGGCAGTCATGGCAGGTTTAGAGCTGGGTGTTCCCGTGATTTTTGCACGTAAATATCAGTCTTTAACCCTAAAAGATGACCTGTATCGCTCTAAAGTGTTCTCATTCACCAAACAGGTTGAAAGCACCATCGCAATTTCGAACAAGCACATCAGCTCAAGCGACAAAGTGCTGGTGATTGATGACTTCCTGGCCAATGGTCAGGCGGCTTTAGGTCTGGCTGATCTGATTCATCAGGCCCAAGCGGAAGTGGTCGGTATTGGTATTGTGATTGAAAAATCCTTCCAGCCAGGTCGTGACCTGCTCCTGGAAAAAGGCTACCGGGTTGAATCTCTGGCGCGTGTGAAGTCACTGGCCAATGGTACGGTTGAATTTGTTCGCGACTAAGACTTTGTCTGCAATTTATATCTAAAAGAGCACTCAGGTGCTCTTTTTTTTATGGCGATGTGATTTACAAAATTCTCTACCACGCTCCAGACCGAATGGCTTAGCATAAGCCTAACGGCAAATTCTGAGCGTTTTGACCAAGGTCAGCTAACGCCTTTTGTCCTAAGCTATTGGCTCTTTGGATTGACCCAGCATTTTTAGAAGGCACTCTACACTCATGACACAAGACAATCCGTTGATGGAACACAGTATCGTCTGTCCGAAATGTGGCTCAAATCAGGTTGAAAAGCGCAACCATGAACAAAACTTACAAAAAATTGGCGGAGTATTGCTCGGGTCGGCCGGAACAGCAGCCGGAACTGTCGGCGGGGCCGCCTCCGGTGCCTCTTTAGGCGCTGCCATAGGCACCGTGGCCGGACCGTTGGGGGTGATTATGGGCGGTACCATTGGTACCTTTGTGGGTGCAATTAGTGTCGGCATTACCGGCGGTTTTCTGGGTCATCGCTTTGGTAAAAAAGCCGGGGTCATTGTGGACCAGAATATCTTCCTGGATTTTCAGTGCCTCAACTGCAAACACCGCTTTAAAGAAAAACTCTAACACCTTTGAGGTGAGGTCGATGGAGGGTGCGAGCTCACCAACGGAGCACCGCATACATTACTTCTGTGTCGGGGCGCCTTGTTCAGTCGCAGCTGGCTCTTTTGAGCTGGCCTGATCTTTGGCTTTGGTTTGTGCTTTTTCTTCAGGATAATCCGGATGATGCACCACGCTTGCTACTGCATTGGACAGCACCAGACTTAGACTCAGCACACTGAATCCCATAACGAACCACATTTTCATCTCGTATTCCTCAGTAGTTTGGATTTTTCTCAGTGTGCATGACGGCAAGGTGCTCTTTTCCTCCACAGGAAAGCACCCAACCGATCATGAATAGGGAGAGAACCGTCACAGCATAGGCTGTGTATAGAAAGACTATTAGATAGACGCCGAATTGGGGTGGTCGAAAATCACCAGAAGCAGTCATTTTCACATGAAATTCATTTAAATTAACAATCAAAAAACCAGCATCAACAGCAGAAAGCCATTAACGGATCTGAGCGCTATTTTGGCCTTGCTGCTGCTATTTTTTTTAAAGCTATTTTTTAAGCGCTGTGCAGTTTTTTCACCACGTCTGCTAAACGTAATCCTTGCGCTTCACAAAGTTTCTTTTCATCCTGACTTAAGCTCTGGTCATGACGCGGGCCGCTGACATGCGATGCACCATACGGTGTACCGCCGGTTTTGGTATTGGATAAAGCCGGATGAGCATTGCTGAGTCCCATAATCATCATGCCATGATGGAATAACGGCGGTAGCATGGTCAGCAAGGTACTTTCCTGGCCACCGTGCTGTGAACCCGATGAAGTAAATACACAGGCCGGTTTATCATGCAGGGCGCCGCTCAGCCACAGACTGGTGGTCTGATCCCAGAAGAATTTCATTTCCGAGGCCATATTGCCAAAACGGGTCGGCGAACCAAGCGCAAGACCAGCACAGTTGGCCAGGTCATCCAGGCTACAGTAAATATCACCTTCGGCCGGAATACTCGGCTCGGCAGTTTTGACCACCGCGGCAATATTCGGTACTGTACGTATTTTTACCGCTACGCCTGCTGCCTCTACCCCGTTGGCAATCAGATGGGCCATTTCACGGGTGCTGCCATACTTGCTGTAATACAGAACTAAAACATAGGGTTGCATAATGTTATCTGTAGAGTAAAAAAGAAAACTATACGGTATTTTGCTGTATTTTTGGTTAAGCTGGCACAGGAAAACACAGAAAGATCACTAAAAAAATCGAGACTTTAGCCGCATGATTGTTGAGTATTTAAAAAAGCTGCCCTTTTATGACCACCAGTGGTTTCAATTCGTGCTGTTTGTATTACGCCGTTTTGAAGCAGACCGCTGTCGTGAACAGGCCGGCTCGCTCACCTATACCACACTGTTTGCGGTGGTGCCAATGCTGACGGTTTTTCTTGTCATCATCTCCTCGATTAAAGCTTTAGAACCGGCGCGTCAGCAGTTACAGCAGCTGATTTACAGCAACTTTCTGCCCAAAACCACCATCGCCTTTGATAAGGCCCTGAATGCCTTTACCGATAAATCCAGCAATCTCACCATTATCGGGATTCTGTTCCTGTTCATTACCACTGTACTGATGCTGACCAGTATCGAAACTGCCTTTAACCGGATTTGGCGGGTAAAAGAAACCCGAGGCGGGATTATGGGCTTTATGCGCTACTGGACCATTATTTCGCTGGGGCCGATTTTACTTGGCAGCGCCTTTGTGCTGTCATCTACCGTTGCCTCGATGAATGTACTGAGCAATAACTTTGCCGGTTATGAGGTCAACGGTGCTTTTATTCTGTGGATCATTTCCTTTTCCCTGACCATTGTCGGCTTTTTTATTCTGTACTGGACCATTCCCAACCGCAATGTGCCGATTAAAGCCGCGCTGATTGCCGGCGTCTTTAGTGCGGTGGTGTTTGAGGCATTAAAAAACCTGTTCGGCTTTATCATGTCGAATTTCACCAGTTATGAAATTGTCTATGGCGCCTTTGCTGCCGTGCCGATTTTCCTGCTGTGGATTTTTCTGTCGTGGAATATTATTTTGCTGGGCGTGGAAATCAGCTTTGCCCTCACCGCTTTTAATTCCGGCAAAGACCAGAAACGCCATCCGATGATTATGCTGCTGGACCTGCTGGAGCTGTTTTATCAAAAACAGAAAAAAGGCGAAAGCGTGACCGAGCAGGAAGCACTGGAAGTACTGGGCCGCGATGAAATTGGCCGTTTACCGAATTATATCTGGATGCTGGAGCAGCAAAACCTGATTAAACGCACCGATAACGATGAACTGGTGCTGGTACGAAATTTATCGCAGGTCAATTTCTGGAGTTTTTATACCCAGCTGCCTTATCCGCTGCCGCAGCGCAAAGATGTCGGCAACATTCATCCGGATGATGAATGGATGCAGAAACTCGGACCGGCGCTGATTGAAGCCGATGACTATCTGGCAGCCAAGCTGTCGATTCCATTGTCGAAAATTTTTGAAGAAAAATAGAGGTAGCACCTGCTGATCTTTAAGGCCGGGAAATAAGCGCCAGCTAAGCGGAAATTTCGCTGGTGCTTTTCCAGCAGATCAGCGCACCCAGACTGACCAGACTACAGCCGAGCCAGAACACCCAGCCAGGCTGTAGCTGCAACAGCCACATCGAGATCAATGAAGACAGCACCGGAATAAAATAGGTGGCCAGAATTAGCAGCTGAATACGACCAAACTGAATACTCTGGTTCCAGTTATGATAGGCCATCCCAATCAGGGCACCGGCCAGCACAATCCATCCCCATAGCGAAAGGCTTGGCCATTGCCATGGCTCATCCAGTCCTACATGCAGCGCCCACAGCAAACCCGCAGTCACCACAAAAAACAGTGACACTGCATTGCTGCCTTGGGCATAGGCTCGGGTCAGCGCCCCGTAGCAGGGCCATAACAAGGCCGCTAAAAATGCCAGACTATAAGCCAACGGATTTTCCGTCAGTACGCTCCAGAGCTGGGCCAAGTTCCAGATCTCCGGATTGACCACCAGCATCAAGCCCAGTACGGCCAGCAAAAAGCCTGGAATTACCGCCCAGTGATAACGCAGCTGTTTGGCCAGAATCGCCAGCACAATACTCAGCGGCGGCCACAGATAATTGATCATGGCAATCATCAGCACCTGTTCGCGCTGTGTCGATAAAGCAATCGACAGCAGGAACAGAATTTCATAGCTGACAAATAATGCCCCACTCCCCCAGAGATAGATTTTCGGCATCTGGCTAAGTTTGGGCCAACCTTGGTGCAGCAGAATCACCAGCGCACTGACACTATAAATAAGCGCAAGTGCCAGCACCGGACTGAGCTGCTCACTAATCAGCTTGACCACACCTACTAGGCTGGCCCAGATCAGCAGTGAGCTCAAGCCCAGTGCAGTAAAGCGTTGTGATTGGCTCAGCATCAGGCCACGCGCCGCTTGAACCAGCCCTGTGCGCTGACCATAACCACGCCCAGCATCACCAGGATAGCACCCATAATAAAGCTGTGTTCCAGTTGCTCACCCAGCAGCCACACCCCAAACAGCACCCCAAATAATGGGGTTAAAAAAGAAAATACCCCCAAGCGTGAGGCCAGATAGTTTTTCAGTAACCAGAACCAGATTAAATAACTGGCAAAAGAAATCAGAATGGCATGAAACAACAGGCTGCCAATAGCGACCGGACTCCAGTGCACCACCGCCTGTCCGGACCAGTAGGCCAAAGGGAATAGCACGATAAAACCGCCCAGCAGCTGATAGAACAAGGTTTGGGTGGCTGGTGCTTCGGCCAGCGGGGTTAAGCGCACCGCTATGGTAGTGGCCGCCCATAAAATACCGGCACATAAAGCCAGAAAGTCGCCATAGAGCATGGAACTGGTTGCGGCACTGAGCTGACTGTCACGCCCCAAAAAAGTCACCACAATGCCCAGAAAAGCCAGCAGAATACCGCTCCATTGAAGCAGGGAAAGCCGTTCACTGGGCAGCTTCCAGTGCAGGCCTAAAGCTACAAAAATTGGCGCGGTATACAGCAGCACCACGGTATGGGAGGCCGAGGTAAAGCGGATGGCTTCAGCCAGCATAAAAAATTCGGCGGCAAATAGCAGCCCGACCAGCAAGCCCGGATACAAATACGTCGGTGTCCATAAATGCACACCTTGAGCCAGCCGGATTAACGGCCAGACCAGCAGCGCAGAAATCCCGGAACGCAGCGCCATTTGCATTAGCGGTGAAATATCAGGCGCGGCAATTTTCAGCACCACCTGCTGCAGTCCCCAGAAAATACACAGCACAAACATTATGCTGGCTGCTCTGGCATCCAGTGCCTGTCGTTGTTTCACCAAAATTCCTTGAAAATTCTCGTTTTTCCCTAGCCTACCTTAATTGAATTGGCAGGCATTTAAAATATGTGCTGCACGCTTTTCCTGCAATTTACACATAAACAGCTGCCATAAAAAAACGACCCGTGATGGGTCGTCCTGAGTCTGGCCTGTCACGTTTAGTTATCGCTGACAAAGGCAATATCACTGAGTCCGGCTTCACTCGCACGTGACATTACCTGGGCAACGGTATCATAACGGGCATCTTTGTCGGCACGTAATTGTACCGTTGGCTTACGTTCCTGCTCGCCTGCCGCATTTAAACGGTTTTCCAGCTCATCCAGACTGATGATCTGATCATCCCAGGCCACTTCACCCGAAGCATTAATGCTAACGGTAATCGCCTGTGGTGGTGGATCAATAATTTCTGCCGTGGTTTCTGGCAAGGTTAATGGTATTGATGGGTTGGCAACGGTCGCTGTCACCAGGAAGATGATCATCAAGACCAGCATAATGTCGATGAGCGGAATGAGGTTCATCTCATTCATGCCGCTATCGTTGTCTTCACCCAATTGAAATGCCATTAAGCTTGACCTCCCACTAAACCTTGCTGTGCAGTTTTCACTTCAGCCTGAGCGGTCGCAGAATCCTGCTGTAGCATGGTGTCAATTAACAGGTTGTGTGCATGATCTTGCAGCTCATGTGACAAGGTCCGGTTAAAACGGCTACAGATGTTATAGGCAATAACTGCTGGAATCGCGACAGCCAGACCAAAACCGGTCATGATCAGTGCTTCACCGACAGGCGTCGCCACTTGGGCAAGGCCAGCCTGACCGCTTTTACCCACCGCTACTAGCGCGTGGAAAATCCCCCATACGGTACCAAACAGACCGACAAACGGTGCCAGCGATGCAATAGTTCCGAGTACCGATACGCCTTTTTCTGCAGAGGCTTTTTCTGCCGAAATCTGGCGTAACAGCGCCTGCTCTGCCACGGCCTTGCGCTGTTCAAAACTTAAAGGCGCAAATTTGGCTTTCAGGCTGTTCAGTGCTTGAGCGAGTTGAGCATAGGCTTGCTGTTTAAGTTGGCGGGTGCCCATCAGACGCAGCACAAAAATTGTCCAGGTCGCAATCGACATTGCCAGTAACACGAAATACAGTGTTTTGCTGACTGCATCTGCATGTTGCCAATAAACTGAAAAGTTCATACTCGAACTCCTGATTAAAGTTAGCCGTTAGGATTCAATGTCAATTCAAAGGGTTGCTCGGCACGAATTGGATAAGCAACGCCATTTTCCTTGTACGGTTTGAATTTTGCACTACGCACAGCGCGTAAAATCTTTTCATCTAAAGCAGCAATGCCGCTTGAACGGGTGATCCGCGCACTGGTGATTGAGCCTTTTTCATTGGCTTCAATTAAGACCACCACGCTACGGGTTTCACCCTGTAAATCTCGGTTGGTATACGATGGTTTTGGTGAGCGGCTCCACTGCACGCCCGCCCCCCCAATGGATACCGATTTGGTTGCTGGCACAGCCGGTGCAGGCGGCGCTACTGGCGCAGGCTGTACCACCGGTTGCGGTGCCGGTTTCACCACTTTGGTTTCAGAAACCGTGGTGGTAACCGTTGGGGTTGGCTGCGGCGTTGGCTCAACCGGTTTGACCACAGGTTTTGGCGCTTCGGCCTTTTTCACCTGCTGGACTTTTTCCACTTTTTTCGGTGGTGGTGGCAATGGTTTTTCAACCACTTTCACTTCTTTGACTTCTGGTGGCTTAGGCTGTGCCGGTTTTGGTTCTGCTTTTGGTTGTGGCGGTAAAGGTTTTGGTGGTTCCTGAATTTTGACAAAGCGGACTTTTAGCGGCTCCTTGTCAATCGGTTTCAGTTCCGGTGATTCCATCTGGCTAACCGCCCACAACACCCCGATATGGCCAATAACCACGGCCACCAGTGCAGACAGCACTTTCTTTTTCATGGGATGAGGAGATTGCATCATGGGAGTAGAAGATGGACTCATTAAACTCAGTTACCTTAAAGAGGTGATAGCCAGTTTCAGATTTGACCTATCAAGCTCATCGGTTAGCACAATTAAAGTACCGCAATGATAAATGAGAAGTGTTTTCATTTGCAACAATTAATTTGGCTATTTTAATGGCTTTTTCAAATAATCAATAAAAAAGGCATACTAAAAGTATGCCTTTAAATCTGGTGATTCACAACAACTTATTGGAATACCACTGTTTTATTGCCATCGACAATAATCCGGTCTTCCAGATGCCATTTCACTGCACGCGCCAGCACGTTACGCTCCACATCCTGACCCAGTTCACGCAGCTGCTCGACAGTAAAATCGTGGCTGACACGCTCCACATCCTGCTCGATAATCGGGCCCTGGTCTAAATCCGCGGTCACATAGTGCGCAGTTGCCCCAATCAGTTTCACGCCTTTGTCATAGGCTTGCTGATACGGGTTGGCGCCAACGAAAGCTGGCAGGAAGGAATGGTGAATATTGATCACTTTCATTTCCCATTTGCTGACAAATTCTTCATCCAGAATCTGCATATAACGTGCCAGCACCAGTACATCATTGCCCTGCATCAATTCATCAATTTTTGCATAGGCTTCGCGTTTATTTTCCTTGTTAACCGGCACCACTTCAAATGGAATACCAAAGTTCTCAACCGCTTCACGTAAAGTTTCGTGATTCGACACCACTTTGGTGATTTCACACGGCAGACCACCACGCGCATGACGCCATAACAGTTCCAGCAAGGCATGATCGACTTTAGACACTAAAATACCGACCTTTTTCACATCGGCCACCAAGGCCAGACGCCATTGCATTTCATAACGCTCGGCCACATTGCTGGCAAAGGTCTGGATCAGGCTTTCACGACGGCTTTGCAGATGATCCAGCTCGAATTCAACGCGCATGAAATAACGCCCGCCCTGAGCTTCAGTCGCGTATTGATCAAGTGCGGTAATATTTGCTCCCTGATGATACAAAAAGCTCGATACAGCCTGCACGATACCTGGCTTATCCTCACAAGTAATCAGTAAACGTGCAGTATTCGCAGTCGTCATATTCATGTTGGTTTATATCACTAATCAGTTAAATTGAAAAAATAAGCCGGCTATTCTAGCGCGTTTCCTTAACAGACTAAATAGGGGAATCAGTTTCTGTATTCTTGCTTGAAGATAAGCTGGCAAACAGTTCCGATGAACCCAGGGTCTGTAACAGGCCTTCATAGGTTTGACGGCTTTCACCACGCAAATACGCCCCTTCCAGGAATACCATCTGACGCAGCGCCTGCCAGACCCACTTCTCTTCCAGCGTATTCGAGTCGGTAATATGCCCCGACATATACAGGAAGTTGGTCCAGTTGGTCAGCACAATCCACAGGTTAATAATTAAGGCTTCAATTTCCGAGTCGGTCATTTCCATTAACCCGGCTTCCACGAAGGCTTTATAAATTTTTTGTCCCTGCTGCATCACCTGTCCGGCAAAACGCGGATACATTTTGCGGAAATCTTCGTTATTTTCCACCAGATGATAGACATCCCGATGCAAAAAGCGGTAGTTCCATAACTGGCTGCTGAGGACCTGAAAGTAATGAATCTTATCATTGGCATCCAGCGGACGGTCATCTGGCAAGGCCAGCATGCTCAGGGTTTCGGCCTGATACTGCTCCATCAGCTCTTTAATAATTTCGTTTTTATTGCGGAAATGATAGTACAAATTACCCGGACTCATCCCCAATTCAGCTGCAATATGATTGGTCGTCACGACACGTTCGCCACGTTCATTAAAAAGTTGCAGGCTTAACTGCAAAATACGTTCTTTGGTTTTCACCGTTTTCGAGTGTGACATCCTAAAGTAACCATTCTTTCAAACTGTTAAGAAACTAACAGATAAAGTAACTTGACTATTTAGAGTAAATACTCTAAAAACTAAATTAATTGATTCAATCGAATGGTAACACGCCATGAACAGTCAAACAAAAACAACTTCGATGACCACTCCCGACAGCACGCCCCATAACCTTGATGCACAACGTTTACATGATGTTCTGGCCTTGCAGAAATACGCCTATCAGCGCTATCCGCTGCCAACTGCCAAAGAACGGATTGACCGTCTGACACGGTTAAAACGGGTGCTGGTGAAATATCAGGATCAGTTTGCCGAAGCAATTAATGAAGACTATGGTAACCGTTCGATGGACGAGACCAAAATTGGCGAATTACTCACCTGCCTTGAACATATCAAATACTATAGCAAAAACCTCAGTGGCTGGATGAAACCGTCAAAGCGACACGTCGGAATTATTCATCAGCCGGCCAAAGCCTGGGTGCAATATCAGCCTTTGGGTGTGGTCGGCATTATTGCACCGTGGAATTATCCGCTGTTACTGTCGGTCGGTCCGTTAATCTGCGCTTTAGCAGCCGGCAACCATGCCATGATTAAAATTTCCAGTGCCTCGATGCATTTTGGCCGCGTGCTGGAAAATGCCATTGCCGAAGCCTTCCCGCAGGAACTGGTGGCGGTCATTACCGGTGGTGGTGCAATTTCCGATACCTTTAGTCATCTGGCCTTCGATAAAATGATTTTTACCGGTTCGACCAATGTCGGTAAAACCGTGATGGCGGCAGCAGCTGAAAATCTGGTGCCGGTGATTTTAGAGCTGGGCGGCAAATCGCCCGTGCTGGTGCATCCATCAAGTGATATGGCCGATGTTGCCGAGCGGATTGCGGTTGGTAAACTCTGGAATGCCGGACAGACCTGCGTGGCACCGGACTATATGTTCCTGCCTAAGGGCAAAACCGCCGAATTCCTGAATCATTATGAACAATATATTAAGCAGATGTATCCAAGTCTGCGCGACAATCAGGATTACACCTCCATTATTAATGACAAGCAGTACAACCGGCTGCAGGGCTATTTAGACAATGCCCGTGAACAGGGCGCCCAACTGATTGAAATCAATCCACAAAATGAACTGCTGGACGATGTACGCAAAGTCGCTCCGACCGTACTGACCGGGGTCACCACCGAAATGCGCATCATGAAAGAGGAAATTTTCGGACCACTGCTGCCCATCATGGAATATGAACAAATTGATGATGTAATCGAGTTTATTAATAGCCGTCCGCGTCCACTTGCATTATACTACTTCGACTTTGATCAGGCGCGTGCCGACTATGTCGCACAGCGTACCCATTCAGGGCATTTCGGACAAAACATGGTACTGACCCATGTCGCACAGGATGACTTACCATTTGGTGGTGTCGGTGCGTCAGGGATGGGCAAATATCATGGTCCCGAAGGATTCTTCAGTTTGTCGCATGAACGCTCGGTGATGTCTAATCCGAAGCTGTATAGCTTGAAATACATCCTGCCGCCGTTCAATAAGCCGATTCACAGACTAATTTCAAAGATGCTTCTTCGCTAAATGATCAAGGCATGAGCTATTAGCATGGCTCATGCTGCGTTTTCCTGAAAATCGCTTGTCTTTTAAGCGCATTTTTGGTATAAAACGCCCCTTGAATGAATTCATCCGTTTATTTTTGACTGGCCATACAGATTTGCTGTTGGCTAAATCAATGGAGTTACACCATGTCTAAGGTTTGCCAAGTTACCGGCAAGCGTCCAGTCGTTGGTAACAACGTCTCACACGCCAACAACAAAACTAAGCGCCGGTTCGAGCCGAACCTGCACCACCACCGTTTCTGGTTAGAAAGCGAAAAACGTTTTGTACGTCTTCGTTTAACCACTAAAGGTATGCGTATTATCGACAAATTGGGCATTGAAAAGGTTGTTGCTGACCTACGTGCTCAAGGTCAAAAGATCTAAGTAAGGAGTCAGGACAATGCGTGATAAGATTCGCTTAGTTTCTACAGCTGGTACAGGTTATTTCTATACCACGACTAAAAACAAACGTACTATGCCGGAAAAAATGGAAATCAAAAAATTTGATCCAAAAATCCGTCAACACGTAATCTTCAAAGAAGCTAAAATCAAATAATTTTGGCTTTTTGAAAAAAACGACCTCTCTGCAGGTCGTTTTTTTTGCACTTTTTTTCTTCCAGTTGTTAAAATTTCCTGATCTTTTCAATCTGGCACTCTCTGTGCTTGTCTTTTTTACCCTTAACCTTGGCTTAAGGAGTTGTTAGTGCCGCATGATGTAGAACTTATTATCTTATTGGCTGTCGGCTTTGGACTGGCCTTACTGTTCGGCTATATTGCCGCCCGTTTACGTTTACCGCCCCTGATCGGTTATCTGGTGGCCGGTATCCTGATTAGTCCAAATACGCCCGGCGTGGTCGGTGATATTCACCTGGCCAACCAGCTGGCTGAACTGGGTGTGATGTTCCTGATGTTTGGCGTCGGGATGCATTTCTCGCTCAATGACCTGATGCAAGTCAAACGGATTGCCCTGCCCGGTGCCATCCTGCAGATTACTGTCGCCACTTTACTGGGGATTGGAGTCTCGATGATGTGGGGCTGGAGTTTCGGCTCTGCACTGGTGTTCGGTCTTAGCCTGTCCTGTGCCAGTACGGTAGTTCTACTCAAAGCACTGGGAGATCGCGGCCTGCTAGACTCGGTCAACGGCAAGATTGCCGTGGGCTGGCTGCTGGTCGAAGATCTGGTGATGGTACTGGTGCTGGTACTGTTACCGGCTACTGCGGTCCTGTTGGGTGGACAGGCACTTGCCGGTAGTGCAGCTGATGAAAACATCTGGCTGACACTGGGCATTACCCTGTTAAAAGTCACCGGCTTTATTGCCTTTATGCTGATTGTCGGAAAACGATTGGTACCCTGGATTATGCAGGTGGTGGCGCGTCTAGGTTCCCGTGAACTGTTTACCCTGACTGTGGTCGCGGCGGCCGTGTCAATTGCCTTTGGTGCCTATAAAGTCTTTGGTGTGTCGATGGCACTGGGCGCCTTCTTTGCCGGTATGGTGGTGAAAGAATCTGACTTTAGCCATCGTGCTGAAGAAGAAACCCTGCCGCTACGGGAGATTTTCTCGATCCTGTTCTTCGTGTCGGTGGGGATGCTGTTTGACCCGCGGATTCTGCTGGAAGAACCGCTGCATGTGCTGGCAGTGGTCGGCATTATCATGATTGGTAAAACCATTGCCGCCATGGCCCTGGTCCTGTTCTTCCGCTACCCGATTAACACTGCATTAACGGTGGGTGCTTCACTGGCGCAGATTGGTGAATTCTCCTTTATTCTGGCCACGCTCGGCGTATCGTTACAGCTGCTGTCTCTAGAAGGTCAAAACCTGATTCTGGCCGGTGCCCTGATTTCCATTACCTTAAACACCTTCCTGTTTTCGGCGATTGAACCGGTACAGCGCTGGATTCGCGAGCGCTCACATCTGGCCCGTTTGCTGGAACGCAGTGGCGACCCGCTGGCGATGTTACCCGATGAAGTTTCACAAGATTACCTGCGTGATCAGGTGGTGATTATTGGCCATGGTGAAGTTGGCCGCCGCATTACCAAAAACCTGATGGCAGAAAATATCAAGGTGGTGATTGCCGAAGAAAACCGTGAGATTGTCGAAAACCTGCGGGAAAAAGGCATTGCTGCGGTATCTGGTGTGGCCACTGAGCCTGGAGTACTGATTCAGGCACATATTCAACATGCCCGTTTACTGGTGATTTCACCGATGGACATTATTGATATTCATAAAATTGTTGATATTGCGACTACTTTGAATCCGCAAATTCAGGTGCTGATCTGCGCGGAAAGCAAAGAAGAAGCCGAAGTCATTCGCCGTGACAATATTGGTGAGGTGTACTTTGCCAAAGAAGAAATGGCCAAGAACATGAGCAATCATATTTTAAACCAGATTGAAATTGCCCATCATCAACCACCCTCACATTAAGCCTCAGGCACAAAAAAGCGCACCTTCAGGTGCGCTTTTGCATTCCAGAGCATGAGCCGACTAGCTCAGATACTTCGGCTGCTCATCAACCACTTCGGCCTGCCATTCATTGACCTGCTTTTCCAGCAGCCCGAATAATGCGGCCTGAATCATGTGCTGGGCGACAATTGGCGTCTGATCTCCCAGCAGGGCTTTGACTTCATCATTAAACTGGATTTTGACCAGAGGTTCCTGTTCTGAACCAGCATTACGCAATGCCAACTCACCACCTTCAAGCTGAACCAATTCCAAAATCGCGTCCTGATTTCCAAATAAGGCTTTTAACTGTTCTATAGACATAATTCCTCCATGTTCAACATGGTGGCAAAGATGGACTCTTTGCATCGCTTAGATAGTTAATATGATGTCAGGTTTTCAGAATTCAAGGGACACTGGTCGGGTTTAGAATTCCACCATTTCATTTCTGAAACCATCAATTAACTGCATCAGCTCACGATGCCATTCACGCAGGATTTTGGTATCTGGCAGCCATGCTTGCGGGGTTTGAGTGACTTTAATAATCAGGTTCGATGAAGTCTCATCTTCCGGTTCCGGTGCGCTTGGCTCCGGCGTATACTGACAAAGACGATAAGCGCGTTTTAATTCAGCAATAAAGCCTTCTTTGGCCAGTTTTTGCAGAATCACCACTTCAGGCGATACCTGACCTTTGGCCGCCATCGCTTCTTCAATTGATTTTAAAGTCGGCTGCAGCTCATTCAGGCGGTAGTAACGCACCAGTTCCTGCAAAAAGGCCAGTACAGCACCATGCAGATGAAACACCGCTGCTTCGCGATGTGCCTGCGCCTGCTGGATATGTTCGGTTTGTTCGGCTTGCTGACATGAAAGACGGGCAAAATACAGTTTTTGATTGGTACGGTCGGCATGAAAGCGAGCAACACGGGACATGAATAGCGTTCCTAAATTTTGGCTTTTATTTCAACATTAAGCTTAAACGCTCTGCGTCCAAATGCCCAACAAAAAATACATATGAGCGCTATCATCAGCATCGATATTTTCTACGATAAGTTTAAATAGAGAAAAATGCAGCGCTAAAAAAGGAGCCACTAAGGACTCCTGTTGATGTTCAAGCTTTCGGCTTGTCTTCCGCAGCTTTAACGCGAATGCCAGCACCTTTGACTTTCAGGGTATTCAGGCCCTTAATCGCTTTGACGGCTTCACGACCATGCGGCATTTCCACAAAGCCAAACCCTTTGGACTTGCCACTGTCAGCCTCTTTAACAATCACCGCAGATTCTACTGTGCCAAACGGCTGAAACAGCGCCAGCAGTTCAGCATCGGTGATGGAACGCTCTAAATTACGTACAAGAATTTTCATTTACTTTTTCCAAATAGGCCAAATCATCCAAAAGCATGCGCCTACTCTACTCTGGAGATTGTGCATCAAGCTGCACAACACATGGCTCTAGTTTAATCGAGATCAATCCCAAAATCTAAACGAATCTTCTGGCGTTCGATCAGCGCACTTTTAACAGTTTGTTCACGGGTTTTATAGTGGGTTTCACTTTGACACAGGTTACGGGTCAAATCATTCAGGAAATAGCTTTCCACAGTACGCCCCTGTTCATCGACCGTATCTCTGGCCCACCAGCTGATGTTCTGCTTGGTCAGAATCAGCTCGTTTTGCGCCCGGGTTAAAGCCACATACAGCACCCGGCGTTCTTCTTCGACTTCGTCAAAATTCCCTTGCGCCCGTGCATGTGGATACTGCCCGGCAGTGACATTGGCCACATAGCAGACCTTCTGCTCGGTACCTTTGGCCGAGTGAATGGTAATGAGCGTGACCACGTCATCATCTGACTGGCGCTCAATTTCACTAATCGAAATCGGATCGAGTACATATTCTTCCAGAAACTCGCTGAGCTGACCGTGTTTGCTGGCCAGCTGCTTGACCAGATCAAAATCTTTAAGCCGTTTTGACCAGTCTTTTTTGGCGTAATTCTGTTCCAGCTGCTCCACCAGTGCCTCAATCGCCAGACTGACACAGACGTCGACTTTCTGTTTCAGTACCGCCATTTGCTTCATAATCAAAATGGTTTTATCCGGAATCCGGCCAAATTTCTCCAGCTTTTCCGCAATCTGCTCCATTTCCGGATTCAACAATAACTGCTGTGCCAGTTTACTGGCACCGACATCTCCCACGCCATTCCACAGGGTCAGAAAACGCATCCAGGCAATATCATCTGCCGGATTGGCAATGACCCGCAGCAGACTGAGCAAATCCTTAACGTGTGCCGATTCCAGTAATTTCATGCCGCCAATAAAACGATACGGAACATTGGCCGCAATAAAGGCCGCTTCAATATGCCGCGCGGCAAAGCTGGAACGCACCAGCACCATATGCTCCTGCCATGCTGCCCCCTGGATAAAGTGACGCTCTTTGATATCAATCGCAATCCATTTGGCTTCATCAAACTCATTCGGGAAAATATGCATGCGCGGTTTTAAGCCACTGCCACGATACGCCTCCAGCCGTTTGTCATAGCCGATCGGACTTTGCTCCAGCAACCAGTTCGACAGATCCAAAATTTCCTGGGTTGAACGATAATTACGCTCCAGCTTATAAATCTGGGCACCCGGAACACGTTCTTTAAAGTGATGAATGTTTTCAAAGTCTGCACCACGGAAACCGTAAATCGACTGCGCATCATCACCAACACAGAACAGCTGCACCCGCTCTTTTAACGGCTCTAGTAAGGCCCATTGCAAAGGATTGGTGTCCTGCATTTCATCGACCAGCATGTGCTGGCACAACGACGCGACATAATCGACCAGCCCCTCTGATTGGGCCAGCGCCGAAGCGACAATTGCCAGAATATCATCATAATCCAGAAAATGACGCGCCTGCTTGCGCGCTTCATATTCTTTCATGATCTCGGCAATCTGATCTTTATAATCCAGACATTCCGGTAACTGTTTTTCCAGCGCAATACTCAGTTTTTGCCGGGTATTGCGGGCAAAAGAATACAGGTCACACAGCTGCTGTGGCTTGGGCAAGGCATTTGGATTTTTCTTGTCATCTTTACCACGCAGCAAACGGAACATCATGATCTGGTCATCACGATCAATAATCGAGAACTGTTCCAGCCCAAAGGCTTTCGGAATCCGGCGCAGCAGATACATACAGAAGGTATGGAAGGTAGAAGCACGCAAGCCCTTGGCCTGCTCGCCCAGCGCCAGCTCGACCCGCGCTACAATTTCAGCAGCGGCACGGCGGGTAAAGGTTAAAATCTGGATCTGGTTGGCCGGAACGCCCTGATCAATCAGATAAGCTGCACGCGCCACGATGGTTTTGGTTTTGCCACAGCCAGCCCCAGCCAAGACCAAACTATGCTTTGCTTCAGTGGTGGCTGCATTTTTCTGTTGGGGATTTAACTCGTCGATGAGCTGTGCAAGTGACATACCAAATCATTTCTCGAAAATTCAAAGCGAGATCTTATCATAAGCATTCCATCAACATAAAAACTAGCCTATTTGTAAACCCGGATCGTTTTCGAATTGAGTACTTCGTATTGCAGCCCCAGCTGTCGGGTCGTTACGTCCAAAAATTCAAAAAAGTTCGAATTGCGTAAATGAAGGGGAAATTGATGATTCATGTCGACATCTGAATCCACAATCAGCGTGACCTTCTTTTCAATTGCCAGCAGATTTTAAAACACTCAGATGCACCTCATCAAAATGAAAAGACAGCACTCTCGGCTGTGAGTGCTGCTGCACAGGGTTTTTCTTGAGATAATTTTGCATATTTTCGCGGTAGGCCGGTTTTGCAAAACTGTGTACAGTGATGCAGCTTAATATCAAAACCAAGATGATCTTTTTCATCATTTCCCCATTTAGCATTTTATTTTTAAACCCTATTGGCATCTGGGTTTGTCACGCTTTCTTTAGTGATTGCATGACATTTTCGACGCTGTCGGTTAAATTGTTTTCTGCATTTCGAATCGCATCTTCCACTGAAATATCAGGTGGATTAATACCAATAATCTGTGTAAATCCCGCCTCCAGCAGTGGCTCAATATCTTCACCAATCATTCCTGCAAACGCATAGACCGGTTTATTCAAGCTTTTCGCAACCTGTGCCACGCCAAATGGGGTTTTGCCCATGAAGGTCTGCCGATCAATTTTCCCTTCGCCGGTCAGGACCACATCGGCCTGTGTAATTTTTTCAGTCAACCCGGTTTGCTGAATCAGCAGTTCAACACCTGACTGAATTTTTGCGCGTGCAAAAGCAAGCAAGCCAAAGCCCAGTCCACCCGCTGCACCGGCCCCGGCCTGATGTTGCACATTAACCCCGAGCGTTGTTTCAACCAGATTGGCAAAATAACCCAAGTTCTGATCGAGAATTTTGACCAGCTCCGGTGTGGCACCTTTTTGCGGTCCAAAAATGGCCGAGGCACCATATTCCCCACAGAGCGGATTATTGACATCGCTGGCAATCAGCATCTCGGTGGTTGCCAAACGGGCATCCAAAGCACTAAGGTCAATCTCGCAGATCTGCTTTAAATTGCCGCCACAAGGTTGCACCTCCAGGCCAGCCTGATCTAAAAATTTCACCCCCAACGCTTGCGCCATTCCACTGCCGGCATCATTGGTGACACTGCCGCCCAGTCCAATCACGATTTTAGACACGCCCAGATCCAGCGCCTGGCGGATCATCTCGCCAGTGCCATAAGTAGAAGTAAGCGCCGGATTGCGCTGCGCCAACGGAATAAGATGAATACCATTGGCCTTGGCCATTTCAATGACTGCAGTTTTGCCGTCGTCAATCAGGGCAAAGTAGCTTTCAACCTGTTGCTGCGGCAAAGGGCCGCGTACCCGACACGAAACTTTCTGCCCGGCACATGCATTTAACAGGGCATCGACGGTGCCTTCACCGCCATCGGCCAGCGGTACCAAGCGACAGATTGCATCCGGAAACTGCCGCAAGATTCCGCGCTGCATGGCCTGGGCGGCCTGTACTGCGCTCAGGCTTTCTTTAAAGGAATCTGGTGCAATCACAAAACGAAGTGGCATGTGGTTTATCCCCAGCGTGGGTGTCCATTGTGGATAAGTGTTGACTTATCCGCATATTAGCGTAGCCAGCCAATTTCCGCAGCGGTCAGGTCATTAATGACGGTGTATTGCAGGCTGTCCGGCATTTTGCTGGTGCTGCTACTTAGCGGAATATGCCCGCCCATTAACTCAGCTTTCTGCTGTGGATAGCGTGGCTGTTGCTGCGGGTTGGCATAACCCAGCGGATAAATCGGCAGTCCGGTGGCCAGATCATATTTATCACGGGCGCCAAAAGCATGCAGTAATTCATGTGCCAGTACCACATGATTCTGCTGGTTCTGACGCTCGGCGGCAAACAGGTTAACCGAACCAATCCGGCCTTTTTCCAGCGCGGTAGAATGTTTTAAAGCTTTTTGATGGGCTGGATCATAATAGTTTAAATACAGGGTCACATGCGGTGCGCCATCAACTGACTGATGCTGACGCCAGGCATAAAACCGGAACTTGAGACTCCAGATGATGCTATCGAGTAAAGAAGCCTGTTCCGGTACCTGTGGCGGCAACTGTTTCAGTTCCCGGCCAAGCTGCAGATAAAAATATACCGGTTGCTGGCGATACTGTGCTGCGGCCTGCTGCAAATACTGCTGCACCGTTTGAAAACTGCTGTTAGACAGCTGCTGGATATAACGCTGCGTGCTGTCCTGTCCATCAGCATTCACCGGATGCAAGAGCACCCGCACCGGTTTAGTCCAGTCCTGATTCTGGTCACGATAGGCATTTACCGCCACAATGAAAAGAATCAGCAACAGGATCAGGATACGAATCTTTTTCCACATCGGCTTAAGCGCTCTGTTTTTTGAGTTTTCTCAGATACATCTGACTCATTTCAATTTTGGTTTCAAACAGATTCAGAGTTTTAATGAGTCCGGAGAGCTTGGCCCGGCCATAGTTTCTGGAATCAAAATCCGGTTTTACCGCGCTGATATATTGCCCGACCATGCCCAGATTGGCCCAGCCATTTTCATCGGCATTGTCTTTGACTGCTTTATAAATCAGATTCAGTGTGGCGCGATCCATCATCTCCGCAGCCGGGTTTTCTTTCGGCGCAGTGCTGGATTTTGCATCCGAAGTTTTTGCGCTTTCTAGGTTCTTTTTGTCCTGAACCGGGCTGATTTCATCTTCTTCGGCATTTTTCAGTTCATTTTCAGAGATCAGGTTTTCAATATAAATAAATTTATCACAGGCTTTTTTAAAGGCTTCCGGAGTGGATTTTTTGCCAAACCCATAAACACTCAGGCCATTTTCACGAATCCGCGAAGCCAGCGGAGTAAAGTCACTGTCACTGGACACAATACAGAAACCATCCAGCGCTCCGGCATAGAGCAAATCCATGGCATCAATAATCAGGATCATGTCGGTGGCATCTTTGCCTTTGGTATAGGCAAACTGCTGTACCGGGGTAATGGCATGTGGTAACAGCACATCACGCCACTTTTTCAGGGTTTCACTGCTCCAGTCTCCATAGACCCGTTTCACACTGGCAATACCATATTTGGCCACTTCTTCAAGCACCGAAGCAATAGCGTGAATCGAAGAGTTATCGGCATCAATTAACACCGCAAATTTTTTTGTTTGGATATCCACCGGTTCCCCAAGCGCTTATTATTCAAATTTATTGTGGAAGTAATTTTGACATAAAAAATGCCGACTTCCGTCAGCATTTTTTCAGTTTTTCACGATCAGGCTTCGACCCATTTACCATCCTGATATACCAGACTCCATTTGGTCTGTTTGCCTTCAGGGGTTTCAGAGCCAATATATTGCGCCTGATTTTTACGGCTGAATTTCACCAGAGTCGGGTTGCCTTCTGGGTCTACATCGGGTGCCTGCAAAATGAATTGATATTTTGGATCAAGCTGGTCAGCAACCGTACGCAGTTCCGCCACCTTCGGTGCACGGGTTTCACGCACTTTCGGGAACTTGCTGGCCGCCAGGAATAAACCGGCAGCGCCATCACGCAGGACAAAAAAGTCATCATGCTTGGTCGAGCGTAAATGTTCCATCTTGATTGGGTCGACACGCGGCGGCGCAGGCTGACCGTTTTTCAAGACTTTACGGGTATTGTCACAGCTGGTGCAGGCAAAATACGGACCAAAACGGCCAGTTTTCAGCTGCATTTCGCCATCACATTTATCGCATGGAATGGTCGGGCCATCATAGCCTTTAATCTTGAACTCGCCTTCTTCCAGCTCAAAACCGGCACAGTCCGGGTTATTACCGCAAATATGCAATTTACGGCCCCCATCAATCACGTAGCTATCCATGGCAGTTTCACAGATCGGGCAGCGTTTTTTCGACATCAGGTCGGCGGTTTCAGCACTGTCATCATCTGACAGGGCCGCCAGAGATTCAACTGGCGTTAAATTCAAAGTGCCTTTACAGCGTTCTTTTGGCGGCAGGTTATAACCGGAACAGCCCAGGAATACCCCGGTGGTACCGGTACGAATCTGCATTGGACGTTCGCATTCCGGACAATGCACGGCATCCACTTCCACCGGCAGATTACGGCGCATGCCCTGTTCGCCCTGTGCATTGGTCAAACGGGTTTTAAAATCACCATAGAAGCTGTCGAGCAGATCTTTCCAGTTGCGTTCACCATCGGCCACTTTATCCAGCTGACCTTCTAAGTCCGCGGTAAAGTCGTAGTTCATCAGGTTGTTAAAGCTTTCATCCAGACGGTCGGTGACAATTTCACCCATCTTTTCCGCAAACAGGCGGCGGTTTTCCAGCTTGACATAACCACGGTCCTGAATGGTAGAAATAATCGCCGCATAGGTCGATGGGCGGCCAATGCCACGTTTTTCCAGTTCTTTCACCAGCGAGGCTTCGGTAAAACGTGCAGGCGGCTTGGTAAAGTGTTGTGATGGGTCCAGCTTTTGCAGTTTCAGCACTTCGCCGACTTTCACTGCAGGCAGCAATACATCATCATCAGACTTGTTCTGACCACGTACTTTGGTAAAGCCATCAAAGACCAGGGTACGGCCTTTGGCTTTCAGTTCTACCCCATTGGCATTGACCAGAATGGTCGACGATAAATATTCGGCCGGAGTCATCTGACAGGCCACAAACTGACGCCAGATTAAATCGTATAAACGCTGGGCATCACGCTCGACACCGGCCAGGCTGTCGCCTTTCAGACCAACATTGGATGGACGAATCGCTTCGTGAGCCTCTTGCGCGCCGGCTTTGTTGCCGTAACGGTTTGGCTTGGCCGGTAAATATTTCTGGCCGTACTCGGATTCAATATGCGTACGCACCATATTCACGGCGTCATCACTCAGGAACGTCGAGTCGGTACGCATATAGGTAATAAAACCGGCTTCATACAGACGCTGTGCCAGCATCATGGTTTTCTTGACCGAGAAACCTAGACGGGTACTGGCCGCCTGTTGCAGCGTTGAGGTGATATACGGCGCACTCGGATTCACCTTGGTCGGCTTGTCTTCACGTGCAGCCACCGTATAGTCTGCATCTTTAATCAGGTTCAGCAAGGCATCGGTTTCAGCCTTGTTACGCAGCTTTAGGGTCTTGCCATTTTGCTTGACTGCTTCCAGACGAATATCATCTTGTGCAGATTTGGTATCGGCAAATACCTGCCAGTATTCTTCCGGAATGAAGGCACGAATTTCACGTTCACGCTCTACCACCAGTTTGACGGCTACTGACTGGACACGACCGGCTGACAGACCACGGGCAATTTTTTCCCACAGCAATGGCGAAATCATAAAGCCAACCACACGGTCCAGGAAACGGCGCGCCTGCTGCGCATTGACTTTATTGGTGTCTAGACGTGCCGGATGCTTAAAGGCTTCCTGAATGGCATTTTTGGTAATTTCGTTAAATACCACACGCTGATAACGCGCATCATCACCGCCAATGACTTCTTTTAAATGCCAGGCAATGGCTTCCCCTTCACGGTCCAAATCCGTTGCCAGATAGACTTCGTCGACCTGCGATGCCAGTTTTTTCAATTCAGCAACAACATTTTCCTTGCCCGGTAGCACTTCATACTGGGCTTTCCAGCCATGCTCCGGGTCTACCCCCATGCGGTTGACCAAGGCCTGCTGAGCTTTTTCTGCTTTTTGTGCTTCGGTCAGTTTGGCACGTGTGGTGGTTTTCTTTTCTGTACTTTTACTGGCGCCTGTAGGCAAATCACGCACGTGACCGACCGACGACTTTACAATGTAATTCGAACCGAGGTATTTGTTGATTGTTTTCGCTTTTGCAGGCGACTCCACAATCACCAAGGCACGCTTAGCGCCATCGGCAGATTTTGCTGTAGTGCTTTTCGATGTGGAGCGAGGAGCGTTCGCCATAGTTAACCGTAGTTCCTGTGAAAATGTTTTAAATTAAAGTTCAGCCAAAGAATGTAAATATGCCTTGATGTCATCCAGTTGGGTGGCTTTCAGATCAGCTTCTTCATCCCAATAGAGTCCTACACAGTTTGCCTGCATATCAATAGCATAAATGCCCTTTAATGCAACGGGTGTATGATTAAATTTTTCCTCACCATGCACCAGTTCAAGCTGCTGATCGACCACCCGGGCGCGCATTAAGGGCAAGCGGGCCTCTGGAATCAGTACGCTATAATAGGCCACCATACTGGCACGGCTTTCTGTGGCCATCGGAATTTTGGTCCAGTCCGGCGCAGCCACCAGACGCGGATGCAGGCCCATCTTGCGGGCTTTTTCACGCATCAGGCCGAGGGCTTTTTCTCTTGGACTGACACGCAAACCAAAAATCGAGCCCAGCACAAAAATGATGATGGCCAGTGCCACCCAAATTCCAGTATTTTCCATAGCTCAACCTTTATGTTCTTTTATTAGAGTTGCATAAGCGCCATATAAAACGCAAGTTTGCACGATAAAATTAATTCAGGAACATTTCGTGGCTATAGACCACTTCATGCCCGTTCCAGTAGATATAGCCTTTTTCCAGCAGTTCCTTGAGCAATAACCGCACGTCGGACTGGGGAAACATCTGTTCTAACAGGTCACGCAAGGCATAAATATCTTTGGGTTTATCGGCTTTCAGTTCGCGCAGTTTACGCGCCACTTCCAGCTGTACCGGATCAATCTGGTCAAAGTTTTTAAACAGCGGCTGCTGCGCACTTTGAATCGGCGCGGCGACAGAGTCCTGTTCAATAACAGGAGCAGCTCCGCTTTCTGTCGACTGTAACTGTTTTAAGGCCTGATCCAGACTGCTGGCCACCGGTGTTTTTTCAGCAGAGGCATTTAAATCCAGCTGAATCCACTGTTTCAGCACCTTCTTGCGAAAGGCAATTTGCTCATCATAACGCTTGATAATTTTCAGATTAATTAACAAACCGACCAGACGCTGGGCTTTTTCCGGCACCACCTGCAAAATATTGCTGAGAGAGTTTTTCAGCTTCTCGACCGTATTCGGTTTACCGCTCATTTTTGCCAGAGCATCACAGTATTTTTTGACCAGTTGCAAATACGGTTTTTGCTGGATGGTGGCAATACTCGGCAAGCTGTATTTTGGCGTATGAAGTGGCTGCGCCGCATCTTCTGGCTGAATCAGAATCAGATGGGCACTGATATTCGAGGCCTGTAGCATCTGCACCAGTATATCGCTGCTGTCCTGGGCCGAAATAATTTCGACATGACTATCTGGCTCAAGTAATGCCATTAACTGCCCGACCACCACGGCATATTCAAACTCTTTATGCGGTGCTTCTGGGGTGTCCAGTACCACCACCTGAGCGCTGTTCATCCAGCTGGCCAGTTCAGTCAGGTCATCCAGCGCGTACTCAAAGCGTCCGGCACAGTTAAACAGGTAGAGTGTCGAATAATGCTGCAGAATATCGCGCAGCAGTTGTGCCGTAGGCATATTCTGTTCAAGATCTAAAAGTACAACTTTCTGGGTCATGACAAAAAATAAAGGATCTGAGAGCCGAAAGTGGGCATTAGAGCCGGAAGTGAGATAAAGGTCAAATTTTTTTATTGTGGCGCTGTGATCGCTGCCTCAAAAGCGGCTGGAGCTAAACCGATCTACCAGTATCTTCATATGGATACCTTAAAATAAACCCGCATTCAGGCTGCGGGTGTATTCATAGATTGTGCGGAATGTTCTAGCAATTGACAGATTAATAATGCGGCGGAATATTGGTCAGCGGATCGAAGGGAGCAATGCCTTCAGACAGGTCAGCTGACTCAACCCGTTGATAAAGCAGCTGCATTTGTTTCTTGAGGTCGGCAATTTCCAGATTCTGTTTAGTCACCTGCTCATTCAGCTGTTCAACTAAATCATCTAAAAATGCAATTCGGACTTGCAAATCTTCAATGGGTGCGGAAAATGACGCCTGATCATTTAGATTTTGTTGTTTAGTCATTTTAAATCCTCATTTGAGATTTTTCAGGAAACACTATGGCCTATATTACCCTAAGGGATGTCCAACTCGCGTTTGGTGGACCCGCCCTGCTCGACGGCGCGAACTTTACTCTTGAACGTGGCGAACGAGTGTGTTTGATCGGCCGTAATGGTGAAGGTAAGTCTACCTTACTTAAACTGATTGAAGGAAGCTTACTGCCCGATGCCGGCGAAGTCTCGATTCAAAATGGCTTAACCGTGTCCATGCTCACTCAGGATGTCCCGATGGATTCGGGCAAGGTTGCCGATATTGTCGCTGATGGTGCCGGTGAAGCAGCAGAGGTCCTGCGTGCCTATCATGCCGCCAATGATGCCTGCGTGCTGGGCGATATGGCCGCCTGCGAGCGCATGGGTGAACTGCAACACAAACTGGATCAGCTTGATGGCTGGGCACTGGAAAACAAGGTCAACTCTATTTTAAGCAAAATGGGGCTGGACCCGAATGCCGATCTGGCCGATCTTTCCGGTGGCCGTAAACGCCGCGTGCTGCTGGCCCGTGCCCTGCTGACCCAACCGGACATCCTGTTACTGGATGAGCCGACTAACCATTTAGATGTTGAAAGTATCGAATGGCTGGAAAAATTCCTGCTCGATCAGAACAACCTGACCTTATTGTTTATTTCGCACGACCGGACCTTTGTTGACAGTCTGGCGACCCGTATTGTCGAGCTGGATCGCGGGATTCTGCGCAGTTATGAAGGCAACTATTCGCGCTATCTGGATCTCAAAGCCCAGCAGCTGGAAGCAGAAGAAAAACAGAATGCCCTGTTTGAGAAAAAACTGGCCGAAGAAGAAGCCTGGATCCGTCAGGGCATTAAAGCGCGTCGTACCCGCAACGAAGGTCGTGTTCGTGCCCTGAAAGCCTTACGCGAAGAATCCAAAGCGCGTCGCTTCCAGCAAGGCAAAGTCAACATGGGGGTACAGGAAGCTGCGCGTTCAGGCAAACTGGTCTTTGATATTGAGCATCTGGGCGTCAGCTATGATGGCAAGCCGCTAATCAAAGACTTCTCGGCCATTGTCATGCGTGGCGACCGGATTGGTCTGGTCGGAGATAACGGGGTCGGTAAAACCACCCTGATTAAAGCCATTTTGGATGAAGTGGAACACAGCGGTACCGTTAAAATCGGGACCCAGCTGGAAATTGCCTATTTTGATCAGCTGCGTAACCAGCTGGATTTGGAAAAATCAGTCAAGGACAACGTTTCTGAAGGTTCCGACTTTGTTGATGTCAATGGACAGCGCCGTCATATCTACAGCTATCTGCAAGACTTCCTGTTTAACCCGGAACGTGCGCGTACCCCGGTCAAAGCCTTATCCGGCGGTGAACGTAACCGCGTGCTACTGGCCAAACTCTTGCTGAAACCATCCAATTTAATTGTGATGGATGAGCCGACCAACGATCTGGATATGGTCACGCTGGAACTGCTGGAAGAAATGCTGGCTGAATACAAAGGCACCTTGCTGCTAATTTCGCATGACCGTGCCTTTATGGACAACGTGGTCACCTCGACCTGGGTGTTTGATGGCAAAGGTCATATTGAAGAATATGTCGGCGGCTATCAGGACTATTTACAGCAGCGTCCGGATCAGACCGTGGTTGACCAGAAAATGGCGGTGAAAAAAGCCCAGGCCAAGGCAGAAGCAGCAAAAACAGAAGCTGCTCCGGCGCCCGTGAAGAAGAAACTCAGCTATAAAGATCAGCGTGAGCTGGATCAGCTGCCGGCTGAAATTGAAGCGCTGGAAGCAGAACAGGCTGAACTGTCAGAGAAACTGGCTGATGGTTCCTGGTTTGTATCCGATGCCGAAGCTGCAACCCAGGCTTCGCAGCGTCTGGCAGAAATTGAAGAAATCCTGCTGGAAAAACTGGAACGCTGGGATGAGCTGGAAAATATGAGCAAAGGCGGTTAATTCAACCGTTCCGCAGCATCTGCCGGACAGCGGCAGATGCTTTTTATCGTCAAAATCGTTCATGCTACACTGCATTTAACCTTCATTTTAAAACGTCACTATGCCGCAACCGCAAGATTATCAACCTGGTGAATTTCAATGGTCCTTTCTGCTACCGAAATACTGGAGCATCTGGATCGGTATTATCTTCCTGATGATTTTGGCAATCTTGCCGTGGGCCATTCAGTACCGTTTAGGCCAGTGGCTGGGCCAGCTGGCGTTTCGCTATCTGCATTCACGCCGTAAAACCACTGTCCGCAATCTGGAGCTTTGCTTTCCGGAATGGTCTGCGCAAGAGGTGCAGGACAACGCGCGCCAGGTTTTTGTTGACCAGATGATTGGCGTATTTGAAACCCTAAATGCCTGGTATAGCCCGAAATGGTTCCAGGGCCGGGTCAGTATTGAAGGTCTGGAATATATTCAGCAGGCGCAAGCGGAAGGCAAAGGCGTCTTGTTGCTGGGCACCCACTCGACCCTGCTTGATGCCGGCGGCTATTTATGTGCCCAGTATTTTGAACCCGATGTGGTCTATCGTCCGCAGAACAATCCGCTGTTAGATATGCTGATTTACCGCTGCCGGGCCACCATTTATGCCCATCAGATTGACCATGATGATATGCGTGGTCTGGTACGTAACCTGAAAAATGGCCATGCCATCTGGTACAGTCCGGATCAGGATTTCGGCCTGAAACAAGGCGTAATGGCGCCATTCTTTGGCGTGCCGGCAGCCACCGTGACTGCGCATCGTCGTTTACTGAAAATGACCAAAGCCGCCGCAATTCCGCTGTATTTCTACCGCCATGGTGATCTTAAAAATCCGAAATATCATGTCTTGATTGAGCCACCGGTTGAGCGTTTACCAAGTGAGGATGAAGTCGATGATGCGACGCGTGTTAATTTGATTATTGAACGTCAGCTGCGCATCGCGCCGACTCAATATATGTGGTTTCATCGCCGTTTTAAGACCCGTCCACAAGGCTATGAGCAGCTGTACTAAGCAATACAGCTGTATTAAGCCAATCTTTCTGCGAGTCAAATACCATATGCTGATCAAAATACCAGGACACGACAGCCCATAAAGTTAAACCCGAGTTCTGCATCCTGCAAAACTCGGGCTTATGAGGTTGTGCTTTCAAAACTTTTTTGTTGTTATCTCTGGCTTTCCATTCCTGCATCATCTCCATGATGACAATACACCGGCTTCAACTTCCTTAACGGGACTCTCCTTTCCCAACTCCATCTGCCGATATGCTTAGAATACGCAGCTTGCTCGGTTTCAGCTATTGGCCATCGGCCTAAATCTGTGTAAGCCATTTCTTACACTTTTCCTCAAATTTCATGGCGTCTTGCTGCCCTGCTTATAATCCTGAGCCAAATCATCGGTCACGATTTTTTCTTCCCGCTCGGCTTTTTCAATACCCTCCTGAATCGCCTCCTGCGCTTCTTCTTCATCGGCTTCAGTCTGTTCCAGCTCTTCCTGAATGTGCTCAAACACCCGACCGGTCTGTAACACCACATAGACCGGAAAATGATCTGAGCCCATATGTGGCAAACGCTTCATCTCCACCAAGGCAAAATCGGTACTGTGAAACACATGGTCCAGCGACCAGCGCAATAAGGGATAATCTGCATGGAAAGTATTGACATAATGCCGGCCGACGCGCGGGTCCAGCAGGCCACTGATGCGCTGAAACAGACGTGTGGTGCGGGACCAGGCCACATCATTCAGGTCGCCCATCACAATACAGCTTTCATCCAGATCTTTAATCTGATCGCCGACAATTAATAGCTCGGCATCACGCAGGGTCGAATCTTTGGCTTCAGTCGGACTCGGCGGTTTCGGATGCAGACAATACAGCTGCACCGGCTGGCCTGAACGCAGGATCACTGTGGTATGAATTGACGGAATTTCATCACTAAGGATAAATTTCACTTCGGTTTCTTTTAAGGGCAGGCGGCTATAGAGATGCATGCCATATAAATTGTCCAGCGGCACCGGTACGCGATAAGGATAATCCGGCTCAATCACCGCCAGCTGCTGCTGCCAGACCGTATCGGTTTCCAGCGTCAGCACCAAATCGGGCTGGTATTTCCGGATTTCAGCAATGAGCAGATGATATTTCTGGTTGGTGGTCAATACATTGGAAACCATTAACGAAATTTGCTGATCGGGATTTAACTGCTCCGGCTTAACCTTTTTGACCTGCTTTTTCCAGATAAAGGTATAAGGCAGCACCATTTTCAGCTGGTATGCCAGGGCAGCAATCAGGCCGGTTAAAATCACATAGCGCGGCGTATCCCAGGCTGCATCCCACAGCAGCATCAGCACAAAGGCCACAATCCCCAGCATCAGAACCTGCAATCTGGGAAAATCGGCACCTCGAAACCACCATTCATCGCGCGGAATCAGCGACCAGAAGCTGATCCAGATGACGAAAATGGCCAGCATTTCCACCCAAATCATATGCACCTACTTAGAAAGTTCATTTTTCTCGTTTTTTTTAAATAGAAATCTAACGTTATCAATTTTGTATGTAACACAAACAAGTTATTTCACTCAATAATAATGATGTTTTGATTATGTAGAGCTTGCAGTTGTGTCCCCTTTTGATACACTCATACTCCTTTTTGTTTTTTTACGCACCGAGGCAAAGTGACATGAAAGTAGGTCTGGTCGGTTGGCGCGGGATGGTAGGTTCCGTCCTTATGCAACGTATGGTTGAAGAGAATGATTTTGCTCATTTTGAGCCATTTTATTTCTCTACCAGTAATGCCGGTGGTGAAGCACCAGCGTTTGGCGGTAAAACTGCCCCAGCACTTATGGATGCAACGGACATTAACAGTCTGAAGCAAATGGATGTCATTATTACCTGTCAAGGTGGCGACTATACCTCAGACGTGTTCCCGAAACTGAAAGCCGAAGGCTGGAACGGTTACTGGATTGATGCAGCATCTACCCTGCGTATGGATGATGAAGCGATTATCGTGCTTGATCCGGTGAACATGAACGTGATTAAAGACGGTCTGGTGAAAGGCACCAAAACATTTGTGGGCGGTAACTGTACGGTTTCACTCATGTTGATGGGCTTAGGCGGTCTGTTCCAGAACAATCTGGTGGAATGGGCAACCTCGATGACGTATCAGGCAGCTTCGGGTGCAGGCGCGCAAAACATGCGTGAACTGATCACCGGTATGGGCTACCTGTATAACAACACCAAAGAACTGCTGGATGACCCACGTTCTCCAATTCTGGACATCGACTCTAAAATTGCTGAACTGCAACGTGGCGAAGGTTTCCCGTCAGCCAACTTTGGTGTACCGCTTGCTGGCTCTTTAATTCCATATATCGACAAACAGCTGGAAAATGGCCAGTCGAAAGAAGAATGGAAAGGTCAGTCTGAAACCAACAAGATTTTAGGCAACCAGCAAATCGTACCAATTGATGGTCACTGTGTCCGTATTGGTGCCATGCGTTGTCACTCTCAGGCCCTTACCCTGAAACTGCGTAAAGATGTACCTCTGGATGAAATCGAAGATATCATCGCCAGCGCCAATGACTGGTCGAAAGTGGTACCAAATACCCGTGAAGCCTCTATGACAGATTTAACCCCTGTTGCAGTAACCGGTACCTTAACTGTTCCTGTGGGCCGTTTACGCAAGCTGAACATGGGTAAAGAATACCTGGGCGCGTTCACCGTCGGTGACCAGTTGCTTTGGGGTGCGGCAGAACCATTACGCCGTATGCTACGCATCTTAATTGACTATAAAAACGCGTAAGCCTTTTAAGCAAAAGTAAATTACAAAAAGCCGATCTGAAAAGATCGGCTTTTTATGTAACTAGCCTGTAAATATTTTACAATCGACTTACAACTCGCTAATCTATTCTTTTCGCTATGCGATAAATGACCGAGCTAACGATTAAGATGACCGTATATAACAAATTAAAGATCGCGATTTTAGCTATTCTTGCCTCACAACATATTCATGCGATTAATGTCGATCCTGTTCAGATTCAGTCAGCACCTGGGGAATTGCTGTATGCTGAAATGAACTTCCGTCAGTCCAATGTCAATGCGCCGATTGAAGTCAGTCTGGCCTCGGCAGAAGACTTGATGGCCATTGGTGCCAGCCATCGTCCACCGGGTCATTTAAACTTCTTTACCCGACGTGATGGTGCTGGCAACGGGGTCATTACCATTACCTCTTCTCGGCCACTGACCGATACCGAATTGAATATTGTGGTCAAAATTCGTGAAGGCTCGGCCACGCGTTTACAGCATATTAAAACCTCACTAAAACGTAGTACCCTGGCAGAACAACGCGCGCAGCTGCAACCGAAAGAGCAGCCGCTAACCCCGGTTATGGTCGTGAATGAACGGGACATTGCCTTAAACTTGCCGACCAGTACCGCCTATACCACAGCCACCACTGCATCTACCAGCACCACGCGCAGTGTAGAAGCACCCTTGGCGATTCAAGCCAGCCCGCCACCGGCTTTAAGTCCATCAACTACAGCAACTGTCAGCGCAGCAGCACAGCCGGCTGCAAGCCCTGTGTCAGCGGTTACGCCATCGACTTCGGCGACATCAGCTCAACCGGCCTCTACACATAACGCGGGCAACACAGCTGCCGTAAATACAGCTGCTCCGGTTTCAGCAGACCCACTGGTCAAGAAATATGCCGAGCAGTTAAAAGCGCAGCAACAGCAAGCACCGGCAAAGCCGGCACCAGTTACAGCACCCAAAGCACCTGCTCCATCTGCGCCAGCATCAACCACAGCACGGCATGTGGTGCAATCCAATGAATCGCTATGGGCGATTGCCTCACGTATTGCCACAGAGAACCAGCAGCCGGTCGGCGAAGTGATGCAACAGATTAAAGCCCATAATGAACATGCCTTTATTCAGGGCGATGCCAACCGTTTACGCCGCGGTGCCACCTTGAATTTACAGGCCGTCAGCAGCGGGCAAAAAGCCGCGAAAAAGACCGTGCCAATCCCAGCAACCCAGCCTTCACGCCAGTCTGGTAAGGCCAAATACCGGATCAGTCAGGCCGAAATGAGTCTGGTGGCAGAAAATCAGCAAGATTCTGCCCAAGGTTCTGCCAAAAAGAACACACAAAGCGCGCAAACCTCAGAAGAGTTGTCACTAAAAGTTATGACAGCGCGTGAGAAAACCGTTAAATTACAGAGAAACGTAACACAGTTAGAATTGGCATTAAGTCAGAAGGATCAAAGAATTCAATTACTCAATGCGCGTCTTGCTGAATTGCAACAACAGTTGAAAAAGCAACAAGCCGAAAATAAGCCAAAACTCTAACGTATTACTCAACATGATTTTTTCAGGAGAGATGGTTTATTCCTCTCTGCCTAAGGGGTAGCAACATGCTGATTTATGTGATTCCATTTATTTTGTTACTGGTCATCGCGCTGGTGTTAAAAAAGCGTGAAGCCAATAAAGAATCCGAACCAGCAGCAAAAAAACCGGCTGCAGCCAGTAAAACCAAGGCCAAGAAAAGCACCACTACGAAGAAAACTACGGTCAAAACTGCCGTAGTGGCCGAGCCTGTTGCCGAACCACAAGGAAGCACACCACTTCCGGCAGATTTACGCCAGACCATTGAGACCCAGATTCGTGACCGCAACTTTTTCTCGGCCGAAGCGCAGATTAATCAGGCGCTGAAACGTGACCCGTCGTTGCATGAACTGTATCTGCTGTTACTGGACGTGCATCTGACCCAAAAAGATGAATTTGCCACCCGCCAATTGCTGGATCATCTGAAGAATCTGGGATTGGAAGATATTCTGGCTCAGGCTGAAGCTAAAATCGAAGCACAGAAAGCTTCTCAAACCAAAGCAGAAACACCGGCCTCTGCAGCGCCAACTACTGCAGCATTTTCTGAAACACCAGTTAGCGCAAAAACACAAACCCCTGCGGATTTTGATGCACTGATTCAATCCAGCAGTTCAAGCACAGCCAGCACGTCATTTGACCAGTTACAACAGTCACTCAAAACCGAAACGCCAGTCGCAAAAACCGAAAGCGCTCCGGTAGCAGATCTGGAATTTACCCCAAGTACCTCGGCTGCGCCTGTTAACACCCCTGCGCCAGCAAAAGCAGAAGAAGTTCAACCTCTTGAATTTAATCTGTCTTTTGACTCGGCTGCCAGCACCCAAGTGGCTGCACCGGTAACACCGGTTGAGCCAGTGACTCCGGCTGCACAAGAACCTCAGGCACTGGATTTCTCGTTTGAGCTGGAAAAGACCGCAACTGAAGCCACACCTGCGACCACACCGGCCGTCACCACCCCACCTGCGGAAGAAAAATCAGACTTTAGTTTTGACTTCTCGATCAGTCCTACACCGGTGGCTGAACAGCTGGTAGAGCCTGCAGTTACCGCACCAGCAGACACTGCACCGCTATTCCAGTTTGACTTAGATAGCGCACCAACCATTGAAGCGACACCAGCAGCACCTGAAGCACCAATGGTTGAAGAGCCCGCTATTGCTGCGGTGGCGGCAACTGCAGTGGATCCGCATGATCCACTGATTCAGTCCTTCCCTGAACTGGCCGAAGTCAATGAAATCCAGCTGAATCTGGAGCTAGCTCAGCAATATATTGAGCTGGGTGCCTATGATGCGGCCCGTGCCCTGCTGGCAGAAAAAGAAGCAAACTATTCTGCAGCGCAGCAGCAACACGCCACGCAGTTACTCAATCAAATAGCTTCTTGAAGCAAATCTCACTAAGATAAAGCAGTCATCCTTGGCTGCTTTTTTTATGATGAAAAAAATTGCATTAATTTATATGGGCGGTACCTTTGGCTGTGTCGGCGAGCCACTCAGCCCCATGCCTGCAAAGCAGTTTCTTCCCCAGCTGCGTCATGTGCTACCGCTGCATCTATCGGTAGAATGTTTTGTGGCGCCGGTGATTCAGGACAGCAGCCGCTGTACCGCGACCGACTGGTTACGTCTGGTGCAGTTTATCCAGCAGCTGCAGTTACAACAGTTTCAGCATTTTGTCGTCATTCATGGCACCGATACTTTAAGCTATGCCAGTGCCGTGCTGGCACACTTTATCGCGCAGTCTGCACATGTAGTGCTGACTGGCAGCCAGTATCCACTGCTGACCATAGATGGACAGAACACCCGTGACTTCAGCGATGCGCTGGATAACCTGAATTTCGCCCTGGAATCGGTGCTGCAATTGCCGGTTGGCGTGTATCTGGCGTTTCATCATCAATGTTTCCATGGTCGCAGCGCCTTAAAATGCCACACCACTGAATTAGATGCTTTTCAGGGTCAGGCCGCCAGCAGTGCTTTACATCAAAAAGAACAAGCCGCCTACTTGGTACAGGCTGCAGATCTGGACAAAGCACAACACTTCAACTGCATGAGTGTGATGATGCAGCCGATTGGTTTAGAGCAGCAGCTCGCCAATTTGAAACTGATCGCCCAGCAGCCACCGCATTGCCTGATTTTACAAGGCTTTGGTACTGGTAATCTGGCTGTAAATGAAACACTCCTGACGTTGCTGCAGTCCATACAGGCGCAAGATTGTGCCGTGATTCTGACCACCCAAGTGCCATTTGGCCCATTGGATCAGCGTTATGCGATCAGCAGCTGGATCCAGAACAGTAAAATTTTAGTCAATGATGGCTTTGGACATGCAGATCTGTATGCAAAAGCATTAAAAATGTATTTACAATACCCGCGCAGAGAACAATGGCAACAGCATTGGTATGACTAAGGCCAATTTGAGGTGAATATGCAACGTTTTGCGGTCGGGATTGAATTTTGTGGTATTCGCTACCGGGGCTGGCAAACCCAGCAACCAGGCGTCCCGAGCGTGCAGGAAACGCTGGAAAAGGTCCTCTCCAAAATTGCCGATGAACCGATTATCCTGCATGGCGCTGGCCGTACCGATGCCGGCGTGCATGCCACCAATATGGTGGCACATTTCGACACGGCAGCCATTCGCCCTGAACGCGGCTGGCTGATGGGAGCCAATAGCCAGCTACCCAAAGACATTGCCATTCAGTGGATTAAGGCTATGGACATGGATTTTCATGCCCGCTTTAAGGCCTGTGCGCGCCGCTACCGTTATGTGGTCTATAACCATCCACAGCGCCCGGCCCTGCTGCATAAACAGGTCACCCATGCCTACTATGCGCTGGATGTCGACAAGATGATTGCTGCCGCGCAAAAGTTTGAAGGCACGCATAATTTTGAAAGTTTTCGTGCCGCAGCCTGTCAGTCCAATCAGCCGGTCCGTACCGTCAGCCATTGCCGCCTGATCCGTCATGGGCATTATTTGGTGCTCGATATTCAGGCCGATGGTTTCCTGCATCATATGGTGCGGAATATCATGGGCTGTCTGCTGGAAATTGGCCAAGGTATGTATGATATTGAGCATATTGATACAATTTTTGCCGCACAGGATCGTAAAGCGGCTGGCATTACCGCCCCACCCGATGGCCTGTACTTTATCCAGGCGCACTATCCAGAGCAGTTTGACTTGCCTCAAGTGTCTTTAGGTCCGCATTGGCTGAATATGCCGGAATAATTGTATTCCGCCCCCCTTTTACTCAGGGAGTGGTTTCATTCTTGCCACTCCAAGCTTTAAAAACAAAAGTCACCCTTGCATCAAGCGGCAACTCTAAAAAAATCCCCCTTTAATCAAGGGGGACTGCGGAGATGCTTAACGCTGTTTACGTTTCCGGTACTCGACCGGTGTTTCATTGGTCCAGCGTTTAAAAGCCCGGTAAAAGGTGCTCGGTTCAGAAAATCCGGTCAGATACACAATCCGCTCCACGCTTTCATTGGTATTGGCCAGCAGTTTTTTAGCCAGACGGCAACGATAATCCGAGAGAATCTGCTGGAAACTGGTATTGGCCTCACTCAGCTGGGTGCGTAAACGACGCGGCGTGATATTCAGCTGCGCTGCCACGGTTTCCAATGTGGTTTCCCCACTTTCTAGGGTCGACCCAATCGCCCGGCGTACTTCACCGACCAGATCATAACGCGCCAGTTCCTGCAGCTTCTCCAGCGCCAGCTGCTCATGTAACTGCAACAGCTCCGGCTCGGCCTGCCACAGCGGATATTCTAAAATAGAGGGATCGAAATACAGTCGTGTTTCATTCTGCCCCAGACTGACCGGGCACTCATAGACCCGGAAATATTCATCATCGGCAGCGCCCTGCTGGAAATTAAAGTCGATATACAGCGGCTGGAATTTGCCTTCGGTAATAAACTTGAAGAAACGCAAAATGCCCGACATGGCACATTCAGAAAAGTGACGATTGACAATATTGTCAGCCCACGGCTGTTGACCATTGGTTAAATAACAGCGGTCATCTTCAATCACCAGTTTGGCATCAAAGGCATCACTGATTAAACGCTGATAGGCCAATGCCCGTTTTAAACCTTCACCAAAATTTTCCGAAGAAATAAACAGATGCTCAATCACCTGACCACGATAGAGCGGCAAATATTCACCCAGATGCAAACCAATATCCGGGTCACGGCTGACTTCTTCCGCCGCCACCCAAAACGCATACTGCGCGCCCAAAGGCGTACGATCATTGGCCTCAACCTGATTAAGTGCGACACCTGCTTTTGTTAATATTTCTTCGGTTGGCAAACCGGCACGACGAATCGCTTGGTAGCCTAATCGCAATACAACCGATGCATCAGTTAGCTGACCCACGCAAAGACCTTCCTTGTATGTTCTTCATTTATACTTAAAAAGATTGATTTTAGATTAACTGTGATTGACCAAACTGACAACCATCCACCACGTTTTTTTGTAGAAAAAATTTAAATGTTTTGTTCGCTTATTTTACTGACAGATGATTCATCTGCGGCGGGTTTCACCTTGATTTTTTCAAAAAAATTGACTATAATTTGCGCCTTTCCAATTTGATCATCAGGTAGGCTATGGCCAATAAAGAGGAACTCATCGAGTTCGAAGGCGTTGTCACCGAAACGCTTCCTAATACTATGTTCCGTGTACGTTTAGAAAACGGTCACGAGGTGATTGCCCATATTTCAGGTAAAATGCGCAAGCACTATATTCGCATTTTAACTGGCGACAGCGTGAAAGTTGAAATGACGCCTTATGACTTAACGAAAGGTCGTATTACCTATCGTGCACGCTAAGTTTTAGCGCAAGCAAAAAGCCACCTTCAACAGTGGCTTTTTTATTGGCTGCTGATGCTGCGTAATAGCGAAAAATGGCGTCAAGATCTGCCGCTTATCGAATATACACATATTTTTAGGCTGTCCTTGCCTAGAATGAAGTTTTATTCAATGGAGATCGCGCATGTTTGTCTCTCGCTCCGTTGCTTTGGCGCTCCTCGCGTTCAGTCTCTCCGCTTGTGTAACCACGCCGTCCAGTACCCAAGCTGAACGTGATGCCTATCTGGCCCAATTTGTCGGCCAGTCCAGCCAGCAGATTCGCCAGCAGCTCGATTTAAGCCTGCTCGGTTACGAACAGGTCAGTTCACCACAAATCAGCCCACAGGCGCTCACCTACACCGTTATACGCCCAATCAGCATTCCGATTCCTGTAGCGAATGCCCCGGCCACCGGTCCAGCCCATATTCCAGCGCCCATTGGCCCAGCCAACAGCTATGATGTTAACCTGCACTGCCAGATTGTGTTCCGGCTGGAACAGAATATTGCCCACTCTGTAAACTATACCGGTCGCACCTGTTAAGCGCTGAATCTAGACCTAGCTATTCAATAGCCATAAAAAAACGCAGCCTGCAGCTGCGTTTTTTGATTTGCTGTCGAGACTTAGCCCAATGCCGCAACCACAGCGTGACCCATTTCCTGAGTACCCACTTTATTCATGCCTTCAGACATGATGTCAGCCGTACGTAAACCTTGATCAAGCACATTGCCCACTGCATCTTCAATCGCTTTCGCGGCAGCTTCTTCACGGAAGGTATAACGCAGCATCATTGCCACAGACAAGATGGTCGCCAACGGGTTGGCAATGTTCTGGCCAGCGATGTCTGGTGCTGAACCATGACATGGCTCATACATACCTTTGCCATTTTCATCTAGCGACGCTGATGGCAACATACCGATAGAACCGGTCAGCATTGCTGCTTCATCAGACAGGATGTCACCAAACAGGTTACCGGTTACCAGTACGTCAAACTGTTTTGGTGCACGTACCAATTGCATTGCCGCATTGTCGACATACATGTGTGACAGGTTGATTTCTGGATATTGTTCAGCATGTAGCTGGGTCACGGTCTGCTTCCACAGCTCAGTCACTTCCAGCACGTTGGCTTTGTCCACCGAGCAGACTTTACCACCACGCAGTTTGGCCATTTCAAAAGCCACTTTGGCAATACGCTTGATTTCTGATTCAGCATAGACGTCGGTGTTAAAGCCCTGTTTCTCGCCATTTTCCAGCTCGCGAATACCACGTGGCTGACCAAAGTAAATCCCACCCGTCAGTTCACGTACAATCAGGATATCCAGACCCGATACAATTTCCGGCTTTAAGCTAGACGCATCAGCCAGTTGCGGATACAGAATCGCTGGACGCAGGTTAGCAAACAGGTTTAATTCGCTACGTAATTTTAACAGGCCACGTTCCGGGCGGATCGAACGCTCAATCGTATCCCATTTTGGACCACCAACTGCACCGAGCAATAAAGCATCGGCTTTTTTCGCCTGTTCAGACGTCACATCCGGATAAGGTGAACCATGCGCATCAATCGCGGCACCACCTAACAATCCCTGTTCCCACGTCAAGCCCAGATTGAACTTTTCATTAACACGCGTAAGCACCTGCTCCGCTGCTGTGACGATTTCTGGGCCAATACCGTCACCGGCAAGAATCAAAATATGTTTTGACATGAGTTTTTCCATTTCCTGTAGCAGTCAACGACTGTGGAGACTAAATTTTCTGTTCCACAAATTCCCCCAGTCCATGTAAGACATTATAAGGTTTGCAGAAACGTCGAATAATTTTCTGGTTTTGTAAAAGATCCACACACAGCGGCTCTGGCGCCGAAACATTCAGCAGACTGCCTTTATGCTTGCTGCGGTCACGGTACATTTTAAAAGTGTACGTTTGACGCGGCTTAAACTGATGAATGACGTGCAGGGTTTCGGCCTGATCACGGGAAATCGGATAGAACCGGATCACCACTTCATGCTGTTTGGCCGGAACCGACAGATATAGCGGATTAGGCTGCCGTAGTGAATCTGCCTGCAAGCGCACCAGTCCCTGCTTGATGGCTTCACGACTCAGACGCTGACTTTCAGCATCCATAATCATGACCCGGTTCAAGCGTTCAAACTCGCAATGCTCGGTACCTGAACAATAAATACGTGCATTGGATTGGGATGCCTGTGTCTCTTTTACCTGTTTTAGACGTGCTGTATCCCAGGTTTGACATGCTGTTAACAGCGTAGCCACTCCCCCCAATACAGCAAGCCGACGAAAAACCTTCAACATAGCCCGAGCCCAACCTCATCAAAAAGCAGAATATTTAAATTATTATGCCTTGAATGTTAACAAGAGTTCGACGCCCGTGCTATGCCTATTTACGAAATAACTTAAGCTTGAATTTCCGCAAACACCCACGGACGCGCGGCTTTGGTTTTCTCCTCATACGCGCGAATATCATCGGCATCTTGCAAGGTCAAACCAATATCATCCAGACCGTTTAACAGGCAATGCTTGCGGAATGGATCAACTTCAAACTTGAATGCTTCACCGTTTGGCGTACGGACTTCCTGTGCTTCAAGGTCAATAGTTAACTGATAACCTTCATTGGCTGCACATTCCTTAAATAGCTGATCAACCTGCGCTTCGGTTAAAATCACCGGTAACATGCCGTTTTTAAAGCAGTTATTAAAGAAGATATCCGCAAAACTTGGGGCAATCACCGTACGCAAACCGTATTCGCTTAAAGCCCACGGCGCATGCTCACGGCTGGAACCGCAACCAAAGTTGGCACGTGAAATTAAAATGCTGGCGCCCTGATAACGCGGCTGGTTCAAGACAAAATCTGGGTTTTTAGGACGGATTGAATTGTCCTGACCCGGATAGCCTTCATCTAAATAACGCAATTCATCAAACAGGTTGTCACCGAAACCGGTACGTTTGATTGATTTCAAGAACTGTTTTGGAATAATTAAATCGGTATCGACATTGGCACGGTCTAAAGGTGCAACGATACCCTGTTCAACGGTATAAGCTTTCATATTTATGTTCCAATGAATCCGTAGTCTCTCTCACATCCGCTCCAGCAAGGAGCGGCCTGGGATGAGGGCTTAAACTTAGAATGAACGAACATCCACAAAGTGACCGGCAATTGCCGCTGCTGCTGCCATGGCCGGGCTGACCAGATGGGTACGACCACCATTGCCCTGACGACCTTCAAAGTTACGGTTTGAGGTCGATGCACAGTGCTCGCCTGGCTGTAACTTGTCGGCATTCATGGCCAGACACATCGAGCAGCCAGGTTCACGCCATTCAAAACCGGCTTCCAGGAAGACCTTGTCCAAACCTTCTGCTTCCGCCTGCTGTTTGACCAAACCAGAACCCGGTACCACCATCGCCTGTTTAATGCTTGGCGCCACTTTACGGCCTTTGATCACATCTGCCGCAGCACGGATATCTTCAATACGCGAGTTGGTGCATGAACCAATAAAAACACGATCCAGCTGGATATCTGCCAAAGCCTGACCAGCAGTTAAGCCCATATATTGATAAGCACGGGTCCAGTCATTGCGCTGTACCTCATCTTTGGCCTGTTCCAAAGTTGGTACTGCCTGAGAAACCGGAATGACCATTTCAGGTGAAGTACCCCAAGACACTTGCGGCTCAATCTCTTCACCCTGTAATACCACGACAGTATCAAAATGCGCATCGGCATCTGAATGCAAGGTATTCCAGTACGCCACAGCCTGATCCCATTGCTCGCCTTTTGGTGCATAAGGACGGTCTTTTACATATTCAATGGTTTTTTCATCAACCGCGACCATACCGACACGTGCACCGGCTTCAATTGCCATGTTACACACGGTCATACGGCCTTCAATCGACATATCACGGAACACCTGACCGCCAAATTCAATGGCATGGCCCGTACCACCTGCTGTACCAATTTTGGCAATAATCGCCAGCACCACGTCTTTCGGGGTCACGCCCTGACCCAACTGACCATCTACGCGCACCAGCATGTTTTTCATTTTCTTCTGAATTAAACATTGCGTGGCCAACACGTGCTCAACTTCTGAAGTTCCGATCCCGTGTGCCAGACAGCCAAAGGCACCATGGGTCGCGGTATGCGAGTCGCCACATACCACCGTCATTCCCGGCAAGGTTAAACCCTGCTCTGGTCCAACCACGTGAGCAATCCCCTGACGGATATCGTTAATATCAAATTCAACGATATTAAAAGTCTTACAGTTATCGTCTAAGGTTTGCACCTGAATACGCGAAGTATCATCTTCAATACCGGCTACGCCCTGCTCACGCTCTTTTTTCGAGGTCGGTACATTATGGTCCGGAGTCGCAATATTGGCACTTAAACGCCATGGCTGACGGCCAGCCAGTTGCAAACCTTCAAAGGCCTGTGGAGAGGTAACTTCATGCAACAAATGACGGTCGATGTACAATAAAGCCGAACCATCATTACGCTGTTTTACCAAGTGGTCATCCCACAATTTGTCATATAATGTTTTTGCTTTTTGGGTTTCGCCTGCCATGTCGATGTGCTCCACTGGACTGGGTAATTCTGTCATTAATTTCGATTATAACCACACAATTACATAAATCTAATTTATCATTTTTATCAGTTAAAAAACTTTATGGAATAAATATAATTGATTTTTGCTCAGATTAACATCTGATTAAAAATTCAATTTTCCGATTGAATTTTACAAAATATTCGTTTTTACAAATTAATTCGTACTGACTATGATGATGTTATCAGCACTGAATTGTAGATACGAGGAACATCATCATGGCGCATATTCAAAACTTTGTTGCAAACAACCAGCGAATGTTTAAAAAGACTTTTAGCTACTATGTGATGCACATTACGGTGGCCATGCTTGTCGGCTATTTCGTTACCGGCAGTCTGTGGATGGCCATTACCTTAAGCTTATTGGAACCAACAGTACAGGCGGTGGCCTATTTTATTCATGAACGCATGTGGGAAAAGAAAGCACAAGACGGCACAGAGGAAATCACCGCCTAGCCTATTTTTCGCCCGGTGTTCCTCCCAAAAGATCATCTTCAGGATGATCTTTTTTATTTTAATATAACTTAAAGTACTGTTTTTAAAATATTTATATTCAAGTTATGGTTGTTGAACTTCAATTTATAGAAAAATAATCTTTGATTAATTCTAAAAATTTCTAAATAATAATTTTAAGCATAAAAAATCTTTATAGGTGATTGCGATGAATCTTGCAGCATTTGAAGCTTTTGTAAAAGTCATGGAAACCGGTTCGATTTCTCTGGCCGCCGATCAGCTGTTTATTACCCAGCCCGCAGTCACCAAACGGATTCATAGCCTGGAAGAATATTTTGGGGTCAAGCTGTTTGAGTCGGCCGGCCGTGGCGTGCAGGCAACCCATGCTGCGCATTCGCTGTTACCCAAAGTCAAAAACTGGCTAAATGAACTGGGCGATATTCATCATACTTTAAGCCATGAACAGGGCCAGGTGCAGGGTCGCCTGAAAATTGGCACCAGCCATCATATTGGCCTGCATCATCTACCCAATCATTTACGTCGCTATGTCCAGGATTTCCCCGATGTCACCTTAGATGTGCATTTTGTCGATTCGGAACAGGCGCATGAACAGGTGCTGGCCGGTGATCTGGAACTGGCCTTTTTAACCCTGCCGCCGCAAGGTGATGACCGGCTGCAATATGTCACCATCTGGAATGATCCGCTGGTGTTTGTGGCTGCGCCTTTTCATCCGCTGGCCCAGCAGAAAAGACTGAAGCTGGAAGATTTAACCCAGTTCCCGAGCCTGCTACCAGCAGCACAAACCTATACCAGCCAGATTACCCTGGCCGAGTTTGAAAAACAGGGCGTGAAGCCAAAAATCACCATGAGCAATAACCCGCTGGAATCCATCCGTATGCTGGTGTCGATTGGACTGGGCTGGTCAGTATTACCGAAAACCCTGATTAATCAGGACTTGCAACAGCTGGATATTAATCTGGAAATGAACCGCCAGCTGGGCATGGTCTGGCATCCGGGACGCACACAGTCCAAAGCGGCGCAAGCACTGGTTAACTTTATGCAGCAGCCGGACTAGGTTCATCGACCGGCCGCATCCTTCTGTACAGTTACTGAACAAAACAGCACGCTGCTCCAAATTGGCGTAATTTGAAAAGACAAGGTGCCCGTACAAGACACCAGGATCTTTATAAAAAATGATGCAGGAGCAGAGCGATGAACCAGACCACTTCCCCGCTTGCCTATTCCCCTTCGTTCAGTTCAGCCCAGGCGCTCCAGCAGCGCCTAGCCGGCAGTGCACAGCCTTTACAGCCCAGTCCACGGCTGGATGTCACACAAGCCGATACGCTACGTGCCACCCTCAAGCAATATTTTCTGCAAACCTTTGACTGTTATGAATCACTGTTTAGCTGCCTCAACGGCGATGAGGCCTTTTATCGCAAACCGATTACGCTGCGCCAGCCGCTGATTTTTTACTATGGCCATACCGCGACATTTTTCATCAACAAACTGCTGCTCAGCAAACTGATTGAACAGCGTATCAATCCACATTTTGAATCCATCTTTGCGGTGGGTGTGGATGAGATGAGCTGGGATGACCTGGATGACAGCCGTTATGACTGGCCGACACCCGCGCAGGTCAAACACTACCGCGATCAGGTGCGTGCCACGGTGCTGGAAATTATTGAAAAGGCACCGCTGAGCACGCCAATTGACTGGCAGCATTCGTGGTGGTCAATTCTGATGGGCATTGAACACGAGCGGATTCATCTGGAAACCTCCTCCGTGCTGATTCGCCAGCATGCCCTTGACTATGTCCAGACACAGCCACCATGGCGGCCAAATATCCTGACTAACACCGCACCAGAGAATGCGTTGCTTCCAGTGGCAGCCGGCCGGGTACAGCTCGGTAAGGAGCGGCACGACCCGGTTTACGGCTGGGACAATGAATATGGCCAATATCAGGCAGAGGTAGCGGCGTTTGCGGCCAGCCGCTATCTGGTCAGCAATCAGGAATTTCTGGCCTTTGTTGAAGATGCCGGCTATCAGAACGCAAACTATTGGGAAGATGAAGGCTGGCAATGGCGCAGCTTTGCCCAGGCCAAATATCCGACCTTCTGGCGTAAACACGGGCCGGACTGGTCACTCCGGCTGCTGACCGAAGAAGTACCAATGCCGTGGGACTGGCCGGCGGAGGTGAATTATCATGAGGCCAAAGCCTTTTGCCACTGGAAAGCGAAGCAAACTGGTCAGCCAGTACGACTGCCCACCGAAGAGGAATGGTATCGGCTGGTACAGCTGGCTGGCGTAAATGAGCCGTCTGCACCTGCCAATCTGGCGCTGGCCTATGGTGCTTCCTCCTGTCCGGTCAATACCTTCCCGCATGGCGATTTTTATGACCTGCGCGGCAATGTCTGGCAATGGACCGAAACCCCGATTTATCCATTTCCGGGTTTTGTGGTGCATCCGATTTATGATGATTTCAGTACCCCGACCTTTGATGGCCGGCATAATCTGCTCAAAGGCGGTTCCTGGATTTCTGCCGGCAATGAAGCCGAACTGGCCTCACGCTATGCCTTTCGCCGGCATTTTTTCCAGCATGCCGGTTTCCGTTATGTGGTTTCTGATCAGGAGCCGCTGGCGATTCAATCACAATATGAAACCGACCGGCTGGTGTCTGAATATCTGGAATTTCAGTATGGCCGTGAATATTTTGGCGTGGCCAATTTTGCCCAGACACTGGTGCAACTGGCCCTGACCCAGCTGGCTGACAAACCACGACGTAAAGCACTGGATATTGGCTGTGCCACCGGACGCGCCAGCTTTGAACTGGCCCGTTATTTTGATGAAGTGGTCGGGATTGATTTTTCAGCGCGCTTTATCCAGAACGGCGTCAAACTGGCACAGGGCGAAACCCTGCATTACAGCATCTGCACCGAAGGTGAACTGGTGGATTATCATGCCTGTGACTTGGCTCAACTTGGACTGGCCGACGTGCGGGACAAAGTCCAGTTTTACCAGGGTGATGCCTGTAATCTTAAAGCGATTTTCAGAGGCTATGATTTTATTCTGGCGGCCAATTTAATTGACCGGCTGCATCATCCGGCGCAGTTTTTAAGCCAGATTCATACACGGCTGAATATGGGCGGTATTCTGATGCTCAGCTCGCCCTATACATGGATGGAAGAACATACCGTCCGCAGTGAATGGCTGGGTGGCTTTAAAAAAGATGGCGAAAACTGGAGCAGTTTGGATGGCTTAACAGCCTTGCTAGAGCCGCATTTCCGTTTAATAACTGAACCACAGGAAATCCCCTTCGTGATTCGGGAAACCCAGCGCAAGTTTCAGCATACCTATGCGCAGGTCAGCTTCTGGGAACGGATTGCGTAAACAGATAGAAAAGAAAGCGAAGGATCAGGCCAAATTCCGGATTTGGCCTGATGATCTGGAGGATTAAACGAACGATTTAACGGCGAGGCACAGAGTCTTCATGCAGCGCTTCATTCAGCTGGTCGACCGTAATGGCCCATTCCCCATCCGAGGCAATTTTTTCAGCTAAAAACTGACGTTGACCATCACTCCAGAATTCTGCATCCATAATATGAATTTCCGCCGCCAGTTGATGCTGGCCAATAAAATCTTGAATCGCCTGCTCGCTGGAGTCCAGGCCCAGTTGTTCAAACAGATTGGTCATTCTTGGTCGGGTTTGGCGCATGCGTGAATCTCCCTGTTGTTGTTCTTGTCTTCACCATAGCATATAAAACTGCAAATCCTAGTGTTGTTAAAAAAAATTCACCTTTTCATAAATTTGCAAGATAGATGACAACCAGCTCAGACAAAAAACAGGGCCAGTTATAGCGGCCCTGTCTGCTGATCTTGGTGTAGATGAACTGCGCTTTTATTCGGCAGCAATCGACCAGTCCTGAATCTCCCAGCCCTGCTCGACCGCCAAGGCTCGCAAACGATCATCCGGATTCACCGCAATAGCGTGGTCTGCATATTCCAGCAAGAAACGGTCATTAATTGAATCTGAATAGGCCCAGGATTCGGTCACCTCACGTCCGGCCAGCCACTGTTCCAGACGTACCAGTTTGCCCTGCTGATAACAGGCAGTATTGATGACCTTACCGGTATATTTGCCATCGACCACTTCAGCATTGGTGGCAATGATTTCGCTAATGCCAAATTCACGGAAAATTGGCGCAGTAATAAAATCCGAAGTCGCAGTAATACCGACCAGGGCATGTCCGGCCTCACGATGACGCTGAATCGCCTTAAAACCTTCCGGGCGCATTTGTGGACGAATCACTTTTTGCATAAACAACTCATGCAGTTCGGTCAGGTAGTCCGACTCGTGCTGGGTCAGAAATTCAAACACAAATTCGTTATAGGCAATCGGGTCAAGCTGGCCGGCTTTGTAATCTTCATAAAATTTGTCATTCATGGCGCGGTGATGAACCGGATCGACCAGACCTTCGTTGACTAAAAACTCACCCCAGGAATGATCCGAATCTGTATTTAACAAGGTGTGATCGAGATCAAATAGCGCCAATTTCATGAAAATACTCGTAAAAACTGAAATTTAAGAAAAAATTTGTAAATCTATCTCCGCTAGTCGATAGAAATTCGTTAAGATCATAGCAATTTTAACATTTTTAAACTTTGCTTTTTTTCGTGTTGGATACAGAAATAAAAATCCCCGGAAGCAAAGGCATAATTTACAGAATATTTAGGTAGCCAAATGATCGACTCAGAAGGTTTCCGACCCAATGTCGGGATCATTTTGGCAAACGACTTTGGACAGGTTTTATGGGCAAAACGCATTGGACACAATGCATGGCAATTTCCACAAGGAGGTATCCAGCATGGAGAAACCCCTGAGCAGGCACTTTATCGTGAGCTGAGAGAAGAAGTTGGCTTACTGCCCGAACACGTTCAAATTATCGCACAAACGAAAGGTTGGCTGCGTTACCGTTTGCCGCACCGTTACATCCGGCCCGATTCCGATCCGGTATGTATTGGTCAAAAACAGAAATGGTTTTTACTCAAACTCACGGCCTCGGCCCAGTTGATTCAGCTCAACCTGTCCGATCCGCCCGAGTTTGATCAATGGCAGTGGGTCAGTTACTGGTACCCGCTGGGTCAGGTCGTGAATTTTAAACGCGATGTGTACCGCAAGGCGATGGTGGAATTATGTCATCAATTGCCATCTAAAAAAGCCTGAAAAAAGCTGTATGATCATGCAGATTTTTTAAACGACTCTTGCTATAAAGAGAACAGAACTGGAACGCTGATTTGGAGCAGACTTTATGTCGAATATGCAACTGGATACCCTAAGACGCATTGTGCAGGAAATTAATGCGTCCACCAGTTTGCATGAATCGCTCGACATTATGGTCAATCAGGTTGCTGAAGCTATGCATGTCGATGTCTGCTCCATTTACCTGCTTGACGAGCGCAACCAGCGTTATCTGCTGATGGCCTCTAAGGGCTTGAATCCTGAAGCGGTCGGCCATGTGTCTCTACATACCGGTGAAGGTCTGGTGGGGCTGGTCGGCCAGCGTGAAGAAATCGTCAACCTGGACGATGCACCGAAACATGAACGCTTCCTGTATTTACCGGAAACCGGCGAAGAAATTTATAATTCCTTCCTCGGCGTGCCGGTCATGTACCGTCGTAAGGTCATGGGCGTACTGGTGGTGCAGAACAAGGAATGTCAGGACTTTAGCGAAGCGGCTGAATCCTTTCTGGTCACGCTCTGCGCCCAGCTCTCTGGCGTGATTGCGCATGCGCATGCCGTTGGCAATATTGATGTCTTTCGTAAACCCAGCAATCTGCCGGCCTACAAAACCTTCCAGGGCGTTTCCGGCTCGGGCGGGATTGCGCTTGGCCGCGCGGTCATTCTCTATCCACCAGCAGATTTGGCCGCGGTACCCGACCGTGAAGCCGATGACATCAGCGAAGAACTGAAACTGCTCGACACTGCGCTGGATGCCGTGCGTCAGGAAATTCAGGCGCTGGATGACAAAATGCAGGATGCGCTGATGGCCGAAGAACGCGCCCTGTTTAGCGTGTTCCTGCGTATGCTGGATGAAAATGCCCTGCCGGCGGAAATTAAAGAACTGATTCGGGATGGCAATTGGGCACAAGGTGCGGTGCGGATTGTCATTGACAGCCACATTGCCCAGTTTGCCCAGATGGAAGATGACTACCTGCGTGAACGGGTTTCCGACTTAAAAGATCTCGGCCGGCGTATTCTGGCCTATTTGCAGGAAGCCGATGCCAGCCACCGCGAACTGACCGATGAAAGTATTCTGATTGGTGAAGAAATCTCGACCGCGGCACTGGTGGAATTACCGGTCGATAAAATTGCCGCAATTGTCACCACCGAAGGCGCCATGAACTCACATATGGTGATTGTCGCGCGCGCACTGGGTATTCCAACCGTGGTCGGGGTGACTGAACTGCCGATCAACACCCTCGATGACGTAGAAATGATTGTCGATGCGCATCAGGGCCGGGTGTTTATTAATCCGCCACGGCGTTTACGCACCCGCTATAAAGAAATTCAAAAAGAAGAAGAGCTGATTGCCAAAGACCTGAAACAGTATGAAACCAAGGACGCCATTACCCCAGACGGCGTGACGGTCAAACTGTATGTCAATACCGGTCTGATGATTGATGTGGTACGCGGGGTACAACGCGGCGCCAAAGGGGTCGGCCTGTACCGCTCTGAAATTCCGTTTATGCTGCGGGACCGTTTCCCGGGCGAAGAAGAACAGCGCGCCATTTACCGCCAGCAGCTGAGCCACTTTGCCAATAAACCGGTGGTAATGCGTACCCTGGATATTGGCGCAGACAAAGACCTGCCGTATTTCTCGATTGAAGAAGAAAACTCGGCGCTGGGCTGGCGCGGGATTCGCTTCACCCTCGATCATCCGGAAATTTTTTCTTCGCAAATTCGCGCTATGCTCAAAGCCAGCATTGGGCTGAACAATCTGCACATCCTGCTGCCAATGGTGACCAGCGTCAATGAAGTCGAAGAAGCGCTGTATCTGCTAGATCGTGACTGGCATGCAGTACAGGAAGAAGAACAGGTCAAGATCAACAAGCCGCGTATCGGGATTATGGTAGAAGTGCCCAGTGTGCTGCTGCAGATTGATGAATTTGCCGAACTGGTCGATTTCTTCTCGGTCGGTTCCAATGACCTGACCCAGTATCTGCTGGCAGTGGACCGTAACAATCCACGCGTGGCCAACGTCTATTCACATTTCCACCCATCAGTACTGCGCGCGCTGACCCGTCTGGTCAAGGAATGTCACAAGTACGAGAAACCGGTCAGTATTTGTGGTGAAATGGCCGGTGATCCGCTATCTGCGGTGCTGTTGATGGCGATGGGCTTTAATACCCTGTCGATGAGTTCGAGTAACATTCTGCGCGTGCGTAAAGCGATTTGCCATGTGCCAATGAGCGAAGCACAGGAGCAGCTGGAACGGGTGCTGAAAATGAATAATTCGCTGATGGTGAAAAGCTGGATGGAATATTATTTTAAAACCCATGGTCTGGGCGATATGGTCAAGGCCTCTACCCGGATTGTTGGCGCTTAAGCTATATTTTGATTTAAACCAGACAGAATGAATAAGGGCGATAATCATCAGAATATCGCCCTTGTTTGTGTTTGCTATAGCCACGTTTGGCATTCTTTTTCCGGTCGACAAAAACCTGGCTCTTGTTGACCTCATGCATATATTTGGCCACGAAGTTATGCTGAATCACTTCTGGCTGTTTTTTCTTTGCCATCACTTTATCCTTCCGGTTCATGATTTGAATGCAGGTGTTCCTGCGCTGTATTGATGGGTACATTTGCGCAAAATTCAAGCGCATTTTAGCCTTAAAACTGCGTTTTGCTTCCCGTCGACATCCCTTTGGAATGGGGAGTCAATCATACATTTTTTTGGACAATTCAGCAGCAGTTTTGCGACAGTCATGTAACAATAAAAGAAACGGTATAGAAAAATTTTGCAGTGTTTTTCTGAACATTCTTCAGTCAAAAAATGAAAGTAGATTCAGCTGCTCTGCCCCTATAATTATACCACAAAATCTTATATTTTTTATTATTTTGCAAAGACTTAGCAGTTATATAGCACGCTAGAAAAACCTCCTGATGGGCTAAGATGAAGCTAGAAGATCAATTCAAACAGCCTCTTCCAAAACAGGAGTTCACAGCATGATTTATGAAGTTTCTGGAGATATTTTATTGAGCCAAGCCCGTGCCATTGCCCACGGTGTTGCCCCAAATGATAACTTTGCCACCGGACTGGCTTTAAGTCTGCGCGAACACTGGCCAGCGCTGTATAAAGACTTCCGTAACTATTGCCATATTTACCATCCTAAAGCGGGTGAGCAGTGGACCTGGGTCAATGCCGAAGGTCAGCGCATCATTAACCTGATGACTCAGGAAGCGGCCTATGACAACGGTTCTAAGCCGGGTAAAGCATCGACAGAATACGTCAACCGCACCCTGAAACAGCTGGTTGAAGCCGAGAATATTGAAAGTTTGGCGCTGCCACGTCTGGCTACCGGTGTCGGCGGTCTGGATTGGGAAGAAGTCCGCCCGCTGATTTACAAGCATTTAGAAGACCTGAATATTCCGGTTTATATTTACACCCTGTATCAGAAAGGGGTTAAAGCAGACGAACCGGCGCATTAAGCCAAGCTCGTTTGATCGTTAGCGTGAGACTGATGCCGGGATCACACAGCTACTCAACTGCAGACCACCGTGCATCCAGTCCGATTTCCCCGCTTGGCTGAAGTCAAGCGGGGAATTTTTCTATCAGGATACGCTCTATCACGCGTGATGTCTAAGCCGCCAGCGCACGCTCTAACAGCCGGGCAACATCGACCTGTGCCGGGTCTAACATGCCCACCACCTGACCATGCAGGGTCTGATAACGGCTCTGGATAAAGGCCTGTGCCACAAAATCAGGCGCATGCAGGTTTAAGATGACCGCCTGTGCCAGCAGCACCAAACGGCTTACCAGCGTACGTGCCATAAACTGCAAGGCTTGGGGGTCTGTCTGCTGGAACAGCTGCATCAGCGCCTGTAATTCCTGCTGTAACAGCGGCTGCTGTTGCACACCGTCGGCCAGCGACTGCAACAGGACCTGCATGGAGGCCGGATCACGCTGTATCGCGCGTAGCACATCCAGACACATGACATTGCCCGACCCTTCCCAGATACTATTCACCGGAGCTTCTTTAAAAATACGCGCCATGATGCCAGTGTCGACATAGCCATTGCCGCCAAAGACCTCCATCATTTCGCCGCTCAGCTCGACAGTACGCTTACACACCCAGAACTTGGCAGCCGGGGTCATAATCCGCTTCCAGGCCTGCGCCAGCGGCGTATCCAACTGGTAGCACTGCGCCAGATAAAAGCCCAGCTGCACCGCGGCTTCGGTTTCCAGTGCCAGATCGGCCAATACCGCCTGCATCAGCGGCTGTTCAGCCAGCAGCTTGCCAAAGGCTTTGCGTTGCCGGGTATAGGCAATACATTGCACCAGCGCCTGGCGCAACATGGCACTGCTGCCGACCACACAGGTCAGGCGGGTATAATTGGCCATTTCAATAATGGTGGGAATACCACGGCCAGCTTCGCCAATCATGATGCCCCAGGCCTCATGAAACTCGACTTCCGAGCTGGAATTGCTGCGGTTGCCGACCTTGTCTTTTAGACGCTGGATATGAATCGTGTTCTTGCGACCATCTTCCAGCCAGCGCGGCACAAAGAAGCAGGCCAAGCCATCCTGTTCAGTTTTCGCCACCACCAAATGCGCATCGCACATCGGCGCCGAGAAAAACCATTTATGCCCGGTCAGCAGATAGGGCTGGCCACGACCCGCGGTCCCCACCGGAGTGGCGATGGTTTCATTGGCGCGTACATCGGAGCCGCCCTGCTTTTCAGTCATGCCCATGCCCAGCCAGATTGATGTTTTCTGCGCCATTGGAATATCCCGCACATCATATTCATTCGACAGCAGTTTATCGCCGAACTGTTGCCACAGTTCAGGTTCACGCTGAATGAGCGGAATACTGCCCAGGGTCATGGAGGCAGGACACAGGTTGCCACATTCGACCTGACCACTCAGATAAAAGCGCGCCGCCCAATCGACCCAGGCAGATGCGGACTGAGGTTCAATAAAGGGATGGGCATGGGTCTGAAATTCCCGGTTCAGCGCCATCCAGTAATGCCAGGCTGGATGGAACTCGATCACATCCTGACGGCGGCCGCGAGCATCAAAGGCCTGTAACTGCGGGGTATGGCTATTGGCTAAATGGGCAGAATGATAAGCCTCTGCCGATCCGGCCTGCTGACCAAGGGCGCTAAGGCGTGCCTGATCCTGACTGCCATAGCGCTGCAAGATTTCCTGCAACACGCGGTCACTCGCAAACAGGTTATAATCCTGACGTTCATCAAACTGATTCTGAATAGAATGGGTCATCCATGCCTGCATCGTTCATCGTTCCTGATTGATTATGATGATAGGCTTTCAGTATAAAGAATATTCACCCACAGCATGTTCGGTTTTCAGTCATGACCTCCCCCTCTGTACAGCTGCGGCGTAAGCCTCGCCAGTCCCGGGCCAAACAGACCCAGCAGGCACTGCTGGACAGTGTTGTTCGGCTTTTGCAGCAGCAGACACCCGCACAACTGACCATCCGCGAGATTACCGAGCTGGCCGGCGTCGGTCTGGGCACCTTTTATGAATACTTTGCCCAGAAAGAAGATTTGCTGGCCTGGGTGATTCACCAGCAGATTATCCAGCATGCCGAGGCGCTACGCAGTTATACCCAGCCACCGCCACAGTTATCCACAACTGGTGATATTTGCAGCGATATACAGGCCCTGCTGTGCTTTCAGCTCGACCGTATCCGCAGCGAACAGCGGCTGTGGGCCAGTGTGTTTTTACTTGAACGCAGCCTGTCGAGCGAACAGGCCTATCAAAAGCATTATCAGCTGATGCTGGACAGCTGGCAGCAGATTTTAAGCCGCTATATACCTGAAACCCACGAACGCTTGCGCTGTGCCGAAAACCTGCATCGCATCAGTTATGGCTTTATTTCACAAACCCTGTTAATCCAGCCCACATTTCAGGACTGGCCGCAACTGCAGGCCGATATTGAACTGGCCATCCAGCCGTTTTTAGCCCGGCTCATCTCAACAAAATCCGACTAAAACACTCAGAAATCAAAACTTTAAGCTATCGATTATTCCTTTGACCACTAATCGTTTTATCCATTTGAAAAACTGCGGTACTCGGTCTACATTAAATGAGAACCAAGCTACATTTTTATGTTTTTATCCATCGCCATCCTGCCCAGTCAGTCGTTGCAAGGCAGATGTCCATGATGGGCTGGGTTGGTTTTTTAATGACTTTGATAACGGTTAATTTCATGGGATGTCACCTGCCTGGAGAATCCAGCCCGTGTCCAACGTCAGCACATGAATACAATAACGGAGAACGATAATGAGCCAAGACTTTAAAAAATGTCCGGTCACCCACCTCACCACCGATGCCGGTGCTCCGGTGGTCGATAACCAGAACAGTATGACCGCCGGTGCCCGTGGTCCATTGCTTACCCAGGATTTATGGCTCAATGAAAAACTGGCGAACTTTGTTCGTGAAGTGATTCCTGAGCGTCGTATGCACGCCAAAGGTTCAGGTGCATTCGGAACCTTTACCGTGACTCACGACATTACCCAATATACCCGCGCCAAAATTTTCTCTGAAGTCGGCAAGAAAACCGAAATGTTTGCCCGCTTCTCGACAGTGGCCGGTGAGCGCGGTGCAGCCGATGCCGAACGTGATATTCGCGGTTTTGCACTAAAATTCTATACCGAAGAAGGCAACTGGGATTTAGTCGGTAACAACACACCGGTGTTCTTCTTCCGTGACCCGCGCCAGTTCCCAGACCTGAACAAAGCGGTAAAACGTGACCCGAAAACCAACGTCCGTTCCGCCAACAACAACTGGGATTTCTGGACCCTGTTACCAGAAGCGCTGCATCAGGTGACCATTGTCATGTCAGACCGCGGTATTCCAGATGGTTATCGTCATATGCATGGTTTTGGCAGCCACACCTACAGCTTCATTAATGCCAACAATGAACGTTTCTGGGTCAAATTCCATTTCCGTACCCAGCAGGGCATTAAAAACCTGACCGATGCCGAAGCCGCAGCACTGATTGGCCAGGACCGTGAAAGCAGCCAAAATGACCTGTTTAATGCAATTGAACGTGGCGATTTCCCGAAATGGACCCTATTCGTGCAGATCATGCCGGAAACCGAAGCGGAAACCGTGCCTTATCATCCGTTTGACCTGACCAAAGTCTGGCCAAAAGGTGATTATCCATTAATTGAAGTCGGTGAGTTTGAACTGAACCGTAACCCAGAAAACTATTTCCAGGATGTGGAACAGGCCGCTTTTGCACCAAGTACTCTGGTGCCGGGGATCAGCTATTCACCAGACCGTATGCTGCAAGCGCGTTTAATTAACTATGCCGATGCCGCACGTTATCGCGTGGGGGTAAACCATTCCCAGATTCCGGTAAACGCAGCCCGTTGTCCGGTCCACTCTAACCGCCGTGATGGTCAGGGCCGTATGGATGGCAACTATGGCGGCTTGCCACACTATGAGCCAAACAGCTTCCAGCAATGGCAGGAACAGCCACAGTACCGTGAACCACCACTGAAAATCCGTGGCGATGCCGATTTCTGGGATTATCGTCAAGATGACAGCGATTACTTTAGCCAGCCGCGTGCCCTGTTCAACCTGATGAATCCTGAACAGAAACAGGCGCTGTTTGACAATACTGCGCGTGCCATGGGCGATGCCTATGACTTTATCAAGTACCGTCATATCCGTAACTGCTTTATGTGTGACCCGGCCTACGGCGAAGGTGTAGCCCAAGCCTTGGGGATGACCGTGGCAGATGCTCAGGCCGCTCGAGCCACCGACCCTGCGCTGGGTCAGCCAGGCGTGCTCTAAGCCTCTACACAGAGAGTTCAAGCCATAAAAAAACCACCTTCGGGTGGTTTTTTGTTGCAGGATTTAAACTTAAACAATCAGCTTCTTGCCTTCGCGAATGCAATAAAACGGATTCATCAGTTTTGAGGATTTACGCATGGCATTTTGCAAATCGACTTCCGGCTGTTCACGGCCTTCATCGGTGAGCTGGAAGGTACGGTAATGAATGGCCAGCGAACATTTGGAATGCAGGTCTTTATGCGCCTGAAAAGCATCTTCCGGATTCATGTGCATATAGCGCATCAGGTCCCGTGGCTCATAGGCACCAATCGGTAATAGTGCAATCCGCGGTGCGCCAATACGGGCATGGATTTCCTTAAAATGCGAGGAATAACCGGTATCTCCGGCAAAGAAGCAGTGATCTTCACCATGCAGAATCGAGAAGCCACCCCAGAGGGCACTGTTCTGGTCGCGCATACCACGGCCTGAACCATGCTGCGCCGGAATATAGACCAGTTTTAATTCATTAAATAGCGCCGATTGCCACCAGTCCATTTCCACCACATGAAAGTTTTTTGGCAAATACCAGCTGTTGCCCAGTCCGGTATAAATTGGCATGGCAAAACGGGCATGTAACCAGCGCAGGGTGGCCAGATCCATGTGGTCATAATGGTTATGGCTCAACAGCACCGCATGAATGGTCGGTAACTCTTCCAGGGCAATTCCAGCCGGGCAAATCCGTTTCGGACCTCTGCCCTGCTGCGGTCCGGCATATTCACACCAGACCGGATCGGTCAGGAAATTATAGGGGCCAATCTGAATCAGAACGGTAGCATGCCCTACAAACCAGATCTGCCAGTCATCCAGGCTGGCATTCGGACGTTCCTGCGGAATCGGACGCTTGCCTTCAGCGGGCTGCTCTGGTGTGTTTTCTGCGGTCCAGCTATTGCGTTTACGCTGTAACAGCCATTTCAGCAAATCACTGCGGCTACGCCCTTCGGGTGCCGGCACCGGATTGAAAAACTGGGCACCGTTATAATGCCGGGAAGGTAAAAACTGCAAAGCAGGCTGACGCCAGGCGTGTGACCAACATGTTTCGGTTGGTAGCTGAAAATGCTTAGGTTCCGCGTTTTGATTCATGTCAGTCCGATAAAAATTGAAGCACGTAGAGCAAATCCTGTGATTTATTAAGTCTTCATTACACAGGACAGCAAGTGCCGATGCAATATGCATAGTATCCAAAATTGTGGAATATTTTGTTTTATGTTTTTGTTGTTTTTAGCAAAAGCCAAAACAGCAGGAAGCGCATGGCTTCCTGTGCTGTCACCATTTAGAAAAATACTGACGCTGCCAGTCTTTCCAGAAATACATCACAATGCCCAGCATCACCACCGCAATCCCGGCCACCGCATGTGCACTGATATGCTCATGATTCAGGGTCGCTCCGAGTACCAGTGCAATAATCGGGGTCATCACATTGCTTAAAGAGACAGTGGACGCAGCCAGACGGCGAATCAGCCAGAAATAACACAGCATCGCCACAATCGAAGACATGATCATGGTAAACAAAAAGCCAATCATGGTTTGCATGCCCGGCCATTCGGTTGGCATATGTGACCAGATGAATGGCAACATCAGCATTGAACCCAGTGCCGAGACCAGCAAGGAACCGGTGGCCTGTGACATCGGACTCAGTGGTGCATTAATCTGCTTGACCCAGAAAATCGAGCTGATATACGACACCATGCTAATTAACATCAGCACAATCCCAATCGGGTTGATCTTGCTGTCTGCCGAGTCGGCAAAGACATAACTCAGCCCGGCCACTGCCACCGCCATGCCCAGCCATTGCAGGGCCACCAGTTTCTGGGTTTTTAAAATCACATGGCCAATTAAACCGGCAATAAGCGGGGAAAAACCAAAAATCAGCGCCATTAAACCCGAAGTCAGGTAATTGGCTGCCAGATAAATAAACAGCTGCGCACCAATCAGGTTCAGGCTGCCCGCCACATAACTTTTGAGTGAGGTTTCATCCAGCGGCAACGGATCACGCATCAGTTTCAGTAAAAACAGCGCAATCAGCGAAGCCCCGAAATAGCGGATAATCAGCACCCACATGGGATGGACTTCTTCCACACTCCACACAATCGCCAGCGGCGTGGTGGCCCAGATCAGCACCAGCAAGGCATAGATACTGGCGGTAACGATCATGGGAGATGAGTTTGAACTCATAGACAACTCAACTAAATTTGAAAACCATAAAATGAAAGCATCTTTATTCAAACCCATCTTGAAATAATGAGGATGACGACCTGAATGTCACCACGGAACGAAGAGACGCCCAAACAATGAAAAGAGTTTTGCCCTGCGAACTCAAAAATAAATTTTGAGGATTCTTATCAGCTTTAAAAAGTAAGACCTACCGACACAAAGTCATGTACAAATCACCATGCACATTGCGCTCATGTCTCAACAAGAAAATAAAACAGCCATAAAAAAGCAGACCAAAGTTACCCAAGGTCTGCCCTGCCGTATCGCCGGATTATTTTACCAGCTTACGAAGATCCTGACTCAGATCGAGATATTTGTCAGCCTCAAAAGCCGCCTGTTTGCTGATCAGCTTTTTCAGGTGACGCATGTCTTTGGCTGCATTCACGGTAATCCCGCCAACGATCACGCCATCGGTGACACCAAACAATACGAATGATGATTCAGCACGCAGTTCAGGTTTAATCTCGCCACGCACATGCCATTCAGCCGCTGCCATATCACCAACAAACTGATAGTTGATGTCCAGCTGATCGGTCCAGAACCAGGCAGGGTTTGCCGCTGGATGTTCAACGCCCATCACGTGACGCGCGAAGATACCGGCTTGCAGGTTGGCATTTTCCCAGGTTTCAACGCGGCGGTGGTTACCACAGTCACGCAGTTGCGTGGCCACGTCACCCGCTGCATAAATATCCGGATTTGAAGTCTGGCAATTTTCATTGACCTTAACCGCAAAGTCCGCATCCAGACCGGCTTCAACGGCCAGCTGTGCATTCGGGATAATCCCGATGCCATAGACCACAGCATCTGCACGCAGCTCTTCACCGCCTTCCAGTGTTACCACAATTTCTTCGCCATCCAGCTTGCATTCTGCAATCTGGGTCGACAGGCGTACATCAACACCGGCCAATTGTTGCTGCTGCAGCAGGAACTCGCTCAGGATGCGTGGTGATGAACGACCCATCACCATTGGACCCATTTCAATCACGGTCACTTCACATTCTTTAAAACGTGCGCTTGATGCAAGCTCCAGACCGATCACACCACCACCAATCAGGATGATACGGCGGCCCGGCTGTAATACCGGCACCAGCGCTTGTGAATCTTCCAGGTTACGCAGGGTGTACACGTGTTTACCCAGCGCATCGAAGTTGGGTAAACGACGCGCTGCACCACCGGTGGCCAGCAGTAACTTGTCATAAGCAACGACATCACCGTTTTGCAGTTCAACCGTTTTTGCCTCGGCATTGATTTTGGCCACACCGTTACCACGGATGGTTTCAACGCCCAGTTCCGCCAGTTTTTCTTCTGACAGAATTTCGATTTTGGTTTCGGCTGGTTTGAGAATCACATCTTTAGACAAAGGCGGACGCTCATACGGCAAATGGGTTTCATCCCCGATCAGGGTGATTTTGCCTTCGTATTTGTTGCCACGTAATTCCAGAATTGCGCTGGCACCGGCCTGACCTGCACCTACAATTACGATGGTTTCGATGTTGCTCATGTCTTTAACCTTTTAACTCTGCAGATACGATGCCGAAGCCCGCAATCCATTCACTGATTTCTTCATAACAGTGCGTTGTCATTTCGTACTCGCCCATTTCGCTTAAAGCAGCAAATGCCGCCATCCACGAACGGACTTCCTGACCACCACGGCCACCATCACGGCGGATTTCAGCTTCAGTCATGGCTTCTAGTGCAGCGAAGTCGGCATTCTTGAATTTTTCAAGCAATGCGATATCCCATTCAGCATTCAGAGGAACTGCAACAGAGGTATCGCCCGCTGCCAGTTTCTGGCCCACTGCAATAATTTTTGACTGACGCGCGTTACGTGCTTCAGGTGTCGGGTTACGACCTGCAATCAGGAACTCTTCCACTTCTGGTGGTACAGAACCCATTTGCGGAGTTGGTGGATCGTGTGACAGACCACCTGTACCTAGGACAAGTACACGCTCATTTTCAAGGTTCAGAGATTTGATGAACTGACCTACAGCACGGCCTAAAGCGATGGTACGCTTCGTAGTTGGCATCGGTGCTGCAGCGCCATTAATGAAAATTGGAATCGTTGGATAACGATCAAGTTTGCCGTCGCACAGGAAGTGCAATGGCTGAGTCACACCATGGTCAGCTTGCATACGGTAAGAATACGCAACGTCCACGCCCTCATCGAGTACACGACGCACTAAGCCCAGTGCTTTGTCTTCTGGTACATCAATGTGTGCATTGTCTTTACCATAGTCCCAGTCACCTGCAGCAGTCGCGCGAATGCCCACACAGAAGCTTGGCATCAGGTCATAGAAGAAACCATTGAAATGGTCAGGACCAAAGGTAATGATCAGGGTTGGGTCGTAAGCTTTTACTTCAGCAGACAGTTTTTCAAACGCTTCACGAACAGCCTGTTCTTTGCGTTTTTCCTGCGGTGAAGCAAATTCCATTAAAGGACTGTGCGATGCACAAATAAGTTTAACGGCCATGAGAGACTCCTTAAAAGGAAGGCAGCCAAGAACAGGCTGCCGAAAAGTCCATTTCAGACTAGATTTTTATTCGTCAAAGAAACCGGCACGTGGCTGACGTAAGCCGCGAATACCCAGACCGCATTCTGCATTGATCAGAACACCAGTCAAAGGACGGTTATTTTGACGAGATGCCAAGAGCACATATGAACCAGTCATATCTTCCGGCTCAGGTAAGAAATTCAATGGCATGCCACGGGCGATTTTCTCAGGATCACGTGCATCGAGCAGGCCAAGATTTTCCTGCCCCAAAGATGCAGCACCTTTGATATTCACATTCATACCTGATGGCGCAACGGCATTAACTCGGACTTTAGGCGCTAGTTCGTAAGCCAGTTCTTTCATAATGCCTACACCGGCATGTTTTGATGCTGTGTAAACTGGACCGCCACCTGCAGAATAAAGTGCAGAATTTGACAGTGTAAAAATGATCGAACCTTCAGATTTCACGAGCTCATCAAGTGCAGCTTTGGCGCCTAAGATCAGAGATTTGGTATTAATCCCCATAATCTCATCAAAGGCTTTTTCCAGCTGCTCACCTGAAGTATTGACGATATCTGCATAGTGATCCCAGATACCGGCATTACCCACGAAACAGTCGAGTTTACCGTAACGCTCTACAGTCGCTTTAACAGCGCGGACGTTGTCTTCATAGCTGGCCACATCACCTGCGATTGCCAGCACGCGGTCACCAAAATGTGCATTCAGTGCATCGACTTTAGACTGTGAACGTTGAAGAACGGCCACTTGTGCACCCTCTTCCAGGAAACGTTCTACCAGTGCCCAACCGAGACCTGAACCACCACCAGTGATCAGTGCAACTTCGCCTTGTAGCCAACCCATGATTACTCTCCTGCCATCTCTACGTATAACGCACCATCTTCAAGTACAACTGGGAATGTTTGAATTGGGTCAGTTGCTGGTAAGCAAAGTGCCTGACCTGTTTTCAAACAGAAGCGAGCTGCGTGAAGTGGACATTCCACTGTACCATCGTCTTCAAGGTAGCCTTCAGACATAGAAGCATTACCGTGTGAACAGCGGTCGTTCATTGCGAAGAATTCGCCACCGTTGTTGAATACTGCAAGCGCTTCGATACCGTTTACGCCACAATCCACTTTTAACGCTTCGCCTTCGTCTAATTCGTCAACTTGGCAAACAAAAATCTTATTCATTAGAAGAACACACTCAGGTTATGTGAGTTATAGGTAACTTGGTCAAGCGTGATCTTACGGTTGAAGATCTGGAAGCCCAGGCCGCCTTCAACTTTGCGGATCTTGTCATGACGCTTACCACAGTAAATCGTAACGTCTTTCTCTTTTTGGGTACGGTACAGTAAATAAGTCACGTACACATCGTATTCGCCTTCTACTTCAGACGCTTCAACAATCACGTTAGACACCATGTGAGTCGTACGTGATGGAGGCTCTTCTGCCCAGGCCATACCGGTTTCAAGACGGGCAACACGACGTTCCAACAGATCTTTCGTATCGTTGAACACCCAAGTCGTCGGTGGTTCAACCGAACGACGACGGTCACGGGTTTGTGCGTTTGGTGTGGTACGTAGCGTATAAGAAATATCTTCAGCTAGCGTGTCTAACCACTCGCGGAATTTCCAGTCATCAAGAAGCTTGGCTTCTTGATACAGGAACTGACTAATTTGGTGATGAAGTTCTAAACTGATTTGACTCATTTCATAAGCTCCTTCTCATATTCGTCAGCCGCAGCTTCAACGTCTTCCCATTTTTCATGAATCAATAAATCTGCCCAACGGCGGTACATACCACGTGCTGCAGTTTCAGAGAAAATATAGTTAGTGATACCCGGGATACCATCTTCACGTACTTTCTCGTTACCTTTACCCATTTCCATAATGAGTTTGTTTTGACGCGCTTTGTAACCACGTAAAACTTTTTGGATTTCGATCCAGTTTTCAGAGTCATCTTGCTCCAGGAAGCCTGCAGGACCGAAGGCACGAGTTGCAGAACGTTCAAATGCTGCTTGTACATCTTCTGGCGCGTCCGCATCACAGATACAGAATGCCCAAACTTCAGTTTTGTTTGGACCACGTGGGTGCCATACACGAAGAGTCGCAGTACCGTTCAACCAAGACAATGTAGGGAACATGGTGTTATGACCAGCTAGACGCAGTGCACGAGTTTCACCTAGGCGTTCTTTCACTTCTTCGTAAGTTTCACGGAAGTAGTTCGCTACTTCACCGTCAACCCATACGTTTGCGTCTGGTTTCTCTGTGAAGAAGAAGCCTGAACCGTGACCACGTGAACCGTATTGGATCGCGTCTTTCGCAGTTTCCCAAACTGGACGAGCAGTTTGTGCAGCACCTAATTTCTTAGAAGATTCGTCGTCTGGTTTTGCACCCAGCACCTGAATTGCAGATGCGTGAGAAAACAACGCGTGGTATTGGTCAGATGCGAACTGTTCGGCTGCAAATTTCCAGTTACACTCGATTTCCCATTTGTGTACACCACCCACGATCACAGTACCGCCTTCACGACGATCGACAACACCGTCCAGGTACCAAGCGATATCGCCCATGTATTCTTCTAGATCTGGAGTCGTTTCATCCCAGCAGCCGAATACCAAGCCTTTGTAAGACTTCACACGGTTTACTTCAACCAGACCCCATTGCTCTTTACATGCACCATGCGGGTAAGCACGATCTTCAAGCGGGATGTCTTTTAAAGAACCGTCAATACCGTAAGACCAGCCGTGGTATGGGCAAGTGAACGCACGGGTATTACCACAGTCTGCGAAGCTTACGCGCATAGAACGGTGACGGCATTGGTTTAAGAATGCTTTGATCGAGCCATCTTTTTGACGTGCCACAATGATCGGATCTTCACCCATATAGGTGTTGAAGAAGTCGCCCGCCTTAGGAATTTGGCTTTCATGGCAAAGGAATAACCAGGTACGACCAAATACACGTTCAAGTTCTAGCTCGTAGATATCTGGATCAGTATAGATAGATGGCGTAATACGTCCATTTTGTGCATCGACTAAAGCGTCGATTTCGCGCACATCAATTTTTCCACTCATTGAAAGCTCTCCTGTGACCGACACAACGGCACAAAATAAATAGACTCAACTTTGCATGGATAATGATTTTTTAGCGGGGTTTAGTGAAATATTTTTTTTGTTTTAATTAAGATATTTTATCAATTACTTATCGCTTATTTCTCTTTATTAAAGCATTAATAAAATTTGAAAGCCTATTTATTTCCTAAATGGCAGAATAATCTTCACCTAATAGTTGATTATAGATTATACTCTTAAGACATGATAGTTAGACATTTTTTGAATTAATATTTTGGAATGGGTTTATGGAATTACGTCACCTTCGCTATTTCATTACCGTGGCTGAAGAACTGAACTTCAGTAAGGCTGCCTTGAAGCTCTACACAGCCCAGCCTTCTTTAAGTCAACAGATTAAAGACCTCGAAGAAGACGTTGGCGTAAAACTGTTACACCGGACCAAACGTAAGGTCGAACTGACAGAAGAAGGCGCAGTGTTTCTGGAACAGGCGCGCTTGACCCTGGCGCAGGCCGACAAAGCCGTGGCTATGGCGCGTCAGGTGTCCCAGGCCAAACAGCAGATGCTGCGCATTGGCTTTGTACCGGTCGCGGAAATGAAGATTTTCCCGTATGTGTTGCCGAATCTGCGCGTACAGAACCCGGATCTGAAAATTGAATTGCTCAGTATGAACAACAATGATCAGATGAAAGCCATTAAAAAAGGTGAACTGGACATCACCTTTACCCGTCACAACTTTAATAATGATGAAATTGAAAGCCAGTTCGTGCTGCGTGAACCGCTGATTTTCATTTTGCCGAAAGACCATCCGCTGGCCAAATACGAACGTATTCCGGTCAAAGCCCTGAATGGCATTGATTTTATTATTCCGGCTGCAGAGCAATCTCTTACCCTTCACAACACCATTTTAGATTTTGCCAAAGCTAATAATATTGAATTTAATATCGTGCAAAAAGCCGATAACATCTTGTTTAACATCAACTCTATTGGTATTGGTCTAGGTTGTACGATCCTTCCAGGCTATATTACACCACTGACCATGAATAACACCATCATCCGTCCGCTGGATATCGAACTGCCTTATCTGGACCTGTATGTCAGTTACCGCAAAAATAGCAACTCGCCATCGGTCGACAAGTTTATGGAACTGCTGACTCGGGTGTTTTATCTGGATATTAATCGCGATTAAGCCGCGCTTTGGCTGACTGCCTGCCAGCATCATTATTTCGAGACTAAATAATGGTGCTTTTTTATAGCCAGTTTGCTGGCTTTTTAATCAGATTAGACTTAAGTCGCAGGCTTTTTTGCACCATTTTTTATCATTTTTGCACTTTTACGACTTTTTCTCTGCTAGCCGCACAGATTTATTTTCAGCCGCAAACTACAACTTAAGTCTAATAAGCTAGACTACAGTGAAGTGCCGCTATGTTCTGCCCCTGAAGCAGGATGCTAGGCATGCTTTTATCTGTCATGGGCCAGATCAAAGGAATAAGAATGATAAAAACACCGTTTAGCCATATTAAAACCGGGATGCAGTCTCATCCTTATTTTTTTATCAGTTTTCTGATCACCACGGTGCTGTACGGTATTTTTCAGTGCTTGAGCCCGTGGACCTGGTCGACCTGCCTGCTCATCAGCTGGAATATTGCCGTGTCCGGTTATCTGCTCTTTACCCTGCTGAATTTCTGGCATAGTGATCATCAGCATATTCTGCAACGCGCCCAGCAGCACGATGCCAGTAAATGGCTGATTCTGTTACTGCTGTTTCTAACCCTGGTGATGTGCTTTATTGCGATTATTGTCGAGATCAACTTATTTGCCCAAACCGACTTTGCACGCATGGGGCATTTTCTGCTGGCGATTACCACTATTTTATGTGCCTGGCTGTTTATGCATACCATTTTTGCGATTCACTATGCGCATGACTATTATCTGGCGCTGCAACAGCATCAGGCAGGTGGGCTGGAGTTTCCGAAAACCCCTTACCCGACCTATCCGGATTTTCTCTATTTTAGTTATGTGATTGGCACGTCGGCACAAACCGCCGATGTCAGCATCAGCTCACGCGCGATGCGTATCCTGAACATGCTGCATATTGTGCTGGCCTATATGTTTAACACCACTATTCTGGCGATTTGTATTAATCTGGTGGCCAGCTTTATTCAGCACTAAACCGGTTGAGCCAGAAATTCCGCCCATAAAAAAAGGATGGCCTGTCACCATCCTTTTTTCGTTTTTATCATCGGCTTATTTTACGCCGTGCGCCGCCAGGTAGTTTTTAATAACTGTGTTGAACTCATCGGCTTTTTCAACTTGTGACCAGTGACCACATTGGCTGAAGATATGCACATCTGCATTTGGCACCACATTCAGAATGTCCCAGGTACGGGATACTGGAATCACCACGTCTTGAGTACCATGAATCAGAAGTACAGGTACCGTGATGTCTTTCATTTTTTCGAAGTCTAATGGGAATTCGAAACGGTCACGGTCACGTGCGCCAACCACGTCCATTAAACGGTCAGATGCATAGTCATTTGCAGCCGAGTCAAAACGGACTTTCACCAGTTCATCTGTGATCAGGTCTTTGTTCACCACGAACATAGACAGTGTCTTACGGATACCTTCTTCAGTCAGTACTGGGTTCGCGTGCGCTTTCAGTGCAGCAGTTTGCTTGGCACCACCGGTACCCATAGACACGATACCCAGAACGCGCTCTGGATAATCCAGTGCCAATTGAAATGCCAACCAGCCACCTAAAGAGTTACCCACCAACCAGGTTTTCTCGATACCTAAAGCATCTAAGGTACGGATTGCGTGATCAACCCAGGCACGGATCCCGTATTGGGTACCCGGTGCAACAACGGTTTGACCATAACCAATGGTATCAATCGCGATACAACGTGCCTGTTCACCAATTTGTGGCAGGTTTAACCACCAGTTGGCCGCTGCAGATACACCCGTACCTGAACCGTGCAAGAACAGAATTGGCGTACCTTCACCAATTTCATGGTAATGGGTGAGTTCGCCTTCTGCGGTTTCAATCCATTTATCTTCTAAGCCAAAGAATGAATCTGTTGTATAGTCAGGGATTTGGACAGTGCTCATACTTACTCCTCATACAGTCTTTAGCTTGCGTTTCCCTCAATCTTGGAAGGTCTGGACGTCAAGTGACTCGTTGAACATGCGTTTTCTATAGGCTTATATTAACCGCTCCTGCGCTTTCAACTGATACAAAATTACGATTTTAAGCTACAAAAAAACGATTATTTAAGCCATTGTTTTTAAACATTTTAGTTAATTTTAAATCCTTATTTTTATTAGGACTTTCATCTATTTTTATATAAAAAAGAGCAGCTGGAGGTGCAGCTGCTCTTTGATCTTGACCAATTAGAATGTATAGGTATAGGTCGTCGCGATACGGTGTTCTTCTAGATCGTTACCACCTGAGATATTGTCATAGTTGGTATCAATAAACATGTAGTTGAAACCTAAACCTTTTAGCTTACCTTCTGGTACCACATAGTTCACAATCAGGTTGTTTTCATTTTCTTTGCCACGCGGTTCGCCTGCACCATTATCGACATCCCAACCACGGAAATGACGTGCAGTTGCGGTTAAACCTGGTACACCCACATCAGCAAAGTTATAGGTATAACCCAAGCTCCATGATTTTTCATCTTTACGGATAAAGCTTGCCACCGACCAGTTGTCTAGATAAGGCTGTGGTACCCAACCACCCAATGTCGGGAACATTGGCGCTTTGTTACCATGCTCTCCAAACATTTGCTGGTAGCCTAATTGTACTGTGTGCATACCATGGTTGATTTTTGCACCTGCAGACACGGCCTGGCTGTCAATCTTGCCATACAGCTGGTCACCCGATTCGCTGTTGTCAAAATAACGTACATGGGTGTCTAACTTGGTGTTTTCAGCCAAGGTCGTTTTATAGTTTACAGCGGCATAGTGTTGTTGGTAGATGTTGGTGACATCGGCATACCAGTAACTACCACCCACTTTTGGGGTGAATTGATGATCAATCCCGGCAATATACATACCGTCATCTGTACTGACTGCTGTCGCAAAGTTGTTTTGCGGAAATAAGCTCAGGTCATGATATTGATTTTCATAACGTGCATTAATGCCATCTAAATATGCCAAGGTCAGTTTAGTATCTTTAATGTCCTTAGACTCTAACCAGGCACCACTATAAGTAGTCAGTAATTGGCGAGATGGATCAAAGAATACCACTGGTGACATTGGTAATAGATCACCAACCTTCAACTCAGTTTCAGATACCTTAACTTTTAAGGTTGCACCAACTTTACCAAAATGATCTTTAGATTCTTTGCCATCGTGAGGTAACACCCAATCCGGATTTTGATCACGGCCGTTGAGTTTAACTGCATGTTGAACCAGTACATCTGCTCCAATTTGCACGCCACCACCAATATCATGATAACCAGACTTGGCATCCAAAGTTACCGCCTGTGACCATGAACCAAAGTTCAATTCTGGTTTATCTTGATACTGACGATCTAAATAGAAATTTTTAAATTTAAGTTGAACATTGCTGTCATCAATAAAATCTGCATATGTAGCAGAAGTTCCTAAAGTTGCTGTCGCAGCAAGCATTGCTATCCATAATTTTTGACGACGCATGGTAAGTTTTCCCATTCAGCAGATAAAAACAATGCCGTCATCATGCGTAAGCATAATCAAATAGAAAATCCGACCACAGTATTAAACATTTATCGGTTTGGGCATTTTTTTGATTTCACAGCGCTTTTTTTATTTTTTTAAGATATTTCACCAATCATTTCCCTGCTAAATACTCTCCACCCTGTAAATATAAACCCCTGTTATTCATATTATTTTTCACTGTATTTTTTATTTATTCTGAGTTTTTAGGCTTTATTTATTGGTTTTAACATTAACACTTTAACTAATAGCTTTTAACTATCAGTATTATTTATAAAAAATTTAATATTTAAAATAATTCAGCTTTTCCTCGAATTTAAATCCCTTAGCTTTCCATTCCCCCTTCTCCATCCTTTTAAAATAAATCTCGGCTGATCATTTAACAGATTTTTTATATAAAAATAAGATGCATCTTAAATGTATTGAGCTGTGCGCTTTTAAATCCGGATTTATTTTAAAGTGATCGTGAGTCAATCAATCACACCAATAAAAAAGCACCCCAAATATATTTGGAGTGCTTTGTTTAAGCCAGTTTTAAAATTAAAACTTAAGCTTGCATTTCACGTGCTTTAGACATGGTCAACGCCAAGTCTTCAATCATGTCTTCCTGACCACCGACTGTACCACGGCGACCCAGTTCCATCAGGATTTCACGCGCAGACACGCCATATTTCGCTTCAGCGCGTTTTGCAAACAACAGGAATGAAGAGTAAACACCCGCATAACCTAAAGTTGCCGCATCACGGTCTGCACGAATTGGGTTGTGCATCATTGGAATCACAAGGTCTTCAGCAACGTCTTGTACTTTGAACAGATCAACGCCTGTATCCATACCCATACGGTTCGCTACAGCAATGAACAATTCAAGTGGTGTGTTACCCGCACCCGCACCAAGACCTGCAGAGGCCAAGTCCACACGTACTGCACCTGCTTCAACCGCAGCAACCGTATTTGATACACCCATACCTAAGTTGTGGTGACCGTGGAAACCGAGTTCGATGCTTGGGTCAAGGTGTTGACGTAAGTGACCCACGCGGTCTTTCACGTCTTGAGGAAGCATGTAACCTGCTGAGTCTGTGACATAAATACAGTTCGCACCGTAAGACACCATCTTCTGTGCTTCTTCTAAAAGACGCTCAGGAGAAGCCATGTGAGCCAGCATTAAGAAGCCCACAGTGTCCATGTCGAGTTTACGAGCAGCAGTGATGTGCTGTTCAGAACAGTCCGCTTCTGTACAGTGTGTTGCAACACGAATCGTTGATACACCAATTTCATGCGCCATTTTCAAATGATCAACTGTACCGATACCAGGAAGAAGCAGTGCAGACACTTTCGCATTCTTCATACGTGGCACAACAGCAGACAGGTATTCTTCATCTGTTGCAGCAGCAAAACCGTAGTTCACTGATGAACCGCCCAGGCCGTCACCGTGGGTCACTTCAATTAAAGGTACGCCGGCATCATCTAGCGCTGTTGAAATGGCAATCATTTGCTCAACAGTGGTTTGATGGCGCTGCGGGTGCATACCATCACGTAAAGTCATATCATGAACAATAATCTTAGACATGAGGTTGCTCCTTAAGCTTCAGCAGTGTTGAAAACGTGTTCAGCAAACATTTCTGCAGTACGTGCAGCTGCTGCTGTCATGATGTCGAGGTTACCTGCATATTTCGGCAAGAAGTCACCTAAACCTTCGACTTCTAAGAAGATCGAAACACGGTTACCGTCAAAAATAGGACCGTTTACCAGTTTGTAACCTGGTACATATTTTTGCACTTCTTTAATCATCGCATGCACTGATTCAGTGATCGCAGCTTGATCTGGCTCACCTTCAACTAAACAATGTACTGTGTCACGCATCATCAGTGGTGGCTCAGCAGGGTTAATGATGATGATCGCTTTACCTTGTTTCGCACCACCAACTTTCTCAATTGCACCCGCAGTGGTACGGGTAAATTCATCAATGTTTTTACGTGTACCTGGACCTACAGACTTCGTAGATACAGTTGCAATGATTTCGCCATATTCAACAGGTTGAACGCGAGAAACTGCAGCAACCATTGGAATGGTTGCCTGACCGCCACAAGTCACCATGTTGACGTTTGGCACTTCGCCAGCTGCAAGCAATGCTTCAAGGTTGACAGGTGGTACACAGAATGGACCAATCGCCGCAGGTGTTAAATCAATCATTAACACGCCAAGTTCATTGAGCTTGCGGCTGTTTTCTGCGTGTACGTATGCAGACGTTGCATCGAATGCAATTTTGATGTCATCTTCGATTACGTGAGGAAGAAGACCATCTACACCTTCAGCCGTGGTTTTTAAACCCATTTTCGCCGCACGCGCTAGACCTTCAGATGTAGGATCAATACCCACCATCCATACTGGCTCTAACCATTCGCTACGTTGTAATTTGTAAAGCAAATCAGTACCGATGTTACCTGGACCGATCATTGCACATTTAATCTTTTTCATGAATGTACTCTCTTAAAATTCTGATCAGGTTGGGGCTTATTCAGCAGCGAATGCCGCTGTAACTGAACCAAAGCCTTCAATTTCAACTTTGAATTCATCGCCTGGTTGCGCCACAACCATTGGCCCTAACGCACCTGTTAAGATGATGTCGCCTTTTAACAATGGACGCCCACGACGTACCATTTCATCTGCCAGCCAGACTGCAGCATTCAATGGGTTGGCTAAACAGGCTTTACCCACACCTTGAGAAACCACTTCTTCACCGCGGGTCATGACCATCTTGCAATTCACAAGATCCAGGTTTTCCAGTTTTACCGGTTGAGAACCCAGTACAAACGCCGCTGAAGATGCGTTGTCTGCCACGGTGTCAATCAGGCTGATTTTCCAGTTTTCAATACGGCTATCCACCACTTCTACTGCTGGCAGTGCGTAGTCAGTTGCACTGATAATGTCAGCATAGGTGTGTTTTTCTTTGGTCAAATCTTCTTTAATGACCAGTGCAATTTCTGCTTCAACTTTCGGTTGAATCAGCAAACCTGCAGGAATGGCTTCACCATCACCATAGGCCATATCTGCAAACAACATACCGAAATCTGGCTGATCAACACCCAGTTGTGCCTGAACTACCTTCGAGGTCAAACCAATTTTGCGACCTACTAAACGGCGGCCTTCTTTCAACGCGCGTTCGGTATTTACTTCTTGAACTGCGTACGCGATATCTACATCAGCAGATTCACCGCCTAATTGTGGGCGAATCGGTGCAATCGCAGTTTGTGATAATTCAGCATCTCTTAACGCTTGAGCAACTGATGCAACAACAGCAGAATTCGACATCAATGTTTCCTTAAACTGCAAAAATTGGGCTTATGCTGTTGACTAGATTTTCCGGCATGCAGCTGAACATCGGCCGATATAGGGGGGACTGATCAGAGCGGCAACAGGCTGTTGCTGCCGATCTCTAGCAAACGCGCATAGATATAAACTGATTTAGAATCGGAAAAATGGACTTTTTATGCCAATACTTATTTTATTTTTTACAATAGCTAGAACCTATAACACAGCCACAACTCAACCGACACGAAGCCCCTGATAGCTATAGATTTCCGAGTATTTCTATCCACTTTTTAAGAAAATCTGGATGAGAAGTTTCAGCGCTTAAGGCTTCGGTATTAGACGATTTTATCAGCAGCTTTTAGAGGCAATAAGGCTGCACAGTGTTTATACAGCCTCTAGAACAGAAAAAGAAAGACGAAACTTTGCAATCACGCAACATGCCCAGGCAGAGATCAATATAAGAAGGAAGAAAATAAGCTCTTGAATAAAAGAAGAAGCGGCAAGAGGTTCACTTCTTCTGAAAAGATGCTCTCCCACCTAGATGGCCTGTTTCATTTGTACCTGCTGTAACAGGAACTGATGCAGGCTGCTGACATCCCCGGCAATTTTTAGCGGTTGAAACAGCTGTAACACTTCGACCGTATGTACCCCATAGCTGACACCCACACGCGGCATGGCAATAGCCTGCGCCATTTCCAGATCATAAGAGGTATCGCCGACCATAATTGCCTGCTCAGGGCGCACTCCGGTTTCTGCCAGAATTTCTTCTAACATTAAGGGATGCGGTTTAGAGCGGGTTTCACTGGCGGCACGGGTCGCAGCAAACAGATTCATACTTTGAGTCTGCTGCAATACACGATCTAGGCCTTTACGACTTTTACCGGTAGCCACCGCGAGTTTTACCCCGGCATTCTGTAAATCATCCAGCATCGCCGCCACACCATCAAACCAGACATCGGTTTTGGAGTTGGCTACATAGTGCTCGGAATAGCACTGTAAAATCTCGCTATGCAATTCCGGCACCATCGGGAACAAACGCTGCGCCACTTCAGGCAGACCCAAACCGATAATACTTTTGGCCGCGTCATCGGTTAAGGGTTGCTGGAACTGCTGTGCAGCGAACTGCAAACTCGCCACAATTTGACCGACTGAATCAAACAAGGTGCCATCCCAGTCGAAAATGATGAGTTCTACAGCTGTATTCATATATGGTTTCCTCGATTTGATTCGGTTTAAATCCACCCCGACCCTCCTTTAAAAAAGGAGGGAGAGCTTCATTAGAAAATAACTTTTATTGCAAGATCACAACAGATATTAATTACCCAACGGCGACATCCATGTCGCCTTTCGCACATTTCGGATGCAGATATCATTTACTATCGCAACGCTCCCTCTCCTGAACGAGTTTAAAGCACTGCTTTAAACGACGTGCAAGAAGGGGACTTGCGCAGCAGTGCTGCTCAGGGAGAGGATTTTTCCGAAATTTAATCTCCCCTTGCGGAACAATGTTCCTCATCTTTAATTTTAATAAAGAGGGAAGTTTCCCACTTAAATAAAGCAAGATGAACGAGAATTAAAAAGCCAAAGATTATTCGTCATCTTCCCCAAGTGTTACTACCTTATCTGCCTTTTGCGCACGGAGCTGTGCGACCAGACTCTGCATATCTTCAGGCAATGGTGCTTCAATGGTTGGATAACCCGGAATCTCCAGACGCATGGCGTGCAAGCATAAACGGCGTGGTTTAGGCCCGCGATATTCGGTTTCATGACCGTATTTTTCATCGCCCACCAGCGGATGGCCTATACTCAGACCATGCACACGAATCTGATGGGTACGTCCAGACAGCGGCGATGCATAGACCAGTGTGGCATGCATAAAGCGCTCTTGCACATTCCACTGGGTTTTCGATTCTTTACCTTCTTTAGACACACGCACGCGACGTTCGCCATTGGCCAGCTCATAACGATGTAAAGGTGCATCAATCAGCTGTTTGTCCAGCGTCACCTGTCCTTTCACCACCGCAGCATAGGTTTTACGGATTTTGTGTTCGCGCAGCATGTCCTGCAAGGTTTTTAATACGCTGCGTTTTTTCGAAATCATCACCAGACCCGAAGTATCGCGGTCAATGCGGTGAATCAGCTCCAGATATTTTTTCCCGGTGGCCGCGCGCAAGCCCTCAATCAAGCCATAGGCCACACCACTGCCCCCATGCACAGCAATGCCCGATGGCTTGTTCACCACCATCAGCCCTTCATCTTCATAGATGACCCGGTTCAGCAAGCCTTGAGCAACTTTATCTGACACCGGCGCCGGGGTATCATCTTTCTGTTCAAAACGGATTGGTGCAACCCGGATCTGATCGCCAATATTCAGCTTGGTTTCGGCTTTGACCCGTTTTTTATTGACCCGCACCTGACCTTCACGAATCAGACGGTAAATCCGGCTTTTGGGCACGCCTTTTAAACGGCTAAACAAAAAGTTGTCAATCCGTTGCCCCGCTTGATGCTCATCGACTTCAAACCAAGTGACACTTTGCCATTGTTGGGTAGAATTCATACAGTTACGACGACCTAAAAAAATACTAAAATTGATTAAAAACTGATCACTTAGGCTATGCTTTACACAAGAAACATAAGCTTAGCCCATAGGCAGATGATGCAAGGTTTGATATAGTCAGCGCACGGAAACCATCGTAAGTGGGTAAAAGTTGGGTCATTTCGGTTTTTACTGAAGTTGATTATTCAATCAAACACTCCACTAAACACGTAAAGGTCCCAAAAGAATTATGCCGACGCCGAAGGCTTATTATATCGGCAAAACTGCAAACTGTTGCGTTTAATTGTACTTAAGGTACATAAATCAGTTTGCCTGAAAAAATATGTCGCCAACCTCAAGTTGGTTTTTAAACGTAAACTGATACACATCAGACTAGTCGTTCCCTGATGTCGCATTCAGGCTACAGCGTTGATACATTGGATCTGCACAAATTGTAAAGATACGACGATAATTCCGTATCAAGACACTCGACTAAAAGAAGGGATGATCTTTGAGCAATGTGACAGTGAAAGTTACTCACATCCAATGTACCGCTCGTCCGCCAGTGAAACGACCAGGTGACTTTAATCGTTTAAAGATTGAAGCCGTATTGACATCATCAATACGTGAATCATCCACCGAAACCCGATTATCAGGCCGGTAGAGAAACGTTCAGACCGCTGTATTTGAGATCTGAACCATGATCCGTGATGTTTGATGCTCGCTACGTATAGAGCGATGTTTTGCTGTGTATCACTATAAGGTGTTACACCCATGAAACGTATGTTGATTAATGCAACACATGCTGAAGAAATTCGCGTTGCACTTGTCACTGGTCAGCGTCTTTACGATTTTGATTTAGAAAATCGTACCCGTGAACAAAAAAAATCAAATATCTATAAAGGTCATGTGACTCGCGTAGAGCCATCTTTAGAAGCTGTATTTGTTGAGTATGGTGCCGGTCGTCAAGGTTTCCTGTCGATGCGCGAAATTGCCAACTCTTACTACAAGGCCGATCCTCGTCAAACTTCAAATATTCGCGAACTGATTACTGAAGGCACCGAACTGCTAGTTCAGGTAGAAAAAGAAGAGCGCGGCAACAAAGGTGCTGCCCTGTCGACCTTTATTTCACTGGCGGGCCGTTACCTGGTCCTGATGCCAAACAACCCGAAAGGGGGTGGTATCAGCCGTCAGATTTCCGGTTCAGTGCGTGAAGAACTGAAAGAAATGCTGGCCTCTTTAAACGTGCCACGCGGGATGAGCGTGATTGTACGTACTGCCGGTATTGGTCGTTCTCAAGAAGAATTACAACTTGATTTACAGCATCTGCTAGATCTGTGGGCGCAAATTCAAAGCACCTCAAGTTCTGGTCCATCGCCAATGCTGGTGCATCAGGAAGCCGGTGTCGTCACGCGTGCCATTCGTGACTACCTGCGTGATGATGTGACTGAAATCCTGATTGACTCAGAACAGGCCTATAACGAAGCTTATAACTTCGTAAAAGCGGTGATGCCACGTCAGCTCGACAAGTTAAAAACCTATACCCTAAATGAACCACTGTTCGCGCATTTCGGTATCGAAAGCCAGATTCAAACCGCCTATGAACGCGAAGTCAAACTGCCTTCAGGTGGTTCAATCGTGATTGACCAAACCGAAGCATTGGTGTCAATCGACATTAACTCGGCAAAATCAACTCGTGGTCAGGACGTTGAAGATACCGCACTAAACACCAACCTGGAAGCTGCTGAAGAAATTGCACGCCAGTTACGTTTACGTGACATCGGTGGTCTGGTAGTAATCGACTTTATCGACATGACCAAAGACCGTAACCAGCGTATGGTGGAAGCCAAGCTGCGTGAAGCAACGCAAAGCGACCGCGCGCGTATCCAGTTTGGTCAATTGTCACGCTTTGGTTTAATGGAGATGAGCCGTCAGCGCTTACGTCCATCTTTAGAAGAAGCGACCGGTTATGTTTGCCCACGTTGTCATGGTACCGGCATGGTACGTGACTTACGTTCTCTCTCACTGTCGATTATGCGTAAAGTGGAAGAGATTGCGCTACGTGAGCGTCATGGTGAAGTTCAGGTTGAAGTACCGGTTGAAATTGCAGCCTTCTTATTGAATGAAAAGCGTCACAGCCTGGTTTACCTTGAACAAACCTCAAATGTACGTGTAACGGTATTGCCGCACCCGCATTTAGAAACCCCACATTACGAAATCTCTTACAATCCGGAAGGCTTTGCTCCAACCAGCTATGAACGCACAGCAGCCACCCGCTTAAGCGAACAGGAACTGGGTTATGAAGCCTCTGAATGGCATTTAGAAGAAGAACAGCACGCTCAGCATGCAGCTGCGCCTGCAGCACCGCAAAAGGAACAGAAGCGTCCAGCCAAAGCTCAAGCCGCTGCGCCTGCACAAGTGGCCCCTGCTGCCGCTGCACCAAGTGCTAGCCCATGTGCATGGTTAGAAAACCTGTTTGTGCAAAAACAGGCCAACACGGTTGATCAGTCACGTAGCGCCAACAATGCGGCTGCAGCGATTGAGCAAATGGTCAATAATGGCGCAGTTAGCCGTGGCCAGTTCGGTCAGATTGCAGCTGCGGCGCCTGTGGCTGCACCAGCAGCAGCAACCAGCAATGCTTATCTTGCCCCATCAACTGTGGCCAAGCATGAGCGTGATCACGCTGAAAAACCGGCTGAACGTGAAGAAAAATCATCACGTCACAACAACAAAAAGCGCAGCAAGCACAAAGAGCCGCGCGAGCAAAACAGCCAGAATGACAACAGCCCAGCACAGCATCAGGTACACGAAGAAGTGGTGCAGCTGTCACGTCAGGAGCAACGTCAGGAAGCGCGTGAAAACAAACGCAACTCCCGCCGTCAGCACAACAACAATGAACAGACGCAAAACGAAGCGCAACAGCAAGATGCTGTGCCACGTCGTGACCGTCGCAACCAGCAACGCCCAGAGCGTCCAAACCGCCACCGCGATGCCAGCGTGCTGAATGACACGGCTGCACCGGCAGCAGCTACAGCAGCACCAGCCACTGAAGCACAAAGCCTGAAAGTAGACCTGGTGGATGCACCACGTCAGGACGTGATGCCAACTGCTCTGGTGGTGAATGTTGATGCTGCACAAAGTGAAATTGTCGCGCTAAACCAGAACGCAGCCGCTGCACCTGCAGCAACTGCTGAACTTCCGGTTGCGACCAGCACTGAAGCAGTAGAAGAAGCACCAGTACCAAAAGAAGAAGTGGCACCTGCGGCAATTGTGGCTGAAGAGCACAAATCGCAACCGGTGAAACGTGCCAGCAACGATCCGCGTCAGCGTCGTCGCCAGCAGCGTGAAGGTCGTGCGCAACAAAACCAGCCGCCAAAGCTGTCACCGTCTCAGGTTCCAGCCTTGCAGCAGTACACGGTAGGCAGCCTGATCCGTCATGTGTATGGTGAAGATTGCTCGGTGCTGATTGAGCAGTTTGGTTTAATTCCAACCTTCAACCGCGCCCTGCAAAAGTTCACTGAACAATATGCAGCCAGCCTGGTCGCTCAAGCACCTGCGGCAGAAAGCCAAAAGCAGCCTGTGACCCGTGATGTTGAAGTCAGCAAAGCTGAGCCAGAAGCAGAACCTGCTCCTGTGCTGGACCTGACTCCACCAGCGCCAGTCAAACGTGTGGCCAATGATCCGCGTGAGCGTCGTCGTTTAGCCAAACTTGCTGCCGAACAGGCGCTGGAACAGGCCAAACAGGCCCATGCCGACGAAGCAGAAAAAGCACCCGCTAACGATGCACCAGCAGAAACTGCGGCGGACGCTCAAGCAGCTGAAGCAACAGAAGCCACTGCTGCAAGCAGCACAGCAGCACCTGTAGAAGCGACTGCCGAGCCAGCAGCAACTGAAGCAGCACCAGCGGCAGAAACCACTGCGACTGAAACTGAAGTGGCGACTGAAGAAAACGCTGCAGCCGAAGCACCGGCTAAAGAAACAGCGAAAGCTGAAGCAGCGCAACCGGTACAGGCTGAACTGCCAGTTGATGCAGCAGATGCCAGCGAAGCACCGGCAAATGCAGAAGCTGAAGCTCCAGAAGCCTCGGCAGACAAGGCCGAGAAAGAAAAACCGGCACGTCCGCGTCGTCCACGTGGCCGTCCACCAAAGAAAGCCAACACCTCAACTGAGTCATAATTTGCTTTTTTGCAGGTGAATAAAAAAATCCAGTCATTTCGGTGGCTGGATTTTTTTTGTTAATTTGTCAGATTAGGTTGATTACACTACAACGAAACGATTAAAACCTTAAAGTGCAATATTCATGCGCTAGAACTACAGATTGGATGTCGAGAATAAATAGGATTCATATGAGCCATACAACACAACATGATCTTATTGGTCTGGCCGATGTCGCCGCCAAAATTCCAAAGTTTATCGGCAAAGTCCCGAATCTTATTCAGGGTCTGAGTCAAGCCTATTTACGAACACCATCCACCCCTGCCGGTCTGGGCATTGCCTTTGAAAAAGCGGTCAAACGTAATCCGCATGGTCTGGCTTTAATGTTTGAAGAACAGCGCTTTAGCTACAAAGCCCTGAATGAATGGGCCAACCAGATTGCCCACTATTATCTGTCACAAGGCGCACGCAAAGGCGATGTGATTGCGGTAATGCTGGAAAACCGCCCGGAACTGATCGCGACTGTCATCGGTCTGGCCAAAATTGGCGTCACCATTGCACTGGTAAACACCTCACAGGTCGGTAAGGTACTGACCCATAGCATCAATCTGGTCAAACCGGTCGCGCTAATTGTTGGCGAAGAATGCCGTGCTGCGGTAGAGGAGATTCGTCAGGCGCTGGATTTGCCGGCAGATCGTCTGGACTGGTTTGCCGATCAGGAAACCCAGCGCGATGCGGGCAAAGCTCCGAAAGGCTTTAACAATCTGGCCGAAAAGATCGACCATTTTCCGAAATTCAATCCGCCGACCACGCATTCCGTCCAGGGCAAAGATGGCCTGTTTTATATCTATACCTCGGGAACCACCGGCCTGCCGAAAGCCGTGGTGTTCACCCATAGCCGCTGGACCCTGGCCTATGGCACCTACGGCCATGTACTGAATCTGAATCCAAAAGATGTCATGTATGTGACCCTGCCGCTGTATCATGCCACTGGTATTGTGGTGTGCTGGTGCGGCGTAATTGCCGGTAGCGCAACCCTGGCAATTCGACGTAAATATTCCACCTCCAGCTTCTGGAAAGATGTACAGAAATTTAATGCCTCTGCCATTGGTTATGTCGGCGAGCTGTGCCGCTACCTGATGGATGCACCACCATCCGCGCTGGATCAGGGCCATCGTGTTACCAAAATGATTGGGAACGGCATGCGCCCGAATATCTGGAACAAGTTTAAGCAACGCTTTGGCATTGAAGAAATTCTGGAGCTGTATGCCTCCAGTGAAGGCAATGTCGGCTTTAGCAACATCTTTAACTTTGACAATACCGTTGGTTTTTCTCCAACCCCTTATGCGATTGTGGCTTTCGATAAAGAAAAAAATGAACCGGTCCGGGATGCGCGCGGCTGGTGCCAGAAAGTCAAAAAAGGTGAAGTTGGTTTATTGATTGGCAAAATTACCCGCCGTTCGCCATTTGATGGCTATACTGATCCGGAAAAAAACAAGGCGGTGATTTTAAAAGGCGTTTTCCAGCGTGGCGATCAATACTTTAATACCGGTGATCTGGTACGAAATATCGGCTTCCGTCATGCCCAGTTTGTTGACCGCTTGGGTGATACCTTCCGCTGGAAAGGTGAGAATGTTTCCACCACCGAAGTGGAAAATATACTCTGTGATTATGACAAAATTGCCGAAGCGGTGGTCTACGGCGTAGAAATTCCAGACACCAATGGTCGTGCCGGAATGGCGGCCATTACCTTAAATGCCGATGCAACACTGGATGAACATGACCTAAAGCAGATGGTGAGCCAGTTTAAACAGGCCCTGCCCGGCTATGCGGTTCCGGTATTTTTACGAATTCAGGCGCAGGTTGAAACCACCGGCACTTTTAAATACCAGAAAAACAAGCTCAAAGAACAGGCATTTAATCCGGCTGCCACCACGGATCGTTTGCTGGTGTTGCTGCCCGGTGCAGCAGCCTATACCGATCTAACCCCGGAAATTTTCGAGCAGATTCAAACCTATCAATACCGCTTCTAAGCCCAAAGTTGTCTATTTTTTGATTCCCTAGCATGAATTTGTTTCATTTATAATCAAACATAGACAACTTTTTTATTTTTTACTTGCGCTCAAACGAGATCTTGCTACAATACGCTCCATCAAATGATATGGGTCGTTAGCTCAGTTGGTAGAGCAGCGGACTTTTAATCCGTTGGTCCCGCGTTCGAGTCGCGGACGACCCACCACTCATTTGAAAGCCTAAGATGGGTCGTTAGCTCAGTTGGTAGAGCAGCGGACTTTTAATCCGTTGGTCCCGCGTTCGAGTCGCGGACGACCCACCATATTTCCTTAGGAACTCTGCAAAAACTCCAGTTCTTGCATCTTAAAAAATAAGCAGCTTATTTTTTATTCCTCAGGGTCGTTAGCTCAGTTGGTAGAGCAGCGGACTTTTAATCCGTTGGTCCCGCGTTCGAGTCGCGGACGACCCACCATTTATCTTCCAGAATAAATATCCTCGCTTCCCTACTCTGCATTGCACATTTATATGCTGGGCTGCATTGCATCTGCGCTACAACCTCAATATTAATATGGATGAAAGAACGCTCGATCTGCTCTTTTAATCGGCCGACTTTTCCAGATAATAAGCATGTGCCGGTAAAGGATTACGGGAAAAATACTGCTGATTTACCGTCGATACTGTGGCAATTTTTTCTAAATCCATGCGTAGATTCTGCGTGCCATCAATATCATAAAAAATTTCCACCCCATTACTGCGATGCACAATAATCTGGTGTGCGGCTTCATCATACATCCAGTAATCCAGATGATAATTCATTTGTGCACCGGCCATGACCCGGCCCAGATAGACAATGGAACGATGTGCGGTGCCATCAGGCAATAAAGTCAAAATAAAATCAGCTGTCCCGGTCTCGCATTTGACATAGGCATCTTCACAGCTAATTTTTACCTGATACCGGCCGACATAGGCCAAGGCCGCTTCCGGCACCACGGCTTTATCGGCATCTTCTGCAGATGGAAATACCGGCTGGCCAGCCACTTCACTCAGGCGCTTACTTGGCACATCTTCTGTCACCTGCAGGTCTGCCACGGGTGTAAACGGCTGTGCCTCCTCTCCTTCTTGACTGTTAAACGTCGGGTCACAAGCGGCCAAAGACAGGCAACAGATTCCCCATAACCATTTCGAACAATGCACAGCCAATATGGTGTCTCCCGGGTATCAATAAAAATAGCCACCGTATGCCTTTGCATCAGGTTGATGGGCACACAGCGAAGCTATTGAAATTATATGAATTTTCACCAAAATCTACAGTTTTTGTAGACCTGTTTCAAGATTTTAAAGCGCAATATTTATACCGTGTCATTTTATTTACATAAATTAACGATTTATAGCGCATTGACCCTTTAAAAACGGAAATAGGTCGCCATTTTTATTTTATGAGTTGTTGATTGACTCACCATTGTATTTTTTAAGGAGACCTCAATGGCCAATGTTGGTTTATACCGCTCTAACCGCTCAAACATGATTGCAGGTGTAATGGGTGGTATTGCTGAACGTTTTGGTTGGAATGCAAATTTACTCCGCATTATTTTTGTGTTGGTATCCATTATGAGTGCCGCCTTCCCGGGTATTCTGGTGTACTTGGTACTGTGGCTGGTGATGCCGAAAAAGAAAGCTGAAATTGAACACGTGAATGGCTATCGCAATCCGGTACGTACCATTCATGAAGATCAGAACAGTTACCGTTAATCTTCATTTTTCTTGCACAGTTTAAAGCTACGGTGGACCCCTATTACCGTAGCTTCTTTTTTCTGGCTTTAACTTTCCGTAGTTTTGCTGCGTAGCCAGATCAGACGCTGGTTCATGGCGGCAATCATATCGGCGCGGCTAATAATCCCGACCAGCTGCTGCTGTTCCACCACTGGAATATAGTTAAACGAACGTTCCACAAAATACGGGACCAGATCGGCAATACTCTGATGTGGTTTTACCGTCACCACCTTGCGGTTCATAATGTGTTTGACCTGATGCTGCCATGACATCCGCACATCGGTAGCATGTTTAAACCATTCCACCACTTCATACAGTGCCAATGTGCCGACCAGTTGCTGCTCGGCATTTACCACCGGCAAGCTCATTAAATTGACCTGCTTGAACTTGTCTAGCGCGAGCTGGATATCATCATCCTGCTGCAAGGTAATCACATCATGGGTCATGATATCTTCACAGCGCCATTCCTGCACGTTTTCATCCTGCATACGCGCATTGGCCTGATATTGCGCTTCCAGAATAATTTTCTGCAAGTCATATTCACTAATGTCCAGCAGCTCGGTCTGATGCTCCAGCACATGATGAATATCTTGCGGCTGAATGGTGACTTTCTGGGTCGGGGTCGGGTCTTGCGAGCGCAGATTCAGCTGGGCCTTGTGTGGATATTGCTTGCCAGTCAGTCGGTTAAACATCATTGCCACCAACAGCAATAACAGCGAATTTAACAGCACCGGATAAAAGATAAATAAATAGCCCAGTTCACTGACCGCCTCACCGCCCAATACTGCGGTAATCGCCACAGCACCACTCGGTGGATGCAGCGAATCGGTCGACATCATTAAAATAATAGATAAGGCCACCGCCACACTAAAGGCTTCGGTCAGATTCGGAATATACAGCGCACAAGTCACACCAATAATGCCGGCAATAGTATTGCCAATCACCATATTCCACGGCTGTGCCAGCGGACTGGCCGGCACCGCAAACAGCAATACTGACGACGCACCCATCGGCGCGATATACCAGGCATTAATATCGCCCAGAATCCATAAGCTGATCAGCGAAGATAGACTCAAGCCCAGCAAAGCACCCAATCCGCACAACAGACGTTCTTTCAGCGGCAGTAATTTGAAATTGGGTTTTAAGATTTCTAACCATTCAGATTGCGGATGAAACACGGGAATCCTTTGTGATTTTGGCGACGGCCGCCATTATAAAATGAAGCAGCTTATAAGATGTATTCATTCTATATCTTATAATTATGAATTTTTCTGTTGAGATGTATATCAGTATAGGCACACTGAATCATCCTCTTTTTAGAAAAAATTGATAAGCCCTTCATTTTAAAAACATCGTTTTTGCGTATACACCGTTCAGCGCAGATGATTGCGCTGTATACACCAGATGAAACCAATCTTTGAGAAAAATGACTGAAATGACAATGCTGGGTTTTCCCCGAATCCTACAGATCAAAATCCGGTTTTTGTGGATAGACAGATCAACCGAATGTCGGTTTCTCTACTGATTTTTCATGGCGATTTTTCGGTTAGGCTTCGCTTTCTGATCAAAGCGCCAGCATTGTATGGATAACCTTTGCTACCTCCCGCCAAAATCCTTATAATTGAGCACAATTTTTCTCTAATTTTAAGTGGATGACCATGAGTCGCGCCATATCGCATATTGATACTTTCCAAGGCTTAATTCTTGCCTTACAAAATTACTGGGCGGAGCAAGGCTGCGTCGTGTTGCAGCCTTACGACATGGAAATGGGTGCAGGAACATTCCACACTGCAACTTTCCTACGTGCATTAGGGCCTGAAACCTGGAATGCCGCTTATGTGCAACCTTCACGTCGTCCAAAAGATGGCCGTTATGGTGAAAACCCGAACCGTTTGCAACACTACTACCAGTTCCAGGTGGTATTAAAGCCAAACCCGGACAACATCCAGCAGCTGTATCTGGATTCTTTAAAAGCCATCGGGATTGATCCTTTGGTTCACGACATCCGTTTTGTCGAAGATAACTGGGAATCACCAACACTCGGTGCTTGGGGCTTAGGTTGGGAAGTTTGGCTGAATGGTATGGAAGTCACGCAATTCACTTATTTCCAGCAAGTCGGTGGTGTTGAATGCTATCCGGTCACCGGTGAAATCACTTACGGTTTAGAACGTCTAGCGATGTACCTGCAAGGTGTAGACTCTGTGTATGACCTTGTTTGGACTAAAGGTCAGTTCGGTACGGTCACCTATGGCGATGTGTTCCATCAAAACGAAGTGGAACAATCGACTTACAACTTCGAATATGCGCCAGTCGACAAACTGTTTGAACTGTTCGACTTCTATGAAGCAGAAGCCTCTCGTTTAATGGAAGCGAAACTGCCACTTCCTGCTTATGAACAAGTGGTCAAAGCATCACACAGCTTTAACCTGCTTGATGCACGTGGTGCGATTTCTGTGACTGAGCGTCAGCGTTATATTTTACGTGTCCGTACACTGGCACGTGCCATTGCACAAAGCTACGTGACCGCACGTGCAGAGCTTGGTTTCCCAATGGCAGAACCGCATTTACGTGATGAAGTTCTGGCACAGTTAAAAGCACAGGTTGAGGCGGAAGCCGCGCAAGCAGAAAAATCAGCGGAGAACAAATAATGTCTAAACATACTGTTTTATTTGAACTTGGCTGTGAAGAACTCCCACCAAAAAGCCTGAAAAAATTACGTGATGCATTACAGGCAGAAACGGTTAAAGGCTTAAAAGATGCAGGTCTGGCTTTCGATTCAATCGAAGCCTATGCTGCACCACGTCGTTTGGCGCTTAAAATTGTCAATGTTGATGGCGCGCAAGCCGACACACAAAAACGTTTTGACGGCCCTGCTGTGCAAGCGGCGTATGATGCGGAAGGCAAACCAACCAAAGCTTTAGAAGGCTTTATGCGTGGTCAAGGCATTACGGTTGATCAAGTATCGACTTTCCAAGCAGGTAAAGTTGAAAAAGTGTGTTACTTAAAAGATGTCAAAGGTCAAAGCCTTGATGTACTTTTACCGCAAATTTTGCAATCAGCTTTAGACAACCTTCCAATTGCTAAACGCATGCGTTCTGCAGCCAGCCGTACTGAATTTGTACGTCCTGTAAAATGGGTTGTATTGTTAAAAGACAACGATGTTGTTGATGCAACCATTCAGGATCACAAAGCAGGTAACGTGACGTATGGTCACCGTTTCCATGCACCTGAAGCAATTACGCTTACACATGCAGACGAATACTTAGCGAAGTTAAAAGCGGCTTACGTTGTAGCGTCTTTTGAAGAGCGTCAAGCAATCATTGATGGTCAAGTGAAAGCACTTGCTGATGAAGTGAATGCGATTGCGATTGTGCCTGCGGATCTGCGTGATGAAGTAACTGCACTGGTTGAATGGCCTGTTGCATTACGTGCCAGCTTCGAAGAACGCTTCCTTGCTGTTCCTCAAGAAGCTCTTATCACCACCATGCAGGACAACCAAAAGTACTTCTGCTTGGTGAATAGCGATAATAAACTGCAACCGTACTTCATTACCGTGTCAAACATTGAGTCAAAAGACCCGACACAAATTATTGAAGGTAACGAGAAAGTGGTTCGTCCACGTTTATCAGATGCTGAATTCTTCTTCCTACAAGACCAAAAACAACCGCTTGCTTCTCGTAAAGAGAAATTAGCGAACATGGTCTTCCAGGCAGAATTGGGTACGCTTTGGAATAAGTCTGAACGTATTGCAAAACTCGCTGTAGCTTTAGCGCCAATTACAGGTGCAAATGCGGCTGATGCTGAAAAAGCGGCACTTCTTGCGAAATGCGACTTAACCTCTGAACTTGTGGGTGAATTCCCAGAACTTCAAGGCATCGCGGGTACTTACTACGCACGTCTTGAAGGCGAAAATGATGAAGTGGCTGAAGCACTTGGCGAGCAGTACTTGCCTAAATTCGCTGGTGATGTTTTACCGAAAACCAAAACTGGGACAACCATTGCGCTTGCAGACCGCTTAGATACGCTCACCGGTATTTTCGGTATTGGTCAAGCGCCTACAGGTTCGAAAGACCCGTTTGCCCTGCGTCGTTCTGCAATTGGTATTTTACGTCTAGTGACTGAAAACGAGCTTGATGTATCAATTGAAGACTTGATCAAACTTGCACTTGCTGCTTATGGCGATGTACTCAAAGATCACGATAAGACTTTAAACGATGCAGTTGCATTCTTAGAAGGTCGTTACCGTGCCAAATATGAAGACCAAGGTGTGGCTGTTGACGTGATTCAAGCCGTTCAAGCCTTGTCACCAAAATCACCACTTGATTTTGACAAACGTGTCAATGCGGTCAATCACTTCCGTGCATTGCCTGAAGCTGCTGCCCTTGCTGCTGCGAACAAACGTGTTGCCAATATTCTTGCCAAAGAAGCGGCACCAGCTGGCGAAGTGGTTGAAGCAAACTTGGTTGAAGATGCTGAAAAAGCATTGTTCGCTGAACTTGCGAAAATCACGCCTGTGGTTGAACCATTATTTGCTGCCAAAGACTACACTGCTGCATTGTCTGCACTTGCTGCACTGCGTGCGCCTGTAGATGCCTTCTTTGACGGTGTAATGGTGATGGCGGATGATGCTGACCTGAAAGCAAACCGTTTACGTCTGCTTGCTCAGCTGCGTGACTTGTTTACCAAAGTGGCGGATATTTCGGTGCTTCAACACTAAAGATGAGTATTTATAACGACTCACCTATCACCCTTGCAATCCTCAAGCTCTTTCAAGAGCTTGAGGATTGGATTTCAATGAATCATCAATATCTTCCTCATGGTGCCGTTAAGGCATTTATTTTTGGTGGCTGTGCGTTTCACATCCACACCAATGTTCGAGGTAGTAATGATATTGATGCTGAAATCCAATCGATCAGCCAATTAAAAAAAGAAGATATTTTCTTATTTCTAGAAAATAATGATATTGAATATCTGGATCATAATAATCTTGAAACAAATTTAGAATTTGACAGTGGATTTAATACCAGCCTTGCCTCCATCGATCCTGATTACAGGGAACGAGTTATCCCCTTAACCGCTGAAAGTATCGTAGAGGTCTATCTCGTATCTGGCGTAGATTTGGCTGTTTCTAAATTGGCACGCTTGTCTGACAGAGACATCGAAGATATTCAAGCATTATATGCAAGAAACAAGTTTTCGCTTGAGCAGTTCAAAGAAATAGCAAATAATGCTAAAGACTATTACGTTACACCTGAGCAATTAGATTCTAATATTCAATATATGATTTCGCTTCTTTCAGACCTGGGAGATTGACACAATGAATCAGCTGGAATTTGAGCATGCTTTAAAAGCACTATTAAAGCAGCCATTGAATTCTGCAACATTCGAGCAGGTTAAACCCGTTGCTGAAGCATTATTATATTCAGAACTACTACCTGCTGTGAGTTCCACTTTAAACCCCTTAGAAAAGCGCCGACTGTTTTTTCTATTAGAAAAATTCCGCAGATACTCATGCTCAAGTGTTTCTAGACGCCAACAACTTAAAGCGCTCTCCCAAGCCTTGAATGTCGTTCCATTGCCGAGCACTCATGATACAAGAAGATTAGTTGACCCTCTGGCAAAACGTGTAGGCCTCAATGAAGATTTAAATCATTTAAAACCTCAATTACTGACCTTACAAACACGCCACTACTCACTTTACAGTTAATTCTCTCCTCCTTCTCTTAAGTACCACTATTCTATAGGTCATACCTATAGGCTTTTCCTTCCATATTCCCTATACTCAAACTGAAAACACTCAACAAGAAAGAAGCTTATGAAACTTAAAACTTTAATTTTATCTGGTCTAACTTGCCTTTCTCTGGGTGCATGTACCTCTGCGCCAGTCATTCCACAACTACAAGCGGGGGTATTACAAGAAGTCCAAAATCTTGAGGTCTATCCAGACACCACGCATAACTCGGCCAAACTGACCAAGTTTATTGATAAATGCGTGATTGAATTTAGAGGGCAGCTCAAAGCCGGCCGCTCAATTGAACAATGGGCATTTAAAGGCAACACCCTCATTTCAGCCGGTTCAGCTACCTTTGCCCAAGATGGCACCAGCACCGCCCATAATTTTGACCTGCATGATGCCACGGTACAGAAAAACTTCCTGACCCTGCGCGATCATTTCCATAAAGATGCACTGGCGCAATGTAACTAAAAATTCAAGCATCATGCCTGCAAAAGGTATGGTGCTTTTCCACATTTTTCAGAAAAAATAAAAATAACCTGAAAAATAAATAGATTTTTCATCATTCAAATTATATCTGCTATACCAACTGGTATAAGACTTCGCAGCCAATCCCCGGTTTACAAAAATGCCTGAATTGTTAAGCAGTTGTAGCAAGATTGTGGATGTTTTTGCATAAAGCATATCGGCGCATATTTTTCTCCTTAAGATAGGCACCGCTCACAGCATTGCGTCTGTGGCACACATGCAAGGAAAATCCTATGAAGAAAACTCTCACAACAATATTCATGAGCAGCGCCCTACTCGCGACATCTTCACTGTATGCCGCGCCCGCACTTCAGGCCAATGTCAACGCATCGGCAGCTGTGCAGACGCCACAGGCTGGTGGACTTTTAAATAATGTAGTGCAAGGTACGCAGCAGACCTTACACAGCGCAGGCGAGCATGTCGGTCAAGGATTACATAGCGTAAAAACCACGACCCAGAACACCTGGCAAAACACCAAACAGTTCAGCAATGAAAAAGCCGAAGCCGGCAAAGAAAAAGCCGCAGATTTAAAACAGGCGGCCTATGAACGCTCAAGCGAACTGAAACAGTCTGCCGCCAAGAAAGCCGCAGCAGCCCGTGAACATGCCGCAGATCGTACGGAAAAAACCAAAAACAGCCTGAAACAGAAATCGGCACAGGTACAATTGCACAGCAATGCGCAGGTTGATGTCGATACGCCTGTGGCCAAAGCCAAAGTCAGCAGTAAAACCCATACCGCAGTGGGCGCAGCACAATAATCAAAATGAGAGAACCAAGCCTGCAACCCTGCGGGCTTTTTTAATTTTGTGCTTGAGTTTCAAGACAATTCAGCAGATGCTCAACACAGTAACAGGAATCTTCATGATTTCTTCATGCCTTCAGTTTAGGCTTAGGCTTTCCATTCTCTTTTAGCAGGGGTCATGATTATGCATAAAATGAAATCCGTATTGGCTGTTGGCCTTATGCTCATGGGCACTGCAGTCTGGGCACAAACTCCACCAGCAGAAGCGAATAGCAGCACCAAGCTCCAAGCCCCGATTCAGCCGTATGCCGATAATCCGAATTTACTGCATGTCTGGGCCTATAAAGCACAGCAAGGTGTTTTAAACGCGGCAGATCGGGTTGGTGAAGTGGCAGAAAAAGGTGTGCAAAAAGTACGGCCTTCGGTGCATCAGGCCTGGGAAAATACCAAAACCTTAACCAGCAACACCACGCAACAGGCTAACCAGAAAATTCAGGACACCAAAGAAGCCTTAGGCGGCGCACCGCAACAGCCGGTACCCATTGTACAAGGCAGCTTGAGTCAGCCAGATACTGCTCAACCTGCGGCACCCGTGCCTGCTGAAACCGGTTCGGGGGCCACCAGCTATGCCGTGACCGAACTTTAAGACGGGAGTGAGCGAGAGCCTCATCATCACTCGCCTTTTCATTCCACCCAAAAAATACGGACCCGAATGCGTCCGTATTTTTTATTGCTTGATATTTGCTTAATTAACCTGACGGATCGGTTGGCCCTGCTGAAACGCGATCACATTTTCTACCATTTGCTGCACAATCCGCTGCCGTGCATCTACACTGCCCCATGCACTATGCGGGGTTAAAATTAAATTGGGAATGGCTGGGTCTAACAGGATATTGCCCTGCTTGGGTGGCTCGACACTCAGCACATCCATCGCCGCACCGGCAATTTGTCCAGACAGTAAGGCTTCGGCCAGCGCCGCTTCATTGACAATACCGCCGCGGGCACAGTTAACTAAAAACGCGCTATGTTTCATGGCAGCAAACTCAGCCGGCCCGATTAAATCCCGGGTATCTTCGGTCAGTGGACAATGCAGGCTTAAAAAATCCACCTGCGGTAACAGCTCGGCAAAAGGCACCCGCGACGCAGATTGTGGCCGGTTGGCGAGAGCAGCAATTTTGACCTGCATGCCGAAGGCTTCGGCTAGCTTGGCCACTGCCTGCCCCAACTCACCATAACCGACAATGCCCAGCGTTTTTCCAGCCAGCTCAACAATTGGATAATCCAGCAGACAGAACTGGCTAGAACGCTGCCACTGGCCCTGTTGCACCGCCTGATGATAAGGCACAAAAGAAGTAGCCAGATTTAACATCAGCATTAAGGTATGTTGCGCCACTGCGGCCGTGCCATAACCCTGGCAGTTACACACCACCACGCCCTGGCGGCGTGCCTGTTCCAAATCGACATTATTGGTGCCGGTGGCTGAAATTAGGATCAGTTTAAGCTGCGGGCATTGCTGTAATGTCGCGGCATCCAGCAGCACTTTATTGCTGATAATCACCTCGGCAGATTGCACCCGTGGCAGCAGCTCTGCAGGCGAAGTCGCCCGATACAGTGTTAACTGCTGCTGAAAGACGGCGTTTAAGTCTTCTAGCTGTAAATCATCCTGATCCAGCGAGGCAAAATCCAGAAATACGGCGTTCATGTGGTGCATCCTCTCATCATGGCGTGAGGGAATTAAAGCACACTTGCAACGCTGCGCGTCAGTTCAAAAATGGGATGCCCACAAAAAACGCCCATGAGTTCATGGGCGCTTGCTGTGATAATTGCGTAAAGAAAAGCGGATTTGCCGAATGACATAAATGGTTAAAGCCAATACCAATAACAGGCCACTGCCGAACACCATATAGGCTGAATAATGCACCGTTTGTGCAGAAGCAACGGACGGAACAGCCCAACCCAGCAGGCTCAGTACCACAACAGACAGAGGTCGAATGGTCATAACACTACCCTACTTTTATCCACTGGTTGTTTTATATCCACCTTCATCTTAGCCTGAATATAAAATAAAACAAGGACTTCGGGGTCAGTGCAGTTTTAACTTACAAGACCACCTCAGGCTGGGTCACAAATTTGGCGCTTTCCGGGCTATCATCGACAAATTCATTACCGCCAAATTCATCACTGCTTAAATTCAGCTGTTTATAACTCAGCACATAATAATCGCTGTATTTTTTAATCACGATGGGGTGCATACCGGCGCTGAGCTCATCCTGTTCCTGAAACAGTTTCATGACCTGACGATCATTCATGGCCACAATATAACGCTGGTCATTCAGCCAGATTTGTACCAGTCCATTGCCCTTGGCATAAATCGGAATCAGGAATTTATGGTTTAAGGCCACAGCACTGGCAGCATAGCTTTCGATCTTCTGGCTAATGACATTAAATACCAGCCCATGGCCAAAACAGTCCATCAGCTGGCGGCGGCTTTCCTGCGGCAGGTTAAACTGAATCCCGAGTTTATGCAGGTCATGCTGATCGACCTGTTTATTGCTGAGCAGCGAGCGAATCAGGTTCTGCTTGAGCTTGGCATCAAAAAAGCCGCTGTCCAGTTGCAGTTCGTTATTTTTCAGGATTTGCCCCAGCGCATGTTTGTGCCGTGGCAACAGGTTTTCAATCAGCTTGCGATAGTAGAACTTGCTGTTCTTTTTGACCTGACGCATCTTCTGGTAAAAATGTGCCGGATCAAAAGGATGGCTAAGAAAATCATTGAGCAAATCGGAACTGGCCAGCACCGCAATCGCATCATGTCCGGTAAACGGTAAATGCAGGGTCTGCAGCGAAGGCAGTACCGCCTGCAGTTTTAAATACTGGGCGCGGTCTTCGGCATAGTGCGGATCATAAATCACGATATATTCGCGCTCAGCCGAAACATCTTGGGGCTGAATACGCATGTCAGCATTGTGCTGCGGATGGAAGAACATATTGTAGCGCGTGTCCAAAATATCTTCCGGATCAATCGAATATTGCGGCACCAGTGCCACCACACGTTGCAAATCAAGCAGGTTGGAATATTTGATGGCCGCATAACCACCCATCGAACCGCCATAGCCAATACGCTGCTGAAACGGCGCAATGGTGGCGGCAATTTCATTCAGCATCGCGCGCATCGACTGTTCGGGAAACCAGGATTTTTCCTTTGGCATGATGCCAACCACGTTATAGCCGTGTTTGCTCAATGACTTTTCAGCATTAATGGTCAGGCCTTTGGCGCGGGTAATTAAATCGCCAAAAGAAAAAATTAGCGCCTCTGAATGACCGGGCATCCAGATGACACGGATATGATCGTCTTCAAAAATTATGTGTTTATCCATTCCCACACCAGAGCTGCACAGCCCTCTATCAAGATTCAAAATAACAAATAGACCGTATGCCGACGACTAAAAAGCGAATATGTTATTTTATAGATGCCCGGCAGATAAAAAAGCGCAAAATATGACACAATTCCTCCATCCTGCAGCAGAACAAGGCTTTTCCACAGCCGCCAAACTTTATCAACAGGTCCGACCAAGTTATCCACAAGCGCTGGTTGCATGGTTAAAAAACCAGCTCAAATCTGATGCCGCACCGGTCTGTGTCGACCTAGGTGCCGGTACCGGTAAATTCCTGCCGATTCTGCAACAGCTTAGCCCGCATGTGATTGCTGTTGAGCCGGTGGCCGAAATGCTGGCACAACTACAGCAACACTATCCTGATGTGCAAAGCATTCAAGCCTATAGTCATGCCCTGCCGCTGCCTGATGCCAGTGTCGATGCCGTCTGCTGCGCGCAGTCCTTTCACTGGTTTGCCAATCTTGAAACCCTGAACGAAATTTACCGGGTGCTGAAACCGGGTGGCCAGCTGTTGCTGATCTGGAATCAGCGTGACACCAGCATCGACTGGGTCAAAGCACTGGTCGACCATATAGCACCGCTGGAAGGCGATACCCCGCGTTTTCATAGCGGCCAATGGCGACAGGTCTTTTCGGCTGCAACCGGCTTTAACGCTAACGCAGAAGCTACTTTTCAGCAATGGCAAAGCGGTACAGTTGAACAGGTGGTGTCAAAACGCCTGCTTTCTACCAGTTTTATTGCCACGCTGCCTGAACACCAGCAACAGCAGCTGAAACAGCAGTTCGAGCAGATGGTGCTGCAATATACAGGCAAACAGCCGCAGCAACAAATTGACTTTCCCTACCTGACCCATGTGTATAGCTTTACAAAAATTACAGAACAATAAGGATGAACCTGTCATGTCCAATCTGATCAAACCTTTATCTCTGGCCTGTCTGCTTGGCAGTGCACTGCTGCTGAGTGCCTGCGAGCGTAATCCGTCACCAGAACCGAAGCAGGAATTAAGCGCCGAAGATCAGGTGCTGCAGGAACTGAAAAGTGAGCCGGTACGCACTTTCCCGAAAACCGAGCAGGACTTGCATGACCTGCAGTTGTTAACCGACTATGAACAGCGCTTTGGCCAGATGAGTGAAGACATGGAAGTTGAACTGATGCAAATGCAGCAGCAAGGTACGCTGGATGATGGCTTTGCACGAAGCCGGCAAGGTGACAATATCCAGTCGGCTCTGAATATGCTGAAAGAACTGGATTTAAAGACCGAACAAGGCCGCTATATTCAGGGCCTGATGTATGAATATTGGGATCATCAGGCCCAGCTGCATGCCCAGCAACCAGCTTCAGCTGCATCGGAGAGTGCGCCAGACAGCGTTAAGGGTCTGGGGAAATTTATTCATGCCCAAGAGCAATTAGAACACTGGCGCGATCAGTATCCACAGCTCGAGCATTAAATGATATGCACAACCTCAGGGCCCTAAATAGCCCTGATCTTTACAGGGAGAATGCCGGTGAGTTTTACTGCCCTGTAGCGAGATAGGCATGTACACCTTCTCCAGCTGCCCGTCCGGTGGCAAAACAGGCCGTGAGCAAATAGCCGCCGGTGGGTGCATCCCAGTCCAGCATTTCACCGCAGCAAAATACCGCCGGATGATCCTTCAGCTGTAACTGCGGGCTGAAGGCACTGCGTTTGATTCCACCGGCACAGCTAATCGCTTCTTCAATCGGGCGAAAACCCGTTAATTCAATCCGCAGCTGTTTCACCTGTGCCGCCAGCGCCTCCGGCTGATGCCATAAGCTTTTATCGACCAGTTCACGCAGCAGACTGCTTTTGGCTGCATCTAAACCGGCTTTACGCCAGACATTGCTAAGTGACTGCTTTTTACTGGGGTGTAATTTTTTGGCCAGCTGCGCCTGGGACTGCTCGGGCAGTAAATCCAGAAACAGCACCATGCGCTGCTGCTGTTTCAGCTGTGCACGTAAGGCCCGGCCCTGCTTATAAATCAGGCCGCCTTCCAGTCCATAATGGGTCAGGACAATATCGCCGATACTGCGCGTATGCGGTTCTACCCAGGCCTCAACCCGTTTTAAAGGCTGACCAAACACTGGCTGCATAAAGCTGGACCACGGATATTCCACCCCGGCATTGCTGGCCTGAAATGGTTCAATCTGCTCTGGACGGAGCCAGTCCTGCCAGGCACCATCACTGCCTAATTGCGACCACGACAGCGCACCACAAGCCAGCACAATCGCATCAAATGCTTCACTGCGCAGTTGCCCATGTTTTAAGTCCAGAATCTGCAGCTGTTGCTGCTCAAGGCCTTTGACCTGCTGGCGGTAATGAAACTGCACCCCATTATCCGCCAGTCGTTTTAACCAGGCCCGTAATAACGGCGCAGCTTTCATCTCCACCGGAAATACCCGCCCGGATGAACCGACATAGGAGCGAATGCCCAAGCCTGCCATCCAGTCCTGAATCCAGCCAGCATCCCAGCGCTGAATCCACGGCGCCAGCCAGTCGGCCTGATCATAACGCTGAATAAACTGCGGCACTGCTTCGGCATGGGAAATATTTAACCCGGTTTTTCCGGCCATTAAAAACTTGCGTGCTGCCGAAGGCTTCTGCTCATAGACATGCAGGTTATAGCCATACTGGCTGAGCACCTCAGCCGCCATCAAGCCGGCCGGGCCTGCCCCGATAATGGCAATCCGCTTGGACATGCTTATTCTTCCACTGCCTGCGCTGGCGACTGGCCCTGAAGCGGCTGAAAATCGTCAAAACGGGTACGATAACCCTCCGGTTTGCGAATAATCAGTTGCTGGCACAATTCACCGCGCTGCAAATATTTAATTTCAAAATGGGTCCGGGCAGAATCGGCGGCAATCCGCTGTTTCTCAAACGGTAGTTTCCATAGCGCCAATAATTGCTGTTCAGCTTCGGCAATATATTCAGGGATATTACTGGCCAGGGTAATCTGTCCATTCGGTTGCAAACGTGACAGCAAAAACTCAAAAAATGGCATGTTCAGCCAGCGCTGGGCCGGATTATGCGGCTCCGGATTCGGATATAAAATAAAGTACTGCTCGACTTGCGCCGGATATAGCGCATGTACAATCCACGGTAAGGCATCAGCATGGACTGGCTGCAGATTGGCATGCAGTTCTAATCCATGCTGCTTTTGCATGGCCAGAAACTTTTCCCGGGTGCGCTCAATCGCATACAGGGTTTGCTCAGGATGTTGCCCACTGAACAACAGCGCGTGCTTGCCTTTGCCTGCACCAATTTCGATACAGACAGGAGTATTGGCAATGGCTTGAAAGTCACGCGGAGCATGCATACGCTGGGCTTGAAATTGACGAATGGGCATAATCAGATCAAACTTATAAAAAACCGCACAAGTCTATCAAGTGCAGCTGTTTTTGCCTAATCTAATCCGGGATTTTATCAGGAGACCCGCATGCCACGTACATTCCCTTGCCCACGTTGTGGTGAACCTTCTGTCTGGGAAGGCAATGAATTTCGCCCTTTCTGTTCCGAGCGTTGCAAGCTGATTGATTTGGGCGCCTGGGCCAGTGATGAATATCGCCTGCCGACTCAGGATGCACCCTCGGTAGATAACCCGGAAGACTAAAATGAGTTACGCGGTTTTACAAAAAGCCGCTTTTACTGGAAAGGTGTAATAAAAATCCTACACATTTAAAACTTCTTTGCGCAAACAGCGCACACATTTAAAAATTTTACTGCAAAACGTTACCCTATTCGCATTCGGTTCTTTTTTAAATGGCCTCGAGATTCTAATTATCGAGCCCTGTATGCCCACGCTCCTGAAAATTCTTTTTTTCGCCTTTCTGCTTGCCGCAATCTTAATGCTGGCGGTCGGTTTATATAGTCAGGATACGCTGCTGATTGGGGTGGCGGTATTATTTGCCTTAATGGCCTGGCTGGTGGGCATGGAAGCGAAAAAACAGCTGAATGACCCGTTTCGCAAATAAATGGCAATCAAAACGGCGCAATAAAAAAGTCAGCACTGTGCTGACTTTGGTTAGGGTGAAATTTGCAGATTAACCGGCCTGCCCCGCCACAAAAGGATTGTGCTGTTTTTCAAAACCAATGGTACTGATCGGACCATGCCCTGAAATAAACTGGGTTTCATCGGGCAGGCTAAAACATTCACGCTGGATTGAATCCAGTAATTGCTGATGATTCCCTCGCGGGAAATCTGTCCGGCCAATCGAGCCTTTAAACAGCACATCACCGGTCCAGAGCAAACCGTAATTGGCATTATAGAACATCACATGACCTGGGGTATGTCCCGGCGCAAAACGCACTTCAAACTGTTCATTGCCCAGCTGCAGCTGCTCACCACCTTCCAGCCACTGATCCACCTCGACCTTTTCAGGAATCGGGAAACCATAACGCGCCGATACTTCCTGAATCATATCCAGCCAGAATGCATCTTCCTTATGCGGGCCAATGACCGGCACATCCCAGCGTTTTTTTAAGGCACCGACAGCACCGGCATGATCCAGATGACCATGAGTTAACCATAAGGCTTTCACAGTTAAGCCCAGTGCTTCAACTTCTGCCTGCAGCTTGTCCGGTTCGCCGCCCGCATCAATCAAAATGGCCTCTTTGCTTTCTGCATCCCAGACGATGGAACAATTTTGGGCAAATGCCGTGACCGGCACAATTTTGACTTGTAACATGGGTTAAGCGTCCTGTTGAAAATGGGCAAAAGTCTGTTTCAGCGCATCCAGATTAGCCTGAAGCAAGGCATTCAGCAATTGTAAATGATCGTCCCGCTGGTTGAGCGCCGGAATATAGGCATAGTGTTCCCCGCCCGCCTGCTGAAAAATCTCGGCATTTTGTATCGCCAGTTCTTCCAGGGTTTCCAGACAGTCGGCAGAAAATGCCGGACTCATGATCTGAACCGATTTAACTCCCTGCTGGCCCCATTCTTCGAGCAGCACATCGGTATAGGGCTTGACCCATTCTTGCTTGCCAAAACGTGACTGGAAGCTGATCGCCCACTGATCCTCATTTAAACTCAGCGCCTGCGCCACCAGTTGAGCGGTTGTGCGACTGCGCTCGGCATACGGGTCGCCTTTATCGGCATACGGCTGTGGAATACCGTGAAATGACATCAGCAGTTTTTCCGCCGGACCATGCTCGGCCTGAAATTCGCGCACACTCTGCGCCAAAGCCTGAATATACAAAGGATGCTGATAATAATCGCGGATAATGCTCAGCCCCGGCAAATTGCGCTGCTGCGGAATCCATTTGGCTATAGCATCATATAGCGGCGCGGTGGAAGTTGCGGAATATTGAGGGAATAGCGGCAGGACAAGGAGATGATCTTGCGGCTGCTGGGCCAGCTTTGCCAGCAAAGCGTCGATGCCCGGGTTGCCATAGGTCATGGCTGGCACAATATTCAGCTCAAATTCCGGGTAGAGCGGAGTTAAGGTCTGTCTGATGGCATCAACCTGCGCCTGCAAAATTTCGCGCATAGGCGAATCCTGATTCCAGACCATGGCATAAGCATGTGCCACGCGTTTGGGGCGAAACGGTAAAATAAACAGCCTTAAAATGATTTGCCACAGCAGTTTGGGAATTTCAATCACCCGCTGATCAGACAGGAACTGTTTCAGAAAACGTCGTACCGCGGGCACAGTCGGTGCATCCGGTGTGCCCAAATTGGCCAGAATAATGGTGATTTTCGGTTTCGCAACAACAGACATTAGGCTCTCAGGAATCATCAGGGAACGCGTTTACTTTAACAGCTTTCCCGTCTGTTACTAAATGAATTAATACGTCGATTTATATTGAAAAACACGATCATTATCAAGCAGGTTACTGTCCAGCAACTTCTGCCCTTTGGCTGTAGTCTGCCATAGCATACGCTGGCGTTCATCCCGGCCGGCCTGCACAATCCAGTCATTCTGGCGCATCTGCATTTTAATGGTATGCAAGGCACGAATATTGATTTGCGCCCGTGCCACCGCATGCGCCCGCGGCATTTCACGCCGCGCATCAGTCAGGCCGGTATCATTTAAATATTCATTCATGCGTTTGGAAAAATATTCTTCCGGGGTCGGATGAATAAAGGTCGAGCCTAAAATACTGAACAGCTGCGCCCAGGTCAGCTGTTTTTGTACTTTCAGTTCTTTAAAATTACCATCTTGATAGGCATGCATCCGGTATTCAAACTGGAAAGCTTCATGCATGGATACTTTGGGCAGGCTTAAAAACGGATCGGCTTCGGTCTTGCCAAGTTCATTTTTTAACTGGGCCACTTTGGCCTGTAGCTGCTCGATTTCATCATGCAGGGCCTGGGTATTTTGCGGACGCACCCAGCCCACCACCGGATAACGCTCCAGCATTTGCGGCATATTGAAACGTACCGCCAGCTCCAGATCACGCAAGCTGCGATAGCAAAACACCTGATCAACTTCCTGCTGCAACAGGCGACGGAATTCTTTAAATTTTTCCCGCAGTTCAGGTTTGGCATCCTGCAAGCTGGCATCACGTGAATCCGGATCTTCGTGCATAAACACAATCATCGGTTTCTGCTTGGTGACCGCGTAAATATATTCCAGATGCATATAGCCCACACCCGATACCGACTGCTCGCCATACTGGCTGCCCAGTAACAGCACCACATAGTCGCAGTCATCAATCTGACGACGAGCAAATGCCGTACTCAATGGCGTACGCTGCTCCAAGCCCCAGGAAAAGAAGCCGATTCCCACCAAGGTCTGTGTCAATACCATGCGTTCCGGCTGCATCTCTGAACCGGACGTAGAGATAAATACCTGATAGCGTTTATCGAGCATTGGCTCTCCTTCCCTCAATAGCTGAAGCGCCCAATGGGCATCAGTATTGTTCCCCAATCAAAAAAATAAGTCATGCTGAAGCAATCATGTTGCTTTCTTTATGGAGCATGGCTTAGCGAGGCAGATTGGAAATTTTCCAGCGGATCTGCTCAGGCATCAGACGCCCGACAATCGGTTGTAAATGTTCAGCATTTTGACCGCTGACATAACAATGAATCTGCACCTGATCGGCTCGGCTCTGTTCAAATAATAACTCATTTTTCGTTAAAATGCGGGAAGTTTGACGCGCAACGGCAGTTCCTGAGTCAATTAATGTCAATTTCTGACCAAAAATAGACTGAATCGCAGTTTTTAAGAAGGGATAATGGGTACACCCCAGCACCAGATGATCTGCGCCAGCATCCACCACTGGCTGTAGCAGTTCACTTAAAGTAGTTAAACAGGCAGCACTCATTTGTGCTCCGCTTTCCACAAAAGGCACCAGCTCAAGCGAGGTTAAAGGAATCACCTTGACCTCGGCCGGCAAGGCAAAACGCTGAATCACGTCTTTAATTAGCTGGCCACGAAAGGTCGCCGGTGTCGCCAGCACGGCCACGGTTTTGGTTTTGCTCTGCAGTACCGCCGGTTTTAAGGCCGGGACCAGACCGACAATCGGGAAATCTTCCCCATAATGCGCACGCAGATAATCCAGACTAAAAGCCGAAGCAGTATTGCAAGCCACCACTGCAATTTTACAGCCCTGCCGATATAGCCACTCGATAGCCTGAGCAGTCAGTTCACGAATCTCCTGATCATCACGCGGGCCATAAGGCACATGCGCCGTGTCGGCATAATAAACAATCTGTTCATTGGGCAAATGCTGGGCAATTTCCAGTGCCACCGACAGGCCGCCAATGCCTGAATCAAAAATCCCGATTGGCGCATCCACCTGCGCTCTGGTCATAGGGTGCAACAAAGGAGCAAGGGGATGAATGGCGGTCATGGCAGCGGAATGAGCAGTTTGAAATAGGATGGCTCAAGCTTAAACCTCAGGTGCCTAATTGCAATAGCAAATCACCACTTTTCAGGCTTAAAATTGCATCGCCTTCGGCATTTTCCTGCAAGCTGCCCAGCTCGATCAGATGAAAAAAAGCCGCACGCTGGATCAGGGCATTCAGACCAAAACGCACATGTACATAGGGACGCAACTCCCCTTCATATTCACGCATAAAGATCGGATGCTGCTCATCGACAATCACCAGGTCCTGGGTGGTAGTGGTCAGTTGCAGATAGGTCTTGCCTTCAATATCAACTTGATCTACCTGATTGACAAATAAAGGCTCATCTTCCACCTCAATTTCAATCTGCTCGACCGGGGTTTTTAAATAGAACGTGTGACCTTCTTTCCAGAGTACGGTAGAAAACAGCTCAATTAATGACTGGCGCTTCACCAATTGACCTTCGTGCCACCATTCTCCATTGGCTTTTACCGTTAAATCCATTTTGCCACAATGCTTTGGATGCCAGTGCTCCAAAGGGGGAATTGACCTTTTGTGACCGGGCTGTGCATCTTTTAAGTATTGTGCAATGCCCATTAAATTTTTATCATCAGAAAATGCTACTTTTTTCGTCGGATTTGGTTCATTGTGCTCATTGTTCATCATTGAATACCCTGCTGACGGAAAAATAATATGATTCAGCCAATTGGCTAGACCAAGGTTTAAAACTATACTAGCCCACAATATAAAAGACACGATAGCAAATTTGTGTCTAGGAACTAAGAACACTCATGGCAGCACCGGATTCTGAGATGACGGTTGCCACCTTCTAGTATTATGAGGAGTCCTACATGGAACACATCGAACGTGAATCGATGGAGTTTGACGTAGTTATCGTAGGTGCTGGCCCTGCGGGTCTGTCTGCGGCGATTAAAATCCGTCAACTTGCAATTGAAAATAACCTGAATGATCTGTCCGTTTGTGTCGTAGAAAAAGGCTCCGAAGTCGGTGCGCACATCTTGTCAGGTGCGGTGCTGGAACCACGTGCCATCAATGAGCTGTTCCCGAACTGGAAAGAAGAAGGTGCACCTTTAAATGTACCGGTGACAGAAGATAAAACGTTCTTCCTGCTGTCTGAAACCACTTCGAAAGAAGCGCCACACTGGATGGTGCCAAAAACCATGCACAACGATGGCAACTATGTCATTTCGCTTGGTAACGTGGTGCGCTGGTTAGGCCAGAAAGCCGAAGAGCTGGAAGTGTCGATTTTCCCGGGCTTTGCGGCGTCTGAAATTCTGTACCATGAAGATGGCACAGTAAAAGGTATTCAAACCGGTGATATGGGCATTGGTAAAGATGGTGAACCGACCCACAACTTTGCCCCAGGTTATGAACTGCATGCCAAATACACCCTGTTTGCTGAAGGCTGTCGTGGTCACTTAGGCAAACGTCTGATTCAGAAATTCAATCTGGACAAAGATGCCGATCCACAACACTACGGTATCGGGATTAAAGAGCTGTGGGAAATTGATCCGGCCAAACATAAGCCAGGTCTGGTGATGCACGGTGCCGGCTGGCCATTGTCTGAAACCGGTTCTTCCGGCGGCTGGTGGCTCTACCACGCGGAAAATAACCAGGTCACGCTGGGGATGATCGTCGATCTGTCTTATGAAAACCCGCACATGTATCCATTTATGGAAATGCAGCGCTGGAAGACTCATCCTCTGATTAAACAGTATCTGGAAGGCGGTAAACGTATTTCTTATGGTGCGCGTGCCGTAACCAAAGGTGGCTTTAACTCGCTGCCGAAATTCACTTTCCCGGGTGGTTCGTTAATTGGTGATGATGCAGGCTTCCTGAACTTTGCCAAAATCAAAGGCTCTCATACCGCAATGAAATCCGGCATGCTGTGTGGTGAAGCAGTCTTTGAAGCGATTGCTGCCGGTGTCGAAAAAGGTGGTGATCTGGCCATTGCCCGCGTGACTGAAGGTGAAGATTTCTTTGCAAAAGAATTAACGTCTTATACCGAGAAGTTCAACAACAGCTGGCTGAAAGAAGAGCTTTACAACGCGCGTAACTTTGGCCCGGCGATGCACAAGTTTGGTCAATGGTTTGGTGGTGCGTTTAACTTTATCGACCAGAACATCTTTAAAGTACCATTTACTCTGCATGATTTAGTGCCTGACTTCAGCGCACTGAAAACCGTAGATGCGGTAAGCTTTAAGCCGAACTATCCAAAACCGGATGGCAAGCTGACCTTTGACCGTTTGTCTTCGGTGTTTGTATCCAATACCGTACACGAAGAAAACCAGCCAGCGCACCTGAAACTAACCAATGCCTCGATTCCGGTCGATGTGAACTTGCCTAAATGGGATGAGCCGGCACAGCGTTACTGCCCTGCGGGTGTGTATGAAATTATGGAAAATGATGATGGTTCCAAGCGCTTCCAGATTAACGCAGCCAACTGCGTACACTGCAAGACCTGTGACATTAAAGATCCATCACAGAACATCACCTGGGTAACACCGGAAGGTGGTGGTGGTCCAAACTATCCAAATATGTAATCTCGATTGAGATCAAAATAAACCCGCGTAAGCGGGTTTATTTTTTCTTTCTTAGATAAATCTAACTCAATACTTATAGCTATTTTTATTTTTGTTATTTTAGTAAAAATATATACTAAAGTTATAGTAAGCCGTTCATGACTGAGTTTATTCTTCCCCATCAAACTGCCAATACACATCCCCCCAATCACTTTCAAAATCAGGGAAAGTATCTCCGTGTTTAAAATATTGGCGTGAGTTTTCTTTGGCAAATGTATACCAGTAACCTGCGTGTGGGCAGGGTTCTCCAGCGAGTACAATATCTATTCTTTCTGGTTCTTGAGCTTCGACTTCCACTCGTTTTAATTCAGGCCATGTACTGTCTTTATCAAATCGAGCAATCCATTGTTTCGCACTTACTGCATCAAAACGTGGGTTTGGATCATCTGACCATGCATCTAAGGTCGTAAGTTTTAAGTTATCACAACGTATCGGTTTAATTAGCTCATTTGCCAACACCAATAGATCAGGGACACCTTCTTCAACTGGATAAAGTGAGAGCTCGCCCAAACGGATCCATAGACTATATAGATTAGGATTTTCTGAATCCTCTATTTTAGTTATTTCAATACGTGGATCATTCAGCTTTTCACGAATTTGTTCTTCACTCAGACCTAGTTTCTCTAGCCAATAGGGAGAAAGTAAAAAGCACCATGTTGGCGTACGAATACCACCACCTAACCCATCACGATCTTCCGCAATAAACATATTTTCATGAGAAAACTCCATACCAGGATGGTCAATATCAAGCCCGTAAAAATAATCCGTAAAAGTCCGCTCAACTGTTTCAAACTCTGGAGATACAAATGCAAATTGCCCTGTATTTCCTATTTCATAGCCACTATAGGCTTGAATTGGGTTAAGCTTTTCTAGACACTGCTTAACAAAATGATGCCACCTAACTGGATTAGATCTATACCATTTATCACCAAAGGTTAATTTAATACTAGAATAACGTTCATTTGAGTCTCTAATTTTAGCGCCTAAGGCCCAACGTGCACTTTGATTAGGAGATTCTGCAGATGTTGCACCAACATAGTAAATAAAATGTTTTTTATAAACCGTTGTCATTTCCTTTAACATTTCGTCACGACTTCTAATCCACTTATCAGCCTTTTTCCATACTTCAGTATCACTCCTAAACCTTAATTGAAAAGGCTTATCTATAATAGAATTTTCAAATTCGATATAAATAGCCACAACTTTATTTAATCTTTCTACACAATCTTTATTACAAATATAAAAAGTAACATAAGGACAAACACCAAATTCTTGGTTTTCCTCCCCATAAAGAATTGAAGTATCTTGAGGAATATCCCGAACTAACTCTTCTATTTCTTGGTCATTCAAAAATAAAGTTGATGTGCTCATCTACAAATCCTAATTAATAAGCTATTTAATTTCTTCCACGACAATTATTAGATGAATTACCTTGTGATTTATCATCGTTAGATTCTGGTGACTTGTCTTCAGGATAACGAAACAACGATAACTTAAATCCTTCACCAACCGTAATACCACTAACTCTTTTTGCTTGTTTAGATTGATTATTTAATTTGCCATATTCATCAAATTGTTTTTGTTGAATTCTGTCACCTTGAAATTTAATTTCCACCAAAGCAAAAATGTTCGTCAGCGAAAGTGGTTCAGCTCTGTATTCTGGAATTGCAAGGCTTTGTTGCACAAAGATTTGAAATGCAAAGCGCCCCTAATTGAGCCAAATTTAAGGCGTAACTTGGGTAAGTGGTCGACCTAATTCCGTAAATCTGTTGAGGACTGCTACACGTGCATGAATTTCATTCACCTGACTAGGAAAGCTTCTTGCCATTAATTTATCGCCTAATAATTTGATGCAATGCATCTTGGTTTCCACCAAATTGCGGCGATGATAGCCTGACCATTTTTTCTATACTGTCCTGCCTAAACGTTTAACTGTTCGAAGTAATTCATTTCGCGCTAGCGAGCTGATCTTTCTATCTTTCCATGGTTTCGCATTTTTTCTAGGTGGAATCACCGCATGTGCTTGCCGATCTGCAATGGCCTGACGGCATTGCTTGGTGTCATAAGCTCCATCGGTATAAACAGCGTCAATCTGCTCATCTTGTGGAATCTGATCGAGTAAATCACCAAGCACTTGTGAATCACTCACATTATTTGTAGTGAGTTGAATAGCGCGTATTTGCAGGGTTTTGGCATCTATACGGCTTTGTTGCATAAATATGTAAGCATCTGATTTAAATAAATTTAATTTTGGATCAAAAAATAATCAAAACCTTTAAAATCATATAGTTATGAAATCTTTGTGCAACAAAGCCTTTCCCATCTAAAAAACTCACACCTAAAATATACTCTTTATAAAATCCATCAGGTAAGCCATTTATTACCTTATCAATCTTTTTTAGATTTCCTTGTAAACTTAAAATATTGAGATCAAAATTAGAGTTTTTAATTTGATTAGAATATTCAATTTTTCCACAAGCAAAAGTAGATTTAATCACAGATAAAAAAAATAAAAAACTACATAAAATTAGCTTCATAATAACCGACACTCCATATACTTAAACAAAGAAACAAACCTACCAGCCAATATGTTAATCTTATTAGCTTAGTAATTTTTTGATAATTATTTTTTTTCTTAAAAACAATATCGCTCATTACTTTGTTAAAACTATTATTCTTTGAAAAAAAATTCCAGATATCAGTTGCCATTTTATTACTAATATAATACCTATATAAGAAATATATCATTAGAATAAAATTAGATACGAATAAAAAAACCGCAATCCATCTTAAATAAAATAGTATTTCCATATAATTAGAACCTTGGAAAATTAAATGGTTGAGCCGGAATTACTGGCATCTTTTCCGGTGGAATACTGTAGACTGGTTGTTCAGGTATATAATCTGATGTATTTTGCCATCCATCGGCTTTGTTGCATAAATATGTAAGCATCTGATTTAAATAAATTTAATTTTGGATCAAAAAATAATCAAAACCTTTAAAATCATATAGTTATAAAATCTTTGTGCAACAAAGCCTAATTGAGAAACCATATTCTTACCTTTTTATTTTTTTATCACTCTCATTTAATTCATCAATTAATTTCGATCTCACTTCTAATCCCATTTTTGTAGCATCAGGCATATTTCGCCCTTCAGTCAATGTGATTTCAACCGTATCATCTGGATAAAGGTGCACTGCTAAATAGCTTTTTCCTTTTAAGTCCTCTTTGGTCAGATAAGGAACATTTTTTGCAACGTGTTGTTTACGAATATTTGTTTGTCCCCATGTAACATATTGTGGTCCAGTAATAATCGCAGATCGTTTAGTGGCTGCCCCAAAGCCTCCTCCAACCTCCTCGCCATTCACTCGTACAATATATGGTCTATAACTGGGATCATAGCCAAATGATGTGGTCGTTAGAACATAGGTTTTACCGGAACCTGAACTACATCCCACCAAACCTAAAGCTAAACTTATTGGTAACATCACAATTTTTTTAAATATATTCATCACATCACCTGTCGCGACTCCAACTTCTTTTCGAACGGCTTCGAAAAGTTAATATTGATTTGATTTTCACCATATCTTATCCGTCTTACACCACCTGTAAGCTCATAATCTTGCACTGTGGCTATTCTTTTTTCGACTATATTTAGCTCACGATTAAATGAGGTTCCGACACCAGATACATAAATAGGATGACTAACTTGAATCCCCATCAGCACAGTCTTGTGTTTTTGTGGACCAAGATTATCTACATCTTGATTTGTATTCTTAACTTTTTATATTACTTATCATAGGACACCACTATTTATTATTTTTCTCTTTTCGTAGTTTATTTCTCCATTCCAGCCCTTTCTGTGTAGCATTAGGCATGCTTTCAGAATCTGTAAGTGTAATTTCAACACTATCATCCGGATAGAGATGCACTGCTAAATAACTTTTTCCTTTTAAATCCTCTTTGGTTAAATAAGGAATATTTTTTGCAACGTGTTGTTTACGAATATTTGTTTGCCCCCATGTAACATATTGTGGTCCTGTAATAACTGCCGATCTTTTCGTACCGCCACTACCAATTAACTCTTCATTTAACAAAACATCATATGTGCGATAACTTGGATCATAATTAAAGGAGGTTGTCGTAAGTATATAAGTTTTACTTGAGCCTGCACTGCAACCTACCAAACCTAAAGCCAAGCCTACTGGCAGCATCACAATTTTTTTAAATATATTCATCACATCACCTATAATTTTTAATTTACTTAAAGAATATTCCTAACTTCACGTTTCTTTGATGCCAAATTAATTGTGTTAGCATAAAGTTATGTTTTATGAGTTTATTCGTTTTCGTCAACTAAACTCTCTAAGTCTTCCATCGCCTGATCCATTGTCATCATCTTATTTTTCACTTTTAGCAGCACACTTTGAAGCAGCTCTTCTTGCTCGAAAGAGAGATGGATCCGGAAATTTGAACAACTCCTATAAGTGATATTCTGCTCCTCCAATGATGTTATAAACATCAATATATGGAGTATTTTATGGCACGTAGACCAAGAAGAAATCATTCAAATGACTTTAAGGCCAAGGTAGCACTTGCTGCGATCAAAGCAGAAAAAACACTTGCTGAATTGAGTTCTGAGTTTGATGTTCATCAAAACCAAATTATTGACTGGAAAAATCAATTGATCTCAGCTTCCTCGCAAGCTTTCGATCAATCAAAAGCTCCATCAGACTCCCCATTGATCTAAAAAAACTACATGCAAAAATCGGTGAGCAGGCATTAGAAATTGATTTTTTAGAAGGTGTGTTGAAGAAACTGGGCCGCTTCAACCACAAAAGTTAATCGATCACTCACTTCAGATTTCAGTATCTAAACAAGCTAAGTTACCGAAAGTCTCTCGTGGTTGTTATTATTATCGCCCAAAACCTGTTAGCTCATCAGATCTGAAGCTGATGCGATGTATTGATGAATTACATATGCAATATCCTTTTGCAGGCAGTCGTATGATGCGTGATTTGTTGAATCGTCAAGGGCATCATATAGGACGACGTCATACACGTACTTTAATGAAGAAAATGGGTATACAGGCGTTATATTGCAAACCAAATTGGCTTTGTTACATAAATATGTAAGCATCTGATTTAAATAAATTTAATTTTGGATCAAAAAATAATCAAAACTTTTAAAATCATATAGTTATGAAATCTTTGTGCAACAAAGCCCAGGAGTTCTATCAAATTACGTTTAGGAAGAAGCTTTATAGCTCATTGGAAGAATTACAAGTTGATCTAGACGATTGGCTGAAATTCTATAATACTGAACGGACTCATCAAGGAAAAATGTGCTGTGGTCGTACACCACTTGAAACTTTACTTGATGGAAAACGGATTTGAGCTGAGAAGAATTTAGCTCAAATTTAACCTGACAGGCACAATAAAAAATGGGTAACTGTCAGATCAGGTTTGAGCTAGTACAACCAATTTGTGTATCTCCCGAAGATCCTAAAGCATTTAAAGCTCCATCATAAACTTCCAAACGTTGGATTCGGCCTTCAATTTTTAACATGTCATACATCTAACCACTCGTCATGACTTTTTATTCTTCATTAATACAGCCAACTGTATATGCTGTAAGACCGAGATATTAAAGACCCTTCACAGAACATTATACGCGTTATACCTATACCTAATCTTACGGATGGTCCGAACAATCCAAACAGGTAATTTATTTGAGAATCAAAGAAATAAAAAACTCGCATTAATTTTCATTTATTTTATTAGTAACTTCTAAATACCAAATCGTCTCTCCCCAACTATTATTTTCAACCTCAGGGAATACCTCTCCCTGTTCAAAATAACGGGATTGCAATTGATTTGCAGGACTCCACCAATTACCTGTCCGTTGACAAGTCTGACCAGCAAAACCTTTTAAGTTTTCAACTTGAATTGTCTCAGATGAACCACCTTCATCTGCAATGCGTTCAACTAGTACCCAAGTACAATCGCCATAAAAAGTCTCAAATGTTTCAGGATCCATTCCAGTAGCTATAACACTTCCTACTCCTCTACCTTCCTCCTCACTTGCTGCCATAAACTCAATTCTGTTTCTATCTTCTTCACAAATATAGATACCTGTTTTCCCAACGTTCTCATTAGATTTAACTATTATTTCTGGATTTATCCTATAAATTGGATAAGAGTCAGGTAAAACTAGATTGATTTCATGAAATATATCAGCTTCAGGATAATCAATAACAAGCTCATCAATATTCCAATAGGTTGGATAAGTATTTGAAATAATCGAAGCATAACTTTTGGCAATTGAATAGTAATCCCAACATTTTTCTACTCTATCTTTAGGTAAATCATCCATCCAATGTGGAGAAAATTCACTTAAGCCTTTATCATTGGAACGAACATCACCCACACAATCCAAATATGTAAAATCTCCTGATTTTATTTTTACATAACACTCGTCTATATAGTCCATTGTATTTCTTAAATTAGGCAAAACAGTTTCTCCCCATTGAATATCTGCTTGCTCAGGATAGGGTAAACTTCGTAAACTATATGGTAAATTATGCATATAGATTTCAAATAATTCTTCTAAACTATCTAAAAAAAAACGATAGTTATTACGCATAGTCTCAAAAAATGCTAACGAGCTAAATTGTTCTAACAAATATGTAGCTTTAGGATTTACTTCGTAATTCATAATTTTCTCTATCTTGGTTTATGTTCTAGCTTGGCAGCCAAACTATAATCGCCCATATTAGTTTGTAAAGTTGGAACGCCAACCATTGAAAAGTTGCCAATCTCAGTGTCGGTGCCATAGCCCCAACCTGTCAATTTGCGCTTGCTTAATCCCGAAGGAATTAAATGATCAGGATGAAGCACAATTTGAATCCCACCACCTTCTAAATAGAATTCTTTAAGCTGTTGTGAGGCAGCAGGTCCTTCCCATGCATACAACTTCTGTCCTTTAGGAACTGTATATTCAAGATATTCACCATTAGCATTCCAGCTTGCCCAAACTGCAAATTTATCACGCCAATCTTCACGACTTTTTAGCTTTCCAAACTCAGACTTACGCATCCAACAAATACTGTTATCTAAACTACGTGGATCTAAAACACGATATAAAACTTCACCTTCCTCAATGGGATGAGCCTGCTCAGCGCTACTGCCCTGCTGGTGTATACGAAATAATGGAAAATGATGATGGTTCTAAGCGTTTCCAAATTAATGCTGCGAACTGTGTTCACTGTAAGACTTGTGATATTAAAGATCCGTCACAAAATATTACTTGGGTTGTACCTGAGGGTGCAGGTGATATGAGCTATTCGAATATGTAATGTCTTTTAAAACCCTCGCTAAAGTTTTTTTATTAAACTTCGATAAATACGAAAGTTTCCCCTTGAGCGATATAGTTTTATTCTTCACCATCATAATACCAATATACTTCACCCCAATCTTGTTCAGAAAGCGTTGGTAAAATCTCACCTTTACTAAAGTGCTGACGCTGATTTGGCTGGGCAGGAGTCGTCCAAAAACCTGTTTTCGTGGATTGCTCTCCACCTTTGATTTTAATTTTTTCTACTGAATCTTGTGTTTGTACTTTTTCTGATTGTGCTTTAGAAAAATCAACTAAATCTTTCGGATAAAATTGATGCTCTCGATAAATGGTGTCATCAATATCTAATAGCCATGTCACTGCTGCTGCTTCCCATGACCAATAACCAAAATAACTGATACCTGATCTAATATCAGGTTGTGGATGTTGATCATGATAAGGTTCACGACGACTGGCTTCATACCAATCTTCTAAGTACTGCAACATCATCGCTGGACGTTTTTCAGGTGCAGCATCAAAAACTTTAATGAGCTTACGATAAGGCAAATGACGACGTGCATCATTCGGTGGTATGCCTCGATCTGTTACAAATGGAGCAACCAATCGCTCGATTAAGCCATCTTTTTCTTGTCCTTCAGGTGTTGCTTCTGTGTAGTCGATAATCGTCATAATTCGACTCATTTGATCTGCATACCCTGTCAGTAAACCAAAGCATATCAATCGTAATGCAATATACCAATAATCTTCAGTTCCTAAAGAAATATGCCAGACATAACGTCCACCTGCATCTGGGCTTAAATTATAAAGATGACTCGTTTCAGCATACTCTTCTGTCCAATGAAGAATATATGGGTAAAGTTCCGTTAAAAAATTTAAATCTCCACCCGCGGAATATTGTAAAGATATTAAGTTTAAAGCATCTTGTAAGCGTTGATGACCAGCTGCGATATATCCGCCAAATTTAGAATCATTTTTATACTTATTGAAACCGTCTGTAACGGAATATATACCATTCACTAAAATGTCAAATCGTTTATGATACATTTTTGATTCAAGAAAGTTATCTCTATATTTTTTTGAATCTTTTACTTCTAAATTTAACCAACTGTGCCAATCTATATCTTTATCACTTACTTGTATCGACATTCTTTTATCTCTCCAACATCTCATTGGGTAAAACAAATTCTAATTTAATCCCATGCGCAGTCACTGTCCGTGTGCACTTGGGTTTATTTAAACCTTTACATTTTTCATGATGATCAAATTTTTCGCCTGTAATTATGACTAGGCTTTATCATAAAAAAATAAGCCACCCTATAAGGATGGCTAAATCTTGCGATATTCTAAGTTTATTTTTCACCATCAAAATACCAATATACTTCACCCCAGTCTTGTTCTGAAAGCATTGGTAAAATGTCACCTCTATCAAAATATTGACGTTCATTTGGTTGGGCTGGCGTCGTCCAATAACCTGTTTTTGGACATTTATCCCCACCTTTGATTTTAATTTTTTCTACTGAATCTTGTGTTTGTACTTTTTCTGATTGTGCTTTAGAAAAATCAACTAAATCTTTCGGATAAAATTGATGCTCTCGATAATTTGTATCATCAATATCTAACAACCATGTAACAGCTGCTGCTTCCCATGACCAATAACCAAAATAACTGATGCCTGATCTAATATCAGGTTGTGGATGTTGATCATGATAAGGTTCACGACGACTGGCTTCATACCAATCTTCTAAGTACTGCAACATCATCGCTGGACGTTTTTCAGGTGCAGCATCAAAAACTTTAATGAGCTTACGATAAGGCAAATGACGACGTGCATCATTCGGTGGTATGCCTCGATCTGTTACAAATGGAGCAACCAATCGCTCGATTAAGCCATCTTTTTCTTGTCCTTCAGGTGTTGCTTCTGTGTAGTCGATAATCGTCATAATTCGACTCATTTGATCTGCATACCCTGTCAGTAAACCAAAGCATATCAATCGTAAAGCAATATACCAATAATCTTCAGTTCCCAAGGAAATATGCCAGACATAACGTCCACCTGCATCAGGGCTTAAATTATAAAGATGACTCGTTTCAGCATATTCTTCTGCCCAATGAAGAAGATACGGGTAAAGTTCTTTTATAAAATTTAAATCTCCACCTGCTGAATACTGTAAGGACATCAAATCTAAAGTATCAATAATCCGTCTTCTTCCAGAAGCAATATATCCACCAAACTTAGAATCATTTTTATAATGACTAAATCCATCAACAACGGCATATAATCCGTTTAATAATTCATCAAAATTCTCATGGTAATCTTGTATTAATAAATATTCATCTCGAAAGCTAATTTCATTATCTATTTCTAAGCTTTCCCATTTTTGCCAATCTATAATTTGATCATTAACTTTTGTCAACATACTTCTATCGCTCCAACATATCATTCGGCAACACAAATTCTAATTTAATCCCATGTGCAGTCACAGTTCGTGTGCATTTTGGTTTATTTAATCCTTTGCATTTCTCATGATGATCAAATTTATCACCAGTAATAGTAACTAAACTACGATCATAAGGGCATCTTACAGCAACTGTTTGACCTCTTCTTTTTTCTATAGATGCTTTAAAATTAACCCTTTCCCAAGCTCTAATTTCTCGAATAAAGGCACTATGTGTGGTAACTATTTTAGCTGAAGCAATTTTCCGAGATATCCATAAATGTGACATTTGTACGCCATCACTCACCGTTGTTCCAACGGAGGGTTTCACTTTATCATCTTGGTCTGATGCCATATAAACATCGAGACCCATTTTCAATGCCATCATGGCTGCTTTAGGTATCATCAGTGTTCGCTGGCTCAGTGCATTTTGTCAGCTTATCTATATTTGATGCGATGTATCTTGGTTTCTACCAAACTGCGACGATGATAAACCAACCATTATTTTCATAGGTTTCTGCCTAAACCTAAACAGTGAATTATTCGAAGTAACTCATTACGTTCTAGGAACTCAGTTTTATCTTTCCAAGGTTTGCATTTTTTCTTAGCGGAACTACTGCAGTAATTTTGTGCACCATTGAGTCTGAAGATCGAAACAAATCGAAATATTTCCACGATTAATTAAAACTTTTTATTGTAATTAGGCCAGTTGGATGTCGAATAGATTTTAGGTGTGGGCTTACTCGTCTCACAATTATATTGCTAAATTAAACCTAACAAACAACTTTGTGAAACAAAGCCGACCAAATATCCTATCTCATATATTGCCAAACATCAGGGTCTACATAGCTGCCATCAATATGATAGCCTTCCAGTTTAATTTTTTGTTCCTTAAATTTACGATCTTTTTCATTTTCCCTCCTTTCATCTAAAAAGGCTTGTTTTAACTGTTCTGCTGTCATTTCATCTGAGTTAGAAATAGCATTAAAACCAGTATATCTAAAATGCTCAAAACTGTATCTCAGCATATACTGTTCTTTTTTATCATCTTTATATGTTTTAGAAAGAGATATCCCCAAATTAATATTACTATTATATAAATTAAAATACATATGGCCATTAGTCAGATCCATCATTTCTTGCCACTCTTTAAAACTTAAAATATAGCTAGGGTCAATAACCTCTCCCATGTTTTGACTCATATATTTTAAATTATCTTTTTTATCTATACGTTCCGAATAAGGTAAAAAATACTGCTTCCAGTTTTTCTCACTCATTTGCTTCATAAGTTTTACATAAGCCTGATATGCATCTTCTCTAGTCGTATATTCATTAGCATGTAAACTAGCGGTTACATCCATAATCAAAACACCATCATTGCCCATTCGTGCAATTTGCGTCCCCATTACACTAATAACATTATCAATTTCAAAGTTACTTTGTTCAGTTACAATTTTAACCTGTCCCAGTTTGGGCGGTCTCCAATCTAGTGACAAAAAATTCATCCCCGCAGGTTGGCGGTCTATTGGCGCATTACTATATTGAATAAAATCTTTTAATCCTTGCTGTCCAAAATGTAAAATAGCACTTTGTGGTGGCATGATTTCATTTCCTTTACTTTTCGTATTTGGGGTACAAGCCAATAATAGGCAACATATCGAAAATCCAAAAATTAAACTCAGATAATTTTTCATTTTGAAACTTTTGTTAAAAAAATCGTTATTTTTTCCCTTCATTACTACTTGGATGTATTCCAAAGAGAAAGTTTGCTTTGCTCTGACTCCACCCCGTTATTGTTTTTAATTCCTGATGTAAAAAGGCACGCCCTTTATCATCCAACATTAAACGGTGATATTTTTCAGCGGCTTTTTTAATCCAAATCATACGACTATCGTAATTCTCCGCCTTTGTATCACTAAAAGGTGAAATATAAACTTCTTCAGGCAGTTCGCTAGCTCGCTTAGCCTTATCACTACTAGAGAACCAGCCCTCTTTAACTTCATCCACATCATAATCACTTGATAAAACTAAGGTTGCATCTGGCATAGCCCAGCCCATATACCAGCTTCTTTGTTTCTCTGCTCCCCATTGCGCAGAAGCCTTATTCCAAACAACCGTTTGCAAGATATTAAATTGCTCTTGAACTGCAATAAACATTAAGTGATCAAATAAATATTTCTTAGCTGCATTGTATTTTCCCTTTTCTGTTCTTTCTCCCAAAAAGATTTTTTCTATTTGAGGTAACAAAGCAAAAGCATCTTTGATTTGTTCTGTACTTCCTAAGTATTTAATCTCTGGCAAACAACTTGACCATGGTAGATTCATAACTTCTTTTTTTATATGAGTAAATTTTGAAATATTTCTTTGGGTTCTACAACTATCAAATGTTTTTGATGAAGCACTCCAAGCATAATGCCAAGGGGCAATATCCATAAATAGCCACAAATTCCCTAATGCAAAAAGATCGATTGGTTCTTTTATAGTATTTACAATAATAGGAGCAGAATAACCAGTCTGACTTCCCCAATGATCAAAAACATTAGCAACTGTTTTAGATGCAAATGCACCCAAACCCATCCAGTAATAACGACCTTTTAAATTTACATTACCATTTATCTCTTTTTCTAAGAAAATTTTAGCGTATACTGCCGCTATTCTTCTTGCTCGTGCTTCATAACCTTCTTCAAGTCTATATAAGTTTTGTTTAGCATCTTTTAAATTTGAAAGACGCTGCATCGCTACTTGCTGATATACTTCCCAAAAAGTCAAACAATCACACTGTGCTATTTTGCAACTATTTTCAGTCGTATTGGTATTACTTTTCCAGTCTAGATCACCTCCCATTATTCCACATCTCCTTCGCTCTCAACTACCTCTAAAGTCATCCAGTTTAAATTCAATGTTAAACCTTCTTCGCCTTTGGTATTAATACGTTTAGATTTACCTTTATTATCCGCTTGTGCAATAAATTCTTGATCACTCGTAGAAACCTTATAGTCAATAAACTTCATAGGCTCACCCGACGGCAAAAGGATTTGGAATTTTTCATTATATATTTCATATGCAGGTAGTCCTTGCATATTAAATCCAACGTCTGCTCCCCCCACAAACAAATGCTGTCCTGCCTTAACCTCAAACTTACCGCCAGTCGTAGGAAATACCCCTGAAGCATTTATTTTTAGTTGCGAACCGCCTGCAGTCAGTACAATTTCTTTCGCACTGGTGATGTCGACATTTGCCTCCGTCGAAATAATCTGCACACCCTTTCTAGCAATCAGATCAGCACCATCTCCTTGAGCTTGAATCTCGATCTTGCCTTTGCCTGCATAGAGTCGTGCCCCTTCTTGCGCTGCAAATAAACTGATCTTTTTGCTGGCATGTCCGATGATGCTGTCTTGCGTGCTGGTGTTAATGCTTCCTTGTGCAATCTGGTTGATCTGCCCATCTGCACTGAGGTGGATGTCTTCGTTACTTTCTAGGGCAATTGAACTTGGTGAAGCCAAGAGCATGATCGCTTGTTTGAAAGCCGCGGCTTTGCTTTGGTCTTCACTCTCTAAGTTCTTGAGGTAGCCCTGTAGGTTTTCGAGTAAGCTCAGTGGATCAGTTTGTTGGTTTTTGGCCACTTCACTTAAGGTTTTGGCATTGTTTAAGCTACTTTCGAGTTGTTGTTTGGCTTCGCTTGCATCGAGATGGTTTGCTTTGGCTTGTTCTTGTTTGTAGGTGGAGATGAGTATGCCTTCTCCCGCTCGTACTGCACCCCACTGATCGGTTCTCAGTTCAAAACCTTCACCACGGCCATCACTTTCAGCGCTGGCTTTCGGATGGCTCAAGTTCCCCAGGTTCAGTTGGGTCGCACCATGGCTGCTTTGCAGCTGGGCAGAAATCTGCTTCGGAGTATCATCAAAACGCAGCTGGTTAAAGCCACTGCCTTCAATTTCCTGTGAGCGGATCCCGCTGAGTTTTTTGGTGTCGGGTAGTTGGCCTTGTTGGTCGAATTGGGTAGGAAAGCGCTCCGCTTCATGTAAACGCCCAACCACGAAGGGCCGGTCGATGTTACCGTCGAAGAAGTCGATCACCACAATTTCATTAATCCGTGGCAGGAAACGGGCACCATAGCCTTCTCCAGCCCAAGGGGTCAGTACATCGACCCAGGCGGAGTCGGTGTCATTGTCATTGCTGCCAGCACCGCCATCATGCTGATGGTCATCACTGCGGGTAAACAGAAAACGGACTTTAATCCGTCCCCATTCATCGACATGGATGCTTTCGCCAGCAGGACCGACTACCCGGGCGCGCTGTGGATGAGCCGCCGGTCGGTGCTGTAGTGGATGGTATTCCGGTACCGTATGGATGTTGCGACGTTGTAAGGTTAAGGTATTGCCTTGACGTTCATCCGGGTGTTGTTCGTGTTGAAAACTAAAATGGCTATGCCAGTGGCTTTGACTGAGTAGCTGGTTAATCTGCTGCTTGAGGTCTTTAGGTAAGTTGTTCTGGTTATAGAACTGTTTGCCGGTAATTAGAAATTCTTTGTCGGCTGCACTGTGCTGGTCAATTTCCGGGTGTTCATTCAGTTCAAACCAGTAGCCGACCTGGGCATCACGGACGGTGGAATGCGCGCTGAAGTATTTGGATTGCAGGTCGTGGTAGTGACTGAGGTTCTGGTTCAGTTTGTCCAGCTGGTTATTAGAGGATGCGGTGGCCTGGTCTTCACCATTTAAATCCTGCATCCAGGCCGGGCTGATCTGCCAGGCTTGTTCCAGGCTTAAGCTGGCATTGTCCTGATGATGACTGTGCTGGTGTTTGCTTTGTACGGAACCGGCACCTTCTTCCTGACTCAGGCTATCCGACTGCCAGCGCTGTAAATGTACGGCCGTCGGTTGCAGGCTGCGCTGGGCAATCAACTGGGTGATGCTGTCCAGTTGTTCGGTGGCACTGGAGCGATGAAAACGAATGCTGCGGCGGTTTAAGGCACTGTACTGGCTGTTGTCATCAATCAGGCGTAATTTCTGGGCCTGAAGCGGGCTGCTGGAATGTACGACCTGTAACTGGGCTTCATCAATCAGCCAGTTAATCCCTTCACTGCGCCAGAGCCGGGTCAAAAAGTCATAGTCGGTTTCATTGGACTGCATGATAAAAGGACGCACATCCAGTTCCTGGGTCAGTCCGGTTAAGTCCAGGGTCAGGCTGGCGGCAAAGAGCGGGCTTTTGTTTTGCCATTCTTTAAATAAAATTTCACTGACCTCACGCACGCTTTTATTCATAAACACACGGCTGTTACGGCGTTTATGCCAGAGTGCGGTTGGATCTTCTAGCGTAAGTTTATAGAGGGTGAGAGAGCCATCACTCTGGCCTTGCGCGGCTGCGGTGATAATACCGCTGCTGCGAAACAGCTGGCCCTGGTCAGTGACCTGATCGACGGCGACCTGCGCGCCGATAAACTGTTTTAACGGAATCTGGGCGTTGGTCGAAAGACAGATCAGTTCGGCATGTAAACCGTCATTGAGCTGGTGTTCACCGTCGATGCGCTGCAAGAAAACATCGGCATTTAAGGCAGGCTGAGAAAATTGAATATGGAGGGCACGTTTTTGTGGGCTGAGGCCTAATTTTTCTAGTGCTGCAAATATATTGCTTGGCATCATTGTTCTGTAATAAATAGCTAAAAAAAAGTGTGGCTATTTTATACAAAATAACCACATAAAACATCGCTTCAACCCGGCCGCTTGTTTATCAATATGTAACTATCCGATAAAAAGTATGGCCTTTAAAACCGCGGCATTGTGGAGGATGGCCTAGCCTTTTTTGACCAGATAATGAAATTCTTTATTACCGGCAGCATCCAGTACTTCTTCCTGTAACAGCAGCTCATGGCCCAAATGCATACAGAATTTTGGAATATCCCACGAAGTAGAATTGTCGGTGGCAAAAATCTCCACCACATCGCCCGATTTAGATTTACGAATAGCTTGATGCAACATCATCACTGGTTCAGGGCAACGCAGACCGCGCGTATTTAGCTGAATGGCAGGGGTAATGGATGAATCAGACATAATAAAACTCGGCGAGATACAATTTTTCTATTCTAACACAAAGCCAGCAAAACCACTGATGCTGCAAGCTGGCTTTATCCGCCTGATAAATCATCAAATTCATTGTTTCAGCGAAAGTCGATAAACAATAGACAACTGTATTTTCTGCGGTATGATTAAATCAAGTTTTTTAGATACAACGAGTCTTTAGGAAGGATCATGCACGAGGAATCAGGCCCATCGTGGGGTATGCGTGGCTTACGTAAATGGTTAGGTACTGCACCGGAAACCCGCGATGAATTGCTAAAATTAGTACAAGATTCACGTCGTTTTTTAGAACCCGATACTGTGGCAATGCTGGAAGGTGTGCTGGATTTGCCGGCCACCAAAATCCGTGAGGTTATGACCCCGCGCACTTCCATGATCAGCTTGCAGGAAGATGATGAGCTGCTGGATATTCTGCATGTACTGGTCGAGTCGGCCCATTCACGCTTTCCGGTCTTCTCTTCAGACCAGCCTGACAATGTAGTGGGGATTCTGCTGGCCAAAGACTTGTTACCCTTTCTGACCGAACCAACGCCGAAGGTCGATATCCGGGCACTGATGCGTCAGCCACTGTTTGTGCCAGAAAGTGCGCGTTCCGATCAGGTCCTGCGTATGCTGAAAAATACCCAGACCCATATTGCCATTGTAATTGATGAATATGGCAGCACTTCAGGACTGGTAACCCTAGAAGATATTCTGGAAGAAATTGTTGGTGAAATTGAAGATGAGCATGATCAGGCCGATGCCGAAGCACAATACATTGTGCCCGATCATGATCCGCAGACCGCCAACACCTGGCTGGTACAGGCACTTACACCAATTGAACACTTTAACAATGTTTTAGATGCTGATTTTTCTGACGATGAAGTAGAAACTGTCGGCGGTTTACTGCTTCAGGAAATTGGATTGGTGAGTGATCTGCAAGGTCAAATTATTGAAATTGGGGATTGGCAGTTTAAGATTCTTGAAGCAGATGCACGCACTATTCATCTGATTCGAGCTGTACGTCAATGAGGACTTATTTCACCAAGCTGTTAGATTCATCCCAACAACACAAACAGCTCCCGCTAGTTTATCCCCTGCTGATTGCCTTAATCGCAGGTGCCATTTTCAGTTTTGCCCTGGCACCGTATTATTACTGGTGGATTGCCCTGCTGTCTCCGGCCTTGCTTTATGCAGTTTTACGTCAGCGCTCTGCCAAACAGGCCTTTTTTATTGGCTGGGCCTACGGTATTGGCCTGTGGTTTGTCGGTGCCTTCTGGCTATATACCTCCATTCATGTCTATGGAGATACCCCGGCCATTTTAAGCGTGCTGATGATTGCGATTATGGCCTTGGCCATGGGGCTGTTTACCGCCATTCAAACCTGGCTGTATCGCCGCTTCTTCCCGGAAACGCCGCTAACTTTTGCGCCGCTGTGGGTGTTCTTTGAATGGGCCAAAACCTGGGTATTTACCGGTTTCCCGTGGCTATTTGTCGGCTATGCCTTTACCGAGCGTTTTCTGGACAGCTATGCGCCTTTATTCGGGGTGTTCGGGGTGTCGTTTGTGGCCATTATTCTGGCCTGTGCGCTGGTGGAAATTCTGAATAAACGCATCTTCTGGCTGGTGCCGTCATTGCTGCTCCTGGCCGGTGCTTGGGGTGCTTCCCAGCTCAGTTTTGTCAGCGAGAAAGATGAACCGCCGCTGTCCGTGTCCTTGATTCAGGGCAATATTCCACAAGACCTGAAATGGCTGACCGAATATCAACTGAAAACCCTGCTGATCTACAGTGAACTGACCCGCACCGAATGGGGCCGCGACCTGATTGTCTGGCCGGAATCTTCCATTCCAATGTTCCAGACCGATATCGAACCGTTTTTAGCGGCCATGAAAACCGAGGCGGAAAAATCGGGAAGTGCCTGGGTCACCGGTATTCCGTATTGGGACCTGCCTGAATCGCAGCAAAATGGCCAGCCGATGTACTACAACAGTATTATGGCCACCGGTACAGATTCAGAAGGCTTATACAAGAAACAGCGCCTGGTGCCATTTGGTGAATATATTCCTTTATCCGGCCTGTTAAGCTGGGTCTTGCCGGCCTTGCAGAATGATCCATCCATGAGTGGTTTTTCGCGCGGTGCCAAAGAGCAAAAACCGCTGATGATTCATAACTCACCGTTGGGTGCAGCCATCTGTTATGAAGTGGCCTATCCGAATCTGACCCGTCGTAATGCCAGCCAGAGTGATTTTCTGGTGACTGTGTCCAATGATGCCTGGTTTACCGGTACAGCCGGCCCGTGGCAGCATTTACAGATGGTGCAGATGCGTGCCAAAGAAAATGGCCGCTGGTTTATTCGGGCCACCAATACCGGTGTGACCGCCTTTATTGACCATCAGGGCCATATTGTGCAGCAGGCCCCGATTGATCAGGAAGCAGTGCTGCGCGGTGAGTTACCGGCAATGCAGGGCCAGACCTTGTATACCCGCCTTAGTGATTGGCCGGTGCTGATCTTCTCCTTCCTGTTGCTGATTTTGGGCTGGATCTATCGTCCACGTAAGGTCGATGTCAGCTTTAAGTCGAGAAGATAATTCGCCTATGAAGTCCCCCTTTATCAAAGGGGGGTTAAGGGGATTAACTTTATAAATCCCTCCCTTGCGAAGCAGTGCTTCTCACCCTTTGTAAAAGGGAGGCGTAATAAAAAAACCGAGGTGCATGCCTCGGTTTTTTTTATTTTGTCTATATTTAAAGCTGGGTCACCAGATAGGACAGCATCGCCGCCAGAGAGAGCATCGGCAAATAACGATAAACTTTTACCACTGCCTGCTCAAAGCAAGAGGCCTGTTCTGGTTCTAGTTTTAAAACAGTGGCTTGTAGCGCCGACCAGAAACTTAAGAGCAAGCACGAGCTCATCAGGCTCAGGGCGAAGAAACCGACCATAATCTGGCTGCTGCCTTCGGTGCTTTGCCAGAGATGCAAAAAGCCCTGACTCAAGGGAAGCAGGCTTAAAATCAGCAGAACAGACTTCAGCATCGTCCAGTGAAACTGGTTAATTTCATCCGACAAGATTAATGCTTTCATACCATCCTCCAGACAAATATGTGCCTTTTGACTTATTATGAACGGTTTTAATGAAATAAATAGATGATATTGCTCCACATTCCCGGGATTATTGTAATCAGTACTGTTGGGAATAATTCTTATTATGAATCTCAAATCTGGAAGATTATCTTAAATCTATATTTATCAAGATATTAGTATATTTTTTATAATTAAGAGCTATTATCACTTCACCTTTAATTGAATAGTCCAATCAGGTGAAGTGATATATTCCATCACGGCATTTATAATCAAGCCGGCTTAAGGCTGATAATAAATATCGGCATCGGTGCCTTCACCGCCCTGCTGACCATCTGCACCAAAAGAATACAGGTCAAAAGCGCGACCTTCAGAGCCTGGAATTACATATTGAATGTCATTGTCCCAGCTGTCTTTTGGATAACCGCCTTTGACATAACCACCTGGCAACCAGTTTTTAGCTGACGCGGGCTGATTGACCAGCGCATCTAAACCACCATCCTGCATGGACGGATAACGGCCATTGTCCAGCTTGTATTGATCCAGCGCACCAGCCACACCTTTTAAGGTAATTGCGGTGGTATCGACTTTGGCTTTTTCACCACGGCCCATCACGTTCGGGACAATCAGCGCCGCCAGCACGCCTAAAATGACAATCACCACCATTACTTCAATGAGGGTAAAACCGGCCTGTTTATTCGAATAGGATTTCCGTTGCATCAGGTTCTCTCTTGAATCTTTCATCATTTGTTATCTTCAATGGGTCTCGATTTAAATCATATTATTCATATTGACAATAGGCAGCATCACCGCAATCACAATCACCAGCACAATACTGGCCATCAGCACCAGCATTAAGGGCTCCAGTAGTGCCAGTAAGGTCGAAATGAGCGTGGTCACCTCCCGATCCTGCATGGTCGATGCGCGCTCCAGCATCCGGTCGAGTTCACCCGATGCTTCACCACTTTTAATCATTTGTACCATCATCGGCGGGAAATAACCACTGCGCTCCAGCTGGGTGCCCAAGTTCCCCCCTTCGGTGACTTTCTCGGCCGCCAGATTGACCGAATCACGGATCACCCAGTTACTGCTGACCGCAGCGCCAATTTTTAAGGCATCAACCAATGGCACACCGGACTGGGTCAGAATCGACAGGGTGCTGGCAAAACGTGCTGCGTTTATACCACGTGACAGTTTACCAAATAGTGGCAGTTTGAGGGTTAAACGATCAAATGCATAATGGCCGGCCGAGGTTTTTAAAAAGCGGACCAACAGGAAGATGCCCAGAATCGTCCCGACCAGCAAAAAGGGCCAGGCCAGACGAATAAAATCACTGGCTTGCATTAACGCCACGGTAATCCACGGCAAGGCGCCTTTGTCCTGATCAAAGGTTTTGACAATATCCGGCACCACATAGGTCATCAGCCCCATCACAATGGCAAAGGACATCAGCATTAAAATAATCGGATAAATCATCGCGCCCTGCACTTTTTTCTGCATGGCAAAACGGTTTTCGGTGTAGTCCGACAGCTGGTCCAGAATCAAATCCAGATGTCCGGAGCGTTCCCCGGCGGCAATGGTGGCAATATATAAATCCGGAAAATGCCCCGACTGCTGCAAGGCATTGGCCAGTGAATATCCTTCTAAAACCTTGGAGCGTACCGACAGCAATAAATTCTGCACATGGGCTTTTTCACTTTGCTTGGCCACGGCGCGCAAGGCTTCTTCCAGCGGGATGGCTGCGGCCACCAGTACCGATAGCTGCCGGGTCATTAAGGCCAGATCATAAGCGGTCATTTTTTTCTGGAACCAGCGCTGGGCCTGATGCTTCTGTTTTTGTTCTACCGGATCAACGCTAATCGGGATAAGGGCCTTGTCACGCAATTGCTGACGAATCTGCCGTGCAGAATCCCCTTCTAAAACCCCTTTTTGCTGCTTTCCTGATGCATCAAGGGCTGTAAACTGATATGCAGGCATTGTAATGCTCTAATTTTCCAAAAAATTATTCAACGCAGTTGCGTCTCACCACCAAAATCATTCATATTCTGAGATATAAATTATTTGCTCACTCTATCATAACTCCAGATCGAGCACGACGACATTTTCATCAGGAAGCAGACCCGCTGTTATGCCAAATTCGCCCGTCCATCCCGCCCCCATCTACCGTGTTCGTGTAGCTGTTCCGGTCTATCTGTATGACGGGTTTGACTATATGCTCAGTGCGGCTGAATATCAGCAGGCTGCCGTTGGCGCGCGGGTGCTGGTGTCCTTTGGCCGGCAGAATCTGGTGGGCATCATTATTGAAAAACTCCCGCCCGATCATCCGCTTGACCCCAAGATTAAACTGAAAGCCATTAGCGAGCTGCTCGACCAGCAGCCGATTCTAGATCAGAAAGTTTTAACTTTGTTGACATGGTCGGCGCAGTATTATCAGTTTCCGATTGGCGAAGTGATGCATAGCGCCCTGCCCAGCCTGTTACGTCAGGGACGCCCCTATAATTTACTGGCACGAATGTGGAAACTGCTGGATGATCAGGCCGAAGCCAAACTGAAGCGCTCCGAGAAGCAGCAGGAGGCTTATAAAGTCCTGAAGCTGCATCCGAGCGGGACCTCAGAAAATATCCTGAATCTGGCCGGTATTGAAACTGCAACTTTAAAAGCGCTGGAAAAAAAGCAGATTTGCTACTGCGATCTGGAGCAGCAGGATTTTAGCCCAGTGCCAATGACGCTGGCGCAAATGCCGTTAACCCCGAACAGCGACCAGAAACAGGCCATTGAAACCGTACTGAAAGCACAGCATCGTTATCAGGCCTTTTTACTCGATGGTCTGACCGGCAGTGGTAAAACCGAAGTCTATCTGCAGATCATGCAGGAAGTGCTAAAACAGGGAAAACAGGTATTGGTGCTGGTGCCGGAAATTGGCCTGACCCCTCAAACCATTAGCCGCTTCCAGTCTCGTTTTCACTGTCATATTGCGCTGCTGCATTCCGGTTTAAATGACAGCAAACGTCTGCAGGCCTGGCAGGCCGCCCAGACTGGCAAGGCTTCGATTATTCTTGGTACACGCTCGGCAATTTATACCCCGCTGCCCAATCTGGGGCTGATTATTCTGGATGAAGAACACGACCTGTCATTTAAACAGCAGGAAGGCTTTCGTTACCATGCCCGCGATGTGGCCTTATACCGTGCTCATTTAGAACACTGCCCGGTGATTCTCGGTTCAGCCACGCCCAGCATTGACAGCTATGCCTTAACGGAACAGGGTAAAATGATCCGTCTGGAACTGAACCAGCGTGCCGGCCCGGCACTGATGCCCAAAATTCACATCATTGATTTAAAAGTTGCGCAAAAGCAGCAAGGTCTAAGCCTGCTGCTGATTCAGGAAATCAAAAAACGCCTGCAGAAAAAAGAACAGGTGCTAATTTTCTTAAACCGCCGTGGTTATGCACCGGTGCTGGTCTGTGACAGCTGCGGCTGGCAGGCACAATGCCCGCATTGTGATGCCAACTTTACCCTGCATCATAGTCCATATACCCATCTGCACTGCCATCATTGTGGCACCATTCACCGCAAGCCGGAGCAATGCCCGCAGTGCCAGCATAGCGAACTGAAAACCCTGGGCATGGGCACGGCCAAGGTTGAAGAAAACCTGCAACATCTGTTCCCGGACTATGAGGTGGTGCGGGTAGACCGCGATTCCACCAGCCGCGTCGGCAGCTGGCAAAAAATTTATGACCGCATTCAAACCAGCCAGCCACTGATTCTGCTTGGCACCCAAATGCTGGCCAAAGGGCATCATTTTCCTTATGTCACCTTAGTAGCGATTTTAGATATTGATGCCGGCCTGTTAAGTGTTGATATCCGGGCGCCAGAGCGGACTGCGCAGCTGATTGTGCAGGTGGCCGGTCGTGCCGGTCGCGGTGAGCATAAAGGCGATGTCTATTTACAGACCCTGCGTCCTGATCATCCGCTGCTGAGCACGCTGGTCGAGCAGGATTATCGTGCCTTTGCCCGGCAAACCTTAAAAGAACGTCAGGCCGCCCTGCTGCCCCCATTTCGCTATACCGCCCTGATTCGCTGCGAATCCAAAAGTCAGGAGCAGAATCAGCAGTTTTTACAGCAACATGCCCAGTGGCTGCGAGAAAATTCTGAACAGTTAATTGATATCTGGGGCCCGATTCCAGCGCCAATGGAACGCAAAGCCGGCCGCTATCAGGCGCATCTGGTGCTGTTGTCGCAAGATCGCGCCCGTTTACATTTTTATCTACGTGCATGGTGGCAAAATATGTTGCATCACAAGCCATCAAATATGAAACTTAGCTTAGATATAGACCCTCAGGAATTCAGTTAACCACTGACTTTGGCTGCAGCCTGAGGGCACCATAACTCCTAGGATTGTCGATGTCGTTACTGCTGCAAATCACCCTGTTTCTGGGTGCTTCTTTATTACTGGTTCCGCTGCTCAAGCGTTTTGGGATTGCCACCGTACTCGGCTATCTGTTTACCGGTATTTTATTGGGCCCGAGTGTGTTCAATATCGCCAGCGACCCGGAAGCCATTCAGGAACTGGCTGAATTTGGCGTCATTTTACTGATGTTTATTATCGGTCTGGAACTCAGACCCCAGCGACTCTGGCAAATGCGCCAGTCCATTTTTGTCATGGGCAGCGCGCAGGTGGCTGTCACCGGCCTGTTACTGGCGATTCTGGTGTTTTTCAGTTTGCACCAGCAAATTGCTGCCAGCCTGATTATTGGTTTTGCCCTGGCCCTGTCCTCAACCGCCTTTGTACTGCAACTTTTAAATGAAAAACAGCAGCTGAACAGCAGTTATGGCCAGCAGTCTTTTTCAATTCTGCTGTTTCAGGATATCGCCGCCATTCCATTAATTGCGATTATTCCCTTGCTGGCCGGTACCGAATCGACTCATCATGGGCTGGCCTATTTCGCCGCGATTCTGGCCACCTTTAGCGGACTGTTTTTATTTAGCCGTTATCTCATGCGCCCGTTTTTCCGTTTTGTTGCCAAAACCGGCGCGCATGAGCTGATTACCGCGGTCGGCCTGTTTATTGTGCTGGCCGTGGTCTGCCTGATGGATGTCTTGGGGATTAGCACCACGCTTGGCGCCTTCCTGACCGGGGTGCTACTGGCCGATTCCGAATTCCGACATGAACTGGAAGCCAGTATTGCACCGTTTAAAGGACTATTGCTCGGCCTGTTTTTCATGACCGTGGGGATGACCACTCAGATGTCCCTGCTGATCGACAGTCCACTGTTCATTCTCGGCGGCGCCTTAGTGCTGCTGTTGGTAAAATTTATTTCCCTGACCGCAATTGCCCGGTATTTTAAATATTCCTGGCAAAACAGTTTGCTACTGGCCACCTGTCTGGCGCAAGGCGGTGAATTTGCCTTTGTGGTGTTACAGGTTGCCTTAACAGAAAAAGTGGTGGCACAGACCATTTTAGAGCCGATTACCCTGATGGTGACCCTGTCGATGGTGCTAACCCCGGTGCTGTACTGGTTCATGACCAGTCAAGTGATTCCGCGTCTGAATCAGGACAAGACGCCGGAATATGACCAGATTCCCGATGCGCATCCAGCGCTGATTATTGCCGGTTTTGGCCGGGTTGGGCAGATTATTGCGCGGGTGGCCTATTTGCAGCACCTACCCTATACCGCCATTGACAGCAATCTGGATAAAGTCGATTTTGTGCGCAATTATGGCGGTAAAGTCTATTATGGCGATGCCACCCAGCCCGATATTTTACGTGCCGCCGGGATTGAACATGCCAAGACCTTTATTCTGGCCATTGATGATATTGAAGACTCGATGAATGTGGCCCGGCATATCCGCCTGAATTATCCGCAGCTCAAACTGCTGGTGCGTGCCCGTGACCGCCATCATGTGCATTTATTGCGGGATTTAGGCGTTGAACACATCTGGCGCGAAACCTATTTATCTTCTTTAGGCATGGCCTATTGCGCACTGCGCGACCAGGGTATTGCTGAAGAAGATGCTTACAAGAGTATCGAATTGTTTCGCAGTTATGATGAAAAATTACTGGCCCAGCAGCAGAATATTTATACCGATGAGCAAAAAATCTATGAAACTCATCGCAATGCACTGGCCGAGCTGGAGCACCTGTTCGAGAATGATGCTCAGGTCCGGGAAAGCCCGACCGGTGTAGATTTAAAGCGTTCACTACAAAACCATCATATTGATGTAACACGTAATGAATCAAACTGACTTGTGATTTACAATATCATCACCATTAATGCAGGGTTATGGAGAATTTTATGTCTGATTTACGCCAACGCTTTTTTATTGAAGATAGCCCTGTCCGCGGTGAGATTGTTCATCTTGAAGAAGCCCTGCAAACCATTTTGGCCCAACGTGACTATGCGCCTGCCATCCAGGTCCTTTTGGGAGAAATGCTCAGTGCCACCGCTTTGCTGGCCAGTACCTTAAAAATTAAAGGTCGGATTAGCCTGCAAATTCAGGCCAGCGGCACCTTTAAATGGGCAATGGCCGAATGTAATCATCTGGGTGAAATTCGTGCTTTGGCAGATTATGAACCAGATCCACATTTCCAGCAGGCTGAAGACAGCAGCACGGTACTCAAAACCCTGGTCAATCCGGTGCTGTTTATTAATATTGAACCGGAATTTGGTGAGCGTTATCAGGGTATTGTGCCTTTAGACAAGCCAAACCTGGCCGGCTGCCTGATGCAATACTATGATTTATCTGCACAAATTCCCACCCGTATTGTACTGGCCAGCAACGACCAGCGTTCTGGCGGCTTGCTGATTCAGCTGTTACCGCGAAATAGCGAAGAAGAACAGCAACGTGTAGATGAAGATTTATGGCCACGTCTGACCATGCTGACCGAAACCCTGAAAACCAGCGAACTGACCGATCTGGAAGTTCAGGAAGTATTGTACCGTCTGTACAACGAAGAAGAAGTACGTCTGCCAGAAGTTGAACATCTTAAATTTGGCTGTACCTGTTCCAAAGAACGCTGTGCTACGGCACTGACCCAGATTGGGGCCAATGCAGTACGCGAAACCTTGGAACATCAAAACCCGATTGTGATGGATTGCCAGTTCTGTAATGCACGTTATCAGTTTACTGCAGAAGAAGCACTCGGCCTGTTTGGTGAACACCTAAGCTAAGCCGTACAATTTAAAATGTCCGAGAGATCAAATTGGAGAACAGTTTGGTCTCTTTTTTATGTTCAGTTTTATGCGTTTATTCAATCTTTATGACCCTGCAGATATAGGTTCAAATAGCGCACGCTTTTTGCTGAACTCAGCATCAATCTCGCTCAAGCTGTTACTCATCTTTTTTAAGCGACTGGGTTACACAAACCGTACCAATTTATTCATCTAGCGTACGCACACATTCTCTGTATAACCTGACTGATGAACTCAAGCGCGCGTAATAGCTGCAACCACTTAGCGGTTTACTGCCTTATTGTGATCGTTTTCACTTATTATTTCATTGATTTAACAGTATTTTCTTCTATAGAATTAGGCACTTTACTCTAATTTTAATAACGCGCATGGCGTTGGGGGATAATAATCATGAAAAAGGGGTTTACAGGGATTGTTGCTGGATTGCTTTTGGCAACAGTTTCAGGCGTATCTTTCGCAGAGAATGATCCATTGGTGGGGAAATGGAAAACAATTGATGACCGTACCAGTTATTCCCGTGCCGATGTCGAAATCCGTAAAAAGCCAGATGGCACCTATGAAGGTATTATTGTTGAAACCCGCAACATTCCGGGCGCAGAAAAAATGAATATTTGCCACCAATGTCCGGGCCAGCTTAAAAACAAACCGTTTATCGGCTTGCCATTTATCTGGGGCTTTAGGCAGGATCCAAAAAACCCGTTACAGTTTGTGCAAGGCAGTGTACTCGACCCGATTGGCGGCAAAGTCTATAAAGGCAAGGCACGCCTAAGTGCCAACGGTAAACGTCTGACCTTACGCGGCTATGTCGGTGTTTCCGTGATTGGTCGTAGCGTGACCTGGATTAAATACTGATTCTTCAACAGGTTTACAAGAGGCTTCTACGGAAGCCTTCATTTTATCTTAATGATATGGACATAATTTGAAACAATATAGTTGCTCTACCCTCTGTCCGTCGCTCTCGAAAGCCTGAATAATGAATAAAATTTAAACAGTTTATTTAAACTGGAGATTAGACAAAAGTAGGCCTGCTGAGCGTCCTTGGTGCCAGCAAAATGGCGAAAAAGCAAGCAAGGCTACGTTTCAAGCACAAAGGAATACCAAACAAAACAGCCAAATGCTGAAATATGGTTTTAAATAAAATTAATCCTTCAGATAAAACAACAAGAGCGCAGCGCATAGACCCGAAATTACGTTAGAACAACCCATGCATCTGCTCTTCCTTGTTTTAACAAGTTCAAGCTAAAAGGAGTAAGCCATGACCACGATCCAATATCGCGAAAACTCCCAGTCTGGTCGCCCACAAGCTGAAATTATAGATGAGCGCGTATCTTTTGATTTAGAGCATTTTGCTGAAGCTTGTGGTCAAAGCCCGGAATGGGTATTACAGCTTTTAGAATATGACATTCTCCCTTCACGTCCGGAAGAACGGATTCACCAGTTTTTTGGGGAAGATGTCTCTCGTGCCCGCCAGGCCTATCGCCTGCAACGCGATTTTAATGCCAGCTTTTCTGCCGTCGCCATGATGCTCGATCTGATTGATGAGCTGCAAAATTTGCGCAAAGAAGTCAAACATCTGCATTTAAGACAAAGCTAGCCACCACGCCATTTACTCTCTACAGGGAAATCTGCGTATTTCCCTCTCTTTATTTTTGGGAAAATAGACGGTCGCAATGAAAACAAAAGAATGCAACAAAAAGGTCAAACTCATGTTCCCGGAGTTTCGGGAATTAATGCAACAACTGCGCGAAGACAATCCGCATTTTGCGCGCCTGTTTGAAGATCATGAACATCTGGACCGGAAAATCAGCCAGCTCGAGCTTGATCCGGTTCATCAGATTAATGATGATATCGAGGCGCTGAAACGCAAAAAATTAAAACTGAAAGATCAGATTTATCAGCTTTTGCAGCAGGCCCAGCAAAATCCTTCATCTTCACCTTAACCGGTTTTTATTGCAGTGCGATGAAATCTGCACGCTGCCCGAAAGAAAGCAGATGCTTTCTTTCGGGCAGGCAAATTAAGGACTGCGTTATTTTGGTTTAAGCTGAGAATCTCGAAGAGCGTTCTGACCTTCCGGTGGTAACGGCTTGCCGGGCACATAATCCAGAAACCAGAACAGGTCAATCCGGGTCCGATCCGGCCGCTGCGAAAGCATGTCCGGTACGCTTTTTTCACCGCGTCCCACCATATGTCGCCGATAAAAATAATACAGCAGCAACAAAGTGGTAATAAGCATGGTGCCAAGCATCACCCAGAAGGCATAGGGTGAGTCCAGCCCCGGAATCACCACGAAATTCATGCCATAAATTCCGGTTAACAGGGTTAAGGGTGCAAACACCGCGGTAATAATCGCCAGAATCCGCATATTTTCATTGGTCTGGTTGGCAATGGCAGAAAAATGCAGGTCAATGGCCGCCTGAATGGCACTTCTTAAACGCAAGGTATGTTTCTGGACGCGGGCCACATGGCTGCTTAAGTCATCTACCCGCACCAGCATGATTTCCTGTTTTTCACTGCGTTTCTTGCCTTTTAAATGCAGATAGTTTTCGACAATTTCATCGCGCAGTTCCTGCAAGGTATCAATCTGTTCTTCACACAGATTTTCCACATGCTGAAATGCCATATTTTCCTGTAGCAACTGATGCCACTGGTTAAAACGGCGATGGCCCTGCAACAGCTCACGCTGCCAAAACTCGACCCGGCGGGTTAAAGGATGACGCAGGTTTAAATAGTCATCGACCATACTGTTCAGTAAACGTAAGGCCAAATCTAGAGGCGAGGTCGCCAGTTTTTTTGGTTTATTCTGCTCTTCAGCCGGCCGGCTTAAAATGGTATCTAAACGGGCAATATAATTTTCGATGGCTTTATTGCCCTGCTCACTCACCGTAATAAGCACCTGCGGGGTCAGAATAAAACTGACCGGTGTGGTGCTTAAGCCAAACACATGCTCATGCGCTTCGTCATTAAAGTTATGAATCTGGTCATCCGGAGTAATCAGTTTGCGGAAAATCAGCAGGTCATAATCTTCCAGACTGTCGAAATTACAGGGATGTTCCAGATTTAAAATATCGCGCAGATGATATTCATTCAGCCACAGCTGGGTGTGCTGCAGTACCTGTTGCTGCCACTGTTCCGGATGCTGGCGTACATCTTCCCGGGTATAGTCCAGCCAGATAAATTCTGCCTCGGCGGCCGGCTCCCGATGCAGAAATAACTGTTGTGTGGTGTCATGAAGGGAAAAATAATACTGTTGCATCCGCGTGCATCCACATTCCTGTCATTTTATTTTGCGATCATGCCATAAAAAAGCCCGCTTCATGAAGCGGGCTTTTTCAATTCATCAGGGCTTGAAATTAAGCCTGATCAATATCTTTCATGGTTAACTTGATACGGCCACGGTTGTCGACATCTGCAACCTGAACTTTCACTTCCTGACCTTCTTTCAGTACGTCAGTCACGTTGGCTACACGCTCATTTGAAATTTGAGAAATGTGTAGCAGACCATCTGTACCCGGCATGATGTTTACGAAGGCACCGAATTCAACAATACGGATTACTTTACCGGCGTAGATTTTGCCTGGTTCAACTTCAGCAGTTAAAGCCTGAATCTTGGCAATAGCCGCTTGTGCAGCTGCTTTGGTTTCACCAAATACGCGAACGGTACCGTTGTCTTCAATATCAATTGCCGCTTTGGTTTCTTCAGTGATTTGACGAATGGTCGCGCCGCCTTTACCAATCACGTCACGGATTTTGTCCGGGTTGATGGTAATGACCTGGAAGGTAGGCGCATGCATTGAAATTTCTGGACGTGCACGTGAAATCACTTTGTTCATTTCGTTCAGGATGTGCATACGACCGGTATAAGCCTGGTTCAATGCCACTTCCATGATCTCTTCAGTGATCCCTTCGATCTTGATGTCCATTTGCAGCGCAGTAATACCGTTGGCAGAACCCGCAACTTTAAAGTCCATGTCGCCCAGGTGGTCTTCGTCACCCAGGATGTCAGAAAGCACTGCGAAACGCTCGCCTTCTTTGACCAGACCCATCGCGATACCCGCAACTGGTGCTTTTAGTGGAACACCGGCATCCATCAGTGACAGAGATGCACCACATACAGACGCCATAGAAGATGAACCGTTCGATTCAGTAATGTCCGATACAATACGGATTACGTACGGGAAGCGGTCAGCAGCTGGAAGAACCGCTTGTACACCACGACGTGCCAGACGACCGTGACCGATTTCACGACGTTTAGGACCAGACTCACGACCCGTTTCACCAACCGAGTAAGCCGGGAAGTTGTAGTGCAACATGAAGTTGTCAGTTTTGGTTCCAGCCAGGGTATCAACCATTAATGCATCACGGGTGTTACCAAGAGTCGTTGTTACCAACGCTTGTGTTTCACCACGGGTGAACAGCGCAGAACCGTGAGCACGATCAAGAACGCCTACCTGTACATCTAATGCACGTACAGTTTTGGTGTCACGACCATCAATACGTGGCTTACCAGACAGGATGTTGTCACGTACAGTGCGGTATTTCAGATCTTCAAACAGTTCATTCAGGTCATCTGCGATGCCATCTACATCTTCTTCAGGCACGAACTGCGCAACCGCTTCTGCTTGCAGTGCATCCAAAGCAGCATAACGGTCTTGTTTGATTGCAATGGTATAGGCTTCAGAGATTTTCGCTTCAAACGCTTCTTTTAATTTCGCGCGAAGGTCTTCATTTTTCTCTGGTGCAGTCCAGGTTGACTCAGTTGCGCCAGCCGCTGCTGCAAATTCATTAATCGCCTGAATCGCAATTTGCATTTCGTCATGACCGAATAATACTGCGCCCAGCATCTGGTCTTCGGACAGTTCTTTCGCTTCAGATTCAACCATCAGCACTGCAGCTTCTGTACCTGCAACCACAAGGTCAAGGTCAGACTGTGCCAGCTGTTCATGGTTCGGGTTCAGGATGTATTCACCGTTGATTAAACCCACACGTGCTGCACCAATTGGGCCACGGAACGGTGTACCCGCAATTGCCAGTGCTGCTGAAGTACCTAACATGGCAGCAATATCCGCTTCCATGGTTTTGTCAGAAGAGACAACTGTTGCTGTTACCTGGATTTCGTTGTAATAACCTTCCGGGAACAATGGACGAATTGGACGGTCAATAAGACGTGAAATTAAAGTTTCTGCCTCAGACGCACGGCCTTCACGTTTGCCATAACCACCCGGAATACGGCCAGCAGCGTATTGCTTTTCTTGATAGTTTACGGTTAGTGGGAAAAAGTCCTGACCGGCTTTTGCTGTTGGCTGTGCAACTACCGCCACCAGTACCGATACACCACCCATGGTGATTAAAACCGAGTTGGCCTGACGTGCAACACGACCGGTTTCCAGTACCACGTTGTACTGACCATATTGGAATTCTTTACGAATAATATTAAACATTGACATGTATTTTTGTTTCCTGATTTTATTCTAGTGGAGACCCCTAAGGTTTGGCATTCACGACTCAGGTTCAAGTAAATGACAAAGCTTAGAAGCCGACCTCACTAGAAATATAGGTTTTTTAAACACAAAGAAGGAGCGAAACAATCGCCCCTTCTTAATTACCCGGTCAACGCCGGGTACACTTTAGTTTTCAGACATACAGCGCAACGCATGCAATAACCCGAAAATAAAAGTCTAAATCGAATTAACGACGTAAACCTAAAGCACCGATCAACGCAACATAACGACCGTGATCTTTACCGTTTAAGTAGTCTAATAATTTACGACGTTGGTTAACCATACGGATCAGACCGCGACGGCTATGGTGGTCGTGTTTGTGCTCTTTGAAGTGACCTTGTAAGTCATTGATTTGAGCAGTTAAAAGAGCTACTTGAACTTCTGGTGAACCAGTGTCGTTTTCAGCACGAGCAAATTTAGCGATGATCTCTGCGCGATCTGCGTTTGTTAAAGCCATTCGATTTCTCCGAGATGCTTATAAAATACTTTGATAAAAATCAAACCGATGTCAAGCATCTGTCTGACTGCCGTGCATCACTACAGCAAGTGCATTATTTTAAGACAAAACCGCTTAAATTGCAAAACACAACGCGAAAAAGCCATGAATTATCCGATGCGATGTCACATGAATGATGCAACGTCTGCCCGGAGGATTGATTCTATTCATAAAACACCAAAGAGAAATCCGGGATGATGAAACGTAAATAAGCTGAAGTGGAATAAAAATAGCCCGGGAATAAATTCCCGGGCTATTTTTTGCGCTGTAGTTTCTTCTTTTTTCGTTGTTCTAATTTTATTTATTGTGATGTATAGCGAGGCTTTGGCCTTCTTCTAATCAACATTCCCTGTTTTAATTGGCTTTCCTTATGTGATAGATTTTGCCACAAGCCCTTGGGGAAAGAAGCAGATAATTACCTCTCTCCTTGTACGTTTTCGCTTACGTCGATGAATGACGCTTCATTTTTTTGATTTTGAACTGCCAATAAAAAAGCCCTGTAGTCTCTCCCAAAACTACAAGGCTTAGCGGCTGTAAGTTTCCTCTTTTTTTCACCTACTTCAATGTAAGCTCGCTGTCTCTCGACTTTCTTATTCTGGTTTTGCGATTTTCCTCAACTTTCCGTGTTGAGCTTTTGTGTGAAGTCATCTTCTCAAAAACTCAGGCAAAGCTCTATGCGCAAATTTCTCGAATCGTTGTAAGCATTTTCTTACAACGGCCGGGTTTATTTATGCCAACTTTATAATGACAAATGTTCATTTACTTTTTCTAACACACCACTGTTACGGCTGGTTTTCACGGTTAAGGCCTGTACCAGCGCCTGCCGGTCGGCCAGTAAACTCACCACCGATTTGGCCCGGGTAATGGCGGTATAGATCAGTTCCTTGCTCAGCAGATTCTGCGCGGCCTGATCCAGCACCACCGCCACATGCTGAAACTCCGAACCTTGAGATTTATGAATGGTCAGAGCAAATGCGGTTTCAATATTTTTTGGCAAGCGTGTGGCTGGCACCCATTTATCCAGACTCGGGAAATACACTTCAAACTGCCGGTTGCCCTCACGCAGACGTTGCAGACACAGGCCAATATCACCGTTGGACAGGCCGAGCTGATAGTCGTTATAGGTCATCATTACCGGCCGGCCGACATACCAGTCGCCCTGCTTGGCCACGTCCAGAACCAGTTGCTGCAACAAACGCTGCTCAATCTGCATGTTCAGCTGTTGCAAGCCCAAGCCACCATGCCGAATTGCAGTCAGAATCCGATACTGGTCAAAGGCTTTCACCACCTGTGCCACCACCGCGTCCGGATCATCGGCCTGTAAATACTGTTTTAGGCTGTGCACATAGCCCTGATAGCCCAGCATCAGTTTGTCATAATAGCCCTGCCCGGCTATGGGATCCGGGGCTTCATCGGGTAAATATTCCAGTTGCAGTACATCGGCCATGTCCTGCGTTAAAGTTACGGCCTGTAATTCGCCCGGCTGCACCAGCTGTGCGGCAAACTGCTGCAAGATTTGCGCGGCCGGCTGTTCAGCCGTTTGCTGCTGAATAAAGCGGGCCATTTCACCAATTAAGGCACCGGCTTTAAAACGGCGACTGGTGACCAGATGCACATGATTATCTGCCAGTGCCGGCACCTGCTGTAAATCGGCCAGTACCGAACCAACATCGACCGACGCCAGCTGCTGCGCATCCCCAAGTAAAATCACCCGGGTCTGTTCAGCAATGGCATTGAACAGCATGCTGGCCAGATTCAGGTCCAGCATGGAAGCTTCATCAATCACAATCAGGTCATAAGGCAACGGCTGCCGGGCATGAAAACGTGGCTGCTGCCGGTTGCCAAGGCCCAAAAGCCGGTGGATGGTAATCGGGGTCAGGCGTTTGAGATCGTCACTGACCAGATTGGCAATTTTCGGATCATCAAAGGAATTCTGCAGTGCTTCTTTCATACGCTGCGCGGCTTTTCCGGTCGGGGCCGCCATGGCAATCCGGATTTCCGGCAAGGCCTGGTTTAGCACGGCAATAATCCGCGCCAAAGTATAGGTTTTACCGGTACCCGGGCCGCCCGTAATCAGGTTAAAAGCGGTAGTCGCGGTCATTTTGAGCGCCTGCTGCTGGTGCTGGTCTTCCAATAAATGTAGATAGTCCGACACATCTACCGCCGTAACAGCTTGCTGTTTTAAGCGTGCCACCTGCTGTGCCAGCGCCGACTCCAGCGCCCAATAACGGTACAGGTATAAATGCTGCTGGTCATAAATAAACGGCGCCACCGAACCCGGTTCAGAACCGGAACCGACCAGATTGGCCAACGCTGCCACCTGTTCTGCAGAAGCGGCTATACAGCTGTCACCATTGAGAGTAGCCTCCAGCAACTGCGCGATGATTTTAGCGGAATCTTCTCGCTTTTCCGCCTGAAAAAAAGGCGCCTGTAAAAGATAGTTACTCCAAAGCGCAAACCATGCCGGGGTTTGGGTTTCAGGCGTTGCTGCTAAAACTGTCCGCTGGTTGTCCACACTATTATCCTCAAAGTTATCCACATGCTAAATCATTCTTTCTTTAAATGTTATTAAATGATTTAGGCAATTTTCCCCAGTTGATCGACAGTTGGATTCCCCAACAGTGCATCCAGTCGCAAAATAAACTCGACCGGCGGTTTCCAATGGTACACGCCCTGCCCGGCCTGACCATTCATGCCGCGCAAATACAAATAGCTGGCCCCACCTAAATGTTGATAAATATCGTAATTTTCCAGATGGACTTTCAGGTAGCGATGCAGGGCCACCAGATACAGACCGGCCTGCAGCCAGTAACTGGACTGTGACATGCTGGCCTGCACCGAGGCCGCCTGATAATGCGACTGATCGGCACCTAAAAAGTTACTTTTATAATCGGCAATATGGTAACGGTGGCCATCAAAATACACCAGGTCAATCGAACCGGTTAAATAGCGCGCCGAATTGGCATCATGAAAATCCAGCATCTGAATGCCATATTCATCAAACAGCTGATGAATCCGCTTGATCGCCAAGACCTGATCGGACAAGGACAGATAAAACGGAAATTCTGCCAGATGCTGCTCGGGCGCCAGCTGTTTTAACTGAAAGCCCGGATGCAGCGGTGTACTCAGCACATCCAGCAGCCATGCCGACAGCCAGCTCAGCAAGATTTCCTCCGTATGTTCCGGATATTCCTGACTAAACTTGTCCTGCAGCTCCTGCCACAAAGAAGGATAATCATTTTTAAAACGGCGCTGGATTTCCAGCGGCCAGTCCTGCTGATCCTGAAAATCAATGTGTTCAAAAATCTCATGCAGGAAATTACCGGCCAGCGTACCCATCGGGAACTGGCGTTTAATCCAGGCAATCGGCTGATTCAGGATGTCGACATCAGCCACCGCTACTGGCTGATGCAGTTCATCAGAGGCACTACTGTGCTGCTCAATATGAGCCGCCAGCGCATCAATCGCCTGTTTACGGCTTAAATGCTGAGCCAGAGCACTGAAACTGGTTTTACTGCGCGGATAGAAACGCTGCTGCGGGAAAGTCTTTGCCGTTAATGGTAGCGTCTGCTCATGCTGCTGCAGCTTCAGCTTTGGCGGCTTTTCAGTCAGCAATGCTTCATCGCCACAATGCGGATGCTGGAAAACGTCACTGCCCTGACCGCGCCAGAAAGCCAGACCGGAACAGGATTTGCCGCTCTGATCCTGCAAAATGGCATAGACCCGATGGCTGGCCCGGGTCAGCGCCACATACCACAGACGGCGTTGCTCAGCTTCGGCCCGAAGCTGATGCTGCTGTTGATCCTCTGCACTGAGCAAGGCTGCTGCATTTACCGCAATCAGACGCTGCTGCTCGGTTTGACCGGTCAGCGGATTGACCGCCTGAATGGTCGAGAAATTCAGGGTTTTGTTGACCTCGCGAAAGTCCTTATCAGCCCCCAGCAAAAACACCACTTTAAATTCCAGCCCTTTGGACTGGTGGATGGTCATCAGCTGTACCCCGGCGGCATTGGACAGTTTTCGCTCCAGTTCCCACTCGCGTTCACTTGGCGCCTGCAACTGTTTTAAATACCACTGATACAGGGTTTGTGCACCCTGATAATGTTCGCTGTGCTGGCTAAGCAGTTCGCTTAAATGGCGCAGATTGACCACCACCCGTTCATTGTCACGGCTGTGATGGGCGACCAGATTCTCCCAGACCTGAAACAGGTTCAGGGCATATTGCCAGGCACTTAAAAAGCCTTTTTCAAACCAGATGCTGCGGATGCAGTCAAAATCATCCATAAACTGGCTCAGGCCGGCCGGATGAGCCTCCAGTTCCAGTAAGCGCTGTAAATTAAAATTCAGCAGGCGGCTTAACAAGGCTCTTTTGACTTTGGCTTCATCATAAGGATGCATAATTGCGGTCAGCACCGCCCCCACATCTTTGGCGATCTGGCTGTCAAACACACTGCGTTTGGATGGACGGTTCACCCGAATCCCGAGCCGCTCCAGCTCGTACTGCACCTTGTCCAGCCCGTCATGGTTTTTGGACAGCACCGCAATATCATCTTCAATTAGCGGGCTGCGCTCCTGACCATTGTGCAGATAGATCTGCTGCTGCGCCGCCTGATTTAAAAGCTCCCGAATTTTCCAGGCCACCTGCAATGCTTCATTATTTTTGTCTTCTAGCATTAACCAGCGCAAGGGCTGCCGGTTCTCCCCTTGCCCGTCAATTAAGGCCGGATGGGGACGAGGTCCGGCTTCTACCAGGCTATATTGCACCTCTTCACCAAAATCTATTTGGCGCTGGAACAAGGCATCCACCACTTCCACCAGAGCCGGAATAGAACGATGATTGTATTTCAGGCTATACAGGCTCCCCTGTTTGGCCTGCACATCGGCCCGGGCCTTGTTATAGGTCAGCATATCACCGCCGCGGAAACCGTAAATGGCCTGTTTTGGATCACCGACCATAATCATGCAGCCCTGCTGATAATAGCGGGCATGACGCCAGATACTGGCCAGCATACTGTCCTGATCCTGGTTTGTATCCTGAAATTCATCGACCAGAATCAACGGATATTTACTGTGCACAAACTGGGCAAAACGCAGTCCCTGCTCGCCCTGCAAGGCTTCCGACAGGCTGCGGATCTGCTGGGCAAAGGTGGTTTCACCTTTTTGCTGCAACACCTGCGGCAGGCGTTTTTTTACTTCACGGCTTAAATAGTATTTGAGATAGGCATCCAGCAGCTCTAAATCCAGTTGCAGTTGCTGCAACTGCTGGCAGAAGGCTTTCAGCCGTTGAATCACCGCATGCTGTTCAAACTGCGTCAGCACCTCGTCCGGACATTTGTTCAGCACTTTTTTGGTGGATAAATCGGTACACAGCTTTAAGGTTTTTTCAAAATGTGGTGCAAACAAGGCATAGCCACGTTGCTGGGACAACGCCTTTAGTAATGCCGGCAAAGCCTCGCATAAGGTGTGTTGCATCAGCTGATTGGTGCGCCACTTTTTCCCAACCAATGCAGCGTACTGGCCCTGCTCCAGATAATAGTCGCTTAGGCTGTCGACATCAGCCAGATCCAGCTGCAACAACTCATCAATGGCTGCTTCAAACTGGTTTAAATCCAGTTCGGGCGCCGGTACTTCACGAAACTGGGCCGAGGCAAAATTCAGGGTATTTTCAACAATACCCACATAGGCGTCGACATGCTTGAGTTTCTTTTGCAACAGCAGATAATTCACCACCTGCTGTGGCTGGGCCTGCAGCCATTGCCGCAGCACATCATGAATCAGCTGATGCACATAACTTTTGGCATCATCAGTAATATCGGCGCGTTCAATCTTGCCACATTCAAAACTGAATTCTCGCAACAACTTCTGGCTAAAACTGTCTAAGGTACCCACAAACAGTTCATCCAGCTGGTCAATCACCAGCTTGAGCCGGTCACGGGCAAAGTCCGGTTTGGCAGCATAATCCGCCAGCACTTTTTGCAATAGCGGATCGGACTCAGTCTGGGCCTTGGCTTGCAGTTCGGCTTCAGTATAGGACTGGCACTGTTCAAAATAACGTAGGGTTTCAACCAGACGTGCACGAATCCGGCTTTTCAGCTCGGCCGCGGCGGCGCGGGTAAAGGTGGTCGCCACCACCTGATGGGGTAAATAGGCTTCCAGAAAAATCCGCACAATCAGGCTGGATAAGGTATAGGTCTTGCCGGTGCCAGCCGAAGCTTCAATCCAGTGCAGCCCCTTGAACTGCATGTCGGTAATGGGCTGGAAAGATAGCGGCGAAGAATGTGGAGTAGCGGCCATCATTTACTCCTCAAGCGTCTGCTGGTGCCAGAAAATCGGCTGGTATAAATCATAGGAAAACTGTTCACAGGCATGCGCCAATAATAAATTGGCATCCTGCTCCTGCAAAATAAACTGCCAGTCACGATGATGCTTGCAGGCTTCATTGTCGGCCACCGAAAAGGTACTGAACTGGCCTGAATCATTCCAGTCCTTATACAGCCCCTCCAGATCTTTCAGCTGCATACGCTGTTCGGCATCGGGTTCCCATTCATGCTGCTTGCCTTTTTCCGCCACTTTCAGCAGCAAGGCTGATGGCAGTACCAAGGGCTGGCGCTGGCCATAGTCCCAAGCCTTAAACCAGTGTTCCAGCCACTGTCTGGCCTGATTGGAACTGACCCCTTCACAGCAGACGGTATCATCGCTAAATACCACAATCCGCTGATGCTGCTGGCCGCCATCACCCAGATTCAGATAGGCCAGCCAGAGCAGATATTCCAGCCAGAGTGCGGTACGGCGTTTGGCACGCGCACTGGACGCTTCCAGACTAACCCAGCGCTCGGCGCCCTGTTTTGGCAGGGTCAGGCGGATGTGCAAGTCAGGACGCACTTTCCAGACCTGTCGGGTGATAGTCGTTTCACTCGGTGCATAGTGCTGCAAGCGGGCCTGTAGCTGCTGCTGTTCGACCAGACTCATGGTCCAGCTGCCTTCACGAATTTTGCCAATCGGCAGGCGGTCTTGTAACAGTGCCGGATCGGGCGTATCGTGCTGCTGTTTCAGAAAATCGCGGATGGTATAGCGACCCAAACCATCCAGCAATAACGGCTCGGCCTGATCGCTGCGTTGTTCCGGACGTAGGTTTTCCACCCCGACACTTTTTAAATACAGCCGCGCCGGGAAAATCATGTCCTGAATCCATTGCTGGCTGTCCAGCACCTGCAAATCCTGAGTCAATAAAGGATAAGGCTGATTGGCCCAGTGACTGCGCTGCCCACCCGGCTGACGGATCTGCTGTGCCACTGCATACCACTGGTCCTGAAAGCGGATGATCTCGCTGGATTCAAACCCGAGCGGATCAAACGGCTGTAAACGGTGCACACAGTACAGCTGACGTAACTGCTCCGGCACCTCAATCCCGTCAATATTCACGGTCTGGTTCAGTGCGGACTCGGGCTGCGGCGCGGCAACAATCAGCGCCAGATGCTGAATCAGCTCCTGTAAGATACTGGATGGATCACGCACCTGCCCGTCATTGACATCAAAGCCGTTATAAAACAGCCAGACCTTGTCCTGCGCCAATAGCAGTGCATCCAAAAATGCACCCTGATCATCTTCCAGACGTGAGCGGTCACCCAGTTGCGGTTTCAGCAACTGCATTAAATCGAATGGCAGCTGCACATTACGATTCGGGAATTTGCCACTATCCAGATTCAGCATCACCACCAGTTTATACGGCAGTGGACGCAGCTGGCCCAGCTGGCAAAAGGTAATCTGGCCGCTTGGTTCGGCCTGTTCCAGTTGTGCTGCCAGCTGTGCTTCAATTTCTTCCAATATATACGGCAAAGGCAGACTTAAGGCCGCCAGCGCATGCCGGTCCTGCTCATCATAATAGCTGGCCAAAGTCAGCATACGGTATTGCTTTTTAATGATCTTATAAACCGTTTCCAGCGCGGTGACACCGGCTGCACTAAACTCGTCAATGTCTTGCATTAAGCGTTTTAGCCACTGTTCGGCCCGCGTGTTCTCGCCGCGTTCATGCGCAATCATCCAGTGCCGGCGCTCGGCCAGGTCCTGATAAATCTGGATCAGTTTGGCAATCAGTTCAAAATCGGCTGGCATCACTTCGGCAAAACATAGGGTGTCCTGAAACAGGGTATGTTCCGGAATGGCCAGCCCCAGCGCCAGACGATCCAGCGCAAATTTAAAACTGAAGCGATAATCCTGATCATCGGCGCTCAGGCTGCGCTGCAAATGCTCGGCATCAAAACCGCGTTTAAAACCGGCGGCACTAAGCAGCTCCAGCAAACGCTCCAGCTGGGTAATGTCCAGCTCATAACGCTGCAAACTGGCCGCTAGCCCGAGCCAGTCAGCAAATTCATCCAGACTAAAGCGGCCCTGTAACAGACGAATCCGGCCGGCCACGGCGCGCCAGGCATTGCTGACATCCAGCTGGCTGACCCCGGCAATCTGAATTGGCAAATACACGCTGTGCTGGGCCAACCGGCTACTGTCATGTAAGGGACTGCCCAGATCACGCGCACTCGGTGGCGGCGCAAAGACACTGCGGATTAAAGGCTCAATCTCTTTTAAATTTGGACTTAAAACCAGAATATCGCTTGGCCGGCGTGGCTGCTCTTTTGTGCCTTCTGACAGCCAGTGCAGCAGCTGGTCTTTTAACACTTCCAGCTGACGCAGACTGGAATGGCAGACATGAATCTGGATGGAATCATCATGCTGCTCTAAAGCATATTGATGCGCGGCCGGTTCATTTAAATACAGGATATCGGCCTGCAGCTTGCCCAATAAGCTGGGCTGATAGTCATCAATAAACAGATCGGCCCACACGCCTTCTTCACCGGAAGATAAGGCAGAGAGTAAGGAGAAATGATCGCGTGCCTGCTTGCCCAGACGGGTCAGCAAGGGATGACGCGACTCGCGGTTCTGGGCATTAAAATGCAGGGTAAACTGTTCGAAAAACTGGGCAATCTCGGCATCATTGGCCTGTGGATGCTGCGCCAGAAAACGCTGTTTCACCCGCGCATCATAACGTGCCTTCCAGTTCGGATCGACGCTGTCGGCCCAGTACTCCTGTGAAGGGTTATAATGCAGGATAAAAATTTCAATGTACTGACCTAAACGGCGCAGGAACTGTAACTGCTGCGGCGGCAAGTCCAGCAAGGTAAATACCACCAGCTGTTTCGGTAATTTGCGTAGCGCCTTGCCCGGCTGCTCCGGACTGCCCAGCGCCTGCCAGAACAGCTGGTCAATCTGCTGCATCTGCTCAAAATCTTCATGAAAAACTGCCTGCCACAGCCAGCGCTGCCACGCCTCCAGTTCTTCTGCCTGCTGCAGCATAAAGCCCGACACTTCGCTGTCGGTTTTAAAGAACATCTGCTCCAGATCAAGGGCCTGATCACGGCCCCATTGCATCAGCCAGTTGGTCGGACAGCGGCACTGCTCGCCACAGCCTTTCTGGCAATGCCCACGATAAGTCATATAGTGGCTAAACAGTTTGGATACCTGTTCGGCCACCCAATACAACATGCTCTGTTTTTTCAGCTGGCGTTCCAGCGGCTGTTCCAGCCGGTCGGCACTGGCATAAATCCGCTGGATAATCGGAAACAGCGCATGGCTGGTTGCTAGCGGATTCTGTTCCGGCTGAATAAATTCTTTTAGCGCCTGAAATACGCGCCATTTAATGATAATTCGTGGAATATTGGCTTGACGGACCAAGTCTTTCTGATCGTGCAGCACCCATTGATAGGCACTCCACTGGAAACCGCGAATCCGGTGATGAAACTCGGTATTGGCACAGATGCTTTGATGTTCGGCCAGACGCTGGGTTAACCAGGCTTCCACCGCAGGGGACGGCACAATAAAGTGCTGGGTTTTTAATACCTCCAGCGGATGCGCTGCAGGTTTACGGACTGTCTTCAGCATCGCCTCGACCAGTACATCGACACGCTGACTTTGAATGACATGAATCCCCATAACGCTCTACCCTGTTAAACTTTTGCCATGATATCTACAAAACCATAAAGATTCATTACTATACTTTTGCAGTTGCCTATGTCACTTTTAGCTCATGGTTCGATTCAAAAATGCTTTGAAATACGTACCTTAATAGTGCTTCAATAAAAAAATCGATACACCGCTTAAGGTATTTAATATTATGAAAATAGACAAGATTCCCAACTCGATTGACCCCAATTTAAATTTAGAGCAAGTTCGTGCTGACTGTCTGGAGCTGGTCAAAAAACGGGCCTACGTGTCCGCAGGCGCGGCGGTCATTCCGGTTCCATTTTTAGATGTCGTGATTGACGTCGGTATTTTGTCACAACTGATTCCTGAAATTAATGCCCGTTTTGGTCTGTCGCCGGAACAGGTCAGTGTCTATGACCCCGAAACCAAGCAGATTCACTGGCAGGAACTGCGTAAACGCGGCATTGAATTTTCCGGTTTGGTGGTGGCACGTACCGCCGTCAAAAAATCATTGAACAATGTTGCCGCGAAAGTGATCACGAAGCAAGTCACCAAATTTATTCCTTTAGGCGGACAGCTGGTGGCGGCCAGCCTGGGCTATTTTGTCATGAAGAAAGTCGCCGAAGCGCATGTGGAAGAAAGCTATAAGATTGCCAAAGGCATCCAGCAGAAACAGACCCAGGTGGTCAATGGCTAAGCCTTTTTCCTCAATCTGATGCCGGTCCAGTGACCGGCATTTTTATAGCGGATTCATGCCTGTTTGCTGCCGGCTTAATCAGCTTTCAGCTGTTTTAAGATGGTTTTCAGCACTTCAATCCGGGCACTGTTTTTATCATTGGTGGCAATAATATGCCACGGCGCATCCTCGGTGCTGGTATGGGCAAACATATCGGCTGCGGCATTTAAATAATCATCCCAGCGATTCCGGTTCCGCCAGTCTTCCTCGGTAATTTTAAAGCGTTTATGTGCAGTCTGTTCACGCGCTTTAAAACGCTGTTCCTGCGCATCTTTGCTAATCGCCAGCCAGAACTTGATAATCACGGTCTGATGCTCGGTTAAATCCTGTTCAAAGCGGTTAATTTCCGCATACGCACGTTGCCATTCCAGATCACTGGCAAAACCTTCAATCCGTTCCACCAGTACCCGACCATACCAGGAACGGTCAAAAATACAGATTTTTTCTTCTGGTTGCAGCTTGGTCCAAAAACGCCATAAATAAGGCCGGCGTAATTCATATTTTTCCGGTGCGCCAATGGTATAAATTTCGTATTCACGCGGATCCAGCTTTTTCACAATCCGTTTAATTGCGCCGCCTTTGCCGGCGGCATCCATCCCTTCAAACACAATCACCACGTTACGGTCATCAAAACGCAAGGCATCGGCCACTTTACGGCTAAGTTTTTTGAGTTCGGCTTTATAGTCGCCCTCATCCAGCGCGGCATTGTCCGGATTGAGCAAGGCCTCGGGAATCGGCGCCTGCTGCCAGCTCTGCTCAACAGTTTTCGGATGCTCCGGGCAATCTTTAAAAGCCTGTAATACATGCTGGGCAAACTGCTGGTCACGCAGCTGCTCATCTTCACCATCAATAATAATCCAGTCATCGGTAAAGCGCTGGCGCAGCTTTTGCAAGGTGTCGTACTGTTTTTTGTTACGCCAGTCGAGGCCATTCATCTTATGCCAGCGCACTTCGCTCGGCTCCATCTCGTTCAGGCGTTTTTGCAGGGTTTTCCAGGACAGGTCAAACCAGATCTTGACCACATCAACCTGGTTATTTTTTAAATCCTGTTCAAAGGCCCGAAAACGCTGCACATACTCATCAAACAGGCTGTCATCAAAGGGCTTTGAGACATGGGTGGCACTGCTGAGCAGGTCGCTATACCAGTTACCAAACAGAATCATGATCTGCCCTTCGGCCGGAATAAAACGCGCATAGGGCTGCCAGAAACTGGTTTTGAAATCAAACAGGTGTGCGGCATCAGCCTTCACATGCAAATAACGTGGATCAACCCATTCCCGCAGCTGTTTCACCGCCTCGCCTTTGCCGGCCAGCTCAATACCGCTGACCAGAATCACCAGACTTTTGGCATTGCTCTGACCGCGGCTATCTTTTAGGGCATATTGCGCTTCAATCAGCTCGACAGACAGCTGATCTTCATCCATTAACTGAAATTCTGTTTGCGGGTTCTGCTCGGTCATAGGCACACACTCTTGTTTTATTGTTCCGTTCAGTATAACCAGCCTGCTGGCCGGGCGGCTGATGATTTTGTATAGCGCGTCTGTCTGATTTTGTCTATTTCTAGTGCAAACTGACCCGATGATCCTGAATCTGTCACCAATTTGTCATGGCCTGTGCATGTAACTGGCTTTAGAATGCCGCTTAAGTCAAAACAATTGAGACGCTCCATGTCCAAACTTGCGGTTTTAGATGACCTTTTAGAACTTTATAATCAATTTGAATATCATCGCCAGCCGGAAATTTTCACGCGTTTGCAGGAGGTGCAGCTGTGGCAGAAACAGCGCATGCAACGTACCCATGCCCCACATTTTGCCGAAAAAAATAATGTGCTGATGGCCGAATATTTTCTAAACCGTTTATACGGCGGCCCCGATTTTGATGCACTGGCCGCACAGATTGCACGCCTGACCAAGTACGCACATAAAGCAGAAAAACTGATTCCGGAAAATGCAATTAAAACCGGCACCTCCGGGGTGGCACTGGCCATTTTGGCAGTGCAACTGGATGAACAGGTCGCCATTCAGCTGTTAAAGGATTATCCGGCGCAGACGCCATTGACCGACGAGATGATGCGCCTGACCTATTTAAAGCTCGATCAGGGCAGCGCGCGTTTAAAACAGCTGGACATGCTGGATGAACTGGGCAAAAGCCTGGACAAATACATGCGCTCCTTTATGGTTTATACCGCCTTTAAAATGTGTAAAGGTGCCGCGCATAAATACAATTTCGATATCATGTACGAGTTTATGCAAGATGGTTTTGTGGCCATGAAACCGCTGAAATCTGCAGAAAAATTTGTCCGTGAATTTACTGCGGTTGAACGCCAGATTATTGACAAAGTGCATCGGGGAGATCCGCAGCCCTTTCAATAAAGCCACATAATTTTTTGCATGTGATGGCCAAAATTTGGTACAAAAACAGCAGTAAAACGAATATGCATTCACGTTCATCAGGATAACAATTCAATTTTCTGTATTTTATTCCTGACAATTGCAGGCCGATGACTGTACAACGCCTAAGAATCTGTCATCATGCTTGCACTGCCACATCAACCCGATTTTCATGTTAGGAGTGACACTATGTCTAATGAAGAGCAAAAGCCTACCCATCCAGAAACGGCAACCAACACAGACAAAGTGAGCCCATTCTTAACCTCGCCATTACCGGAAGGTGCACCACAAGGTCAGCAGCAGTCTCTAGAACAGCGCCTAACCGATACTCCGGTAACGGGCAGCATTCCAAAATACAACCTGCCACGTGGCGCCAATACCGGTAATGTCGGCGCGACCACGCACTTTGGCTACCAGACCGTAAACAGCGAAGAAAAAGCCCAGAAAGTGGCGGAGGTGTTCCATTCGGTGGCCAGCAAATACGACATCATGAATGACCTGATGTCTTTTGGTATTCACCGTTTATGGAAACGCTTTGCGATTAACATGTCGGGTGTGCGTCGTGGCCAGCACGTACTGGATATTGCGGGCGGTACCGGTGATCTGGCCAAAGTTTTTAGCCGTGAAGTTGGTCCAAGCGGCCATGTGGTCCTTTCAGATATTAACGAATCCATGCTGAATGTCGGTCGTGACCGTCTGATTGATGCCGGCTGTACCAATGTCGATTTCGTTCTGGCCAATGCTGAAACACTAGAACCATTTGCCGACAACAGCTTTGACCTGCTGACCATTTCTTTCGGTTTACGTAATGTGACCGATAAAGATGCTGCACTGCAGGCCATGTACCGCGTACTTAAGCCAGGCGGCCGTTTACTGATTCTGGAATTCTCAAAACCGGTATTTGAACCGTTCTCGAAACTGTACGACCTGTACTCGTTCACCGCACTGCCAATCATGGGCAAACTGGTGGCGAATGATTCTGAAAGCTATAAATATCTGGCGGAATCAATCCGTATGCACCCAGACCAGCGCACCCTGAAAGGCATGATGGAAAATGCCGGCTTCCAGAACTGTGACTACCACAACCTGACCGGTGGTATTGTGGCGGTGCACCGCGGTTTTAAACTCTAATTCCGAAAAGGACACTGCTATGTGGTCGATTCTGGCCTTAGGTGCCGTTGAACGATGCATCCATCATGTCATTAATCTGGATGCGATTACCCGCATCCAGCTGAACCAGCTACAGGGCAAAACCCTGCGCGTGGTGATGGATGCGCCGCAACTGTCGGTAGATGTATTTTTTGATGAAAACAAGGTGCGTCTGGAGCCGACCGTTACCGGACAGGCAACCCAACCGTCTATTTTCGAGCAGCGCCCGTTTGAGCGCGAACAGCAGCTCAGTGAAGCCACCGCCACCTTGCAGGTCAAGAATGTGGTGGAACTGCTGAAACTGCTGCTGGCCGATGATGTCGGCACCATTCCGGTACAAGGCGACTATAAGCTGCTACAGGACATCCAGCGTATTATCGAGCAGGCCGAACCCGATCTGGCCGCGCATCTGTCGCCATGGGTTGGCCCGACACTGGCACATGAGCTGGGTAAAATCCAGCTGGCGCCCAAGCAGCTGAAAAAAACCTTGCAAAGTCAGCTGTTTTTCGCCGAAGATGCCCTGAAAGAAGATTCCGGCCTGTTTGCACCGCGCTGGCAAATGGATGATCTGCAACAGGATACCCGCATCCTGAACCAGAATATCGACCGCGTAGAGGCCAAGATTCAACAGCTCCGCAAGCAGCTTGAAGACACTCCAGATTCACACGACTAGGTAAAGAGATTTATGATTCCGCACGTTTCACGTTTAATCGAACTTTGGCGTATTGCTGCGCACTATAGACTCGACACGTTGTTCCCTGCGGAAGAATTACCAGAAAAAGCCCGCCATATTCTGAGTCTGATCCGGATGCATCCGGCGGCCTGGTCCAGTAAGGAACGGAAAAATCCGCTCAAGCTGAAACAGGCCCTGGAAGATATGGGACCGCTGGCGATTAAACTCGGTCAGCTGTTATCGACCCGTCGTGACCTGATTCCACCTGAAGTATTACAGCAGCTGGTCTTGCTGCAGGACCGGGTCAAACCCTTTGGTTCCGATGTCGCGCAAATGCGGATTCAGGAATCCTTAAAGGCCGATGTCAACACCCTGTTCGCGCGTTTTGATGAACAGCCGCTGGCAGCTGCTTCAATTGCCCAGGTGCATACCGCTGCCCTGCACGATGGCCGCGAAGTGGTGGTCAAAGTCACCCGTCCTAATATCCGCCAGCAGATTCTGCAGGATTTTGAAATTCTGCAATGGCTGGGCCATTTTCTGGAAAAACGTCTTGAAGCGGCACGCGCGCTGCATTTATCCGAAATTATTCAGGACTATCGCCAGATTATCCTGAAAGAACTCGATCTGACCTTAGAAGCGGATAACACCCGCCGTATGCGCCATTACTTCACCGGCTCCAGCATGATGTATGTGCCGGAAGTGTATATGGACAGCAAAGATGTGATGGTGGCCGAGCGGATTACCGGGGTACCAATTTCCGATGTGGCCACCTTTGACCGCTTGGGTATGGACCGCGCCGATCTGGCGCAAAAAGGCCTGACCATCTTCTTTACCCAGGTGTTCCGCGACAACTTCTTCCATGCCGACATGCACCCGGGCAATGTGTTTGTAGAAACTATCAATCCGCAAAACCCACGCTTTATTGCACTGGACTGCGCGATTATGGGTGAGCTGTCCAAGCACGACCAGATGACCGTGGCGCGCATGTTACTGGCGGTCATGAACAGCGACTTTATGCAGCTGATCCAGATTGTGCATCAGGCTGGCTGGATTCCACCGGGCACTGATCAGGATGCTTTGGCACGTGAAATGCGCCGCACGGTAGGACCGATGGTCTCCAAACCCATGCATGAGCTGGACTTTGCCGGTATTCTGATTGAAGTGATGGATATTGCCCGCCGTTTCCATCTGGAAATTCCTCCACAGTTGATGCTGCTGCTCAAAACGCTGGTGCATGTTGAAGGGCTGGGCACCGATCTGTATCCGGAACTGGACATCTGGAGTCTGGCCAAACCAATCCTCACCGATTGGGTCAAGGCACAAATGAATCCGCAGAAAAACCTGAAAGAGCTGGGACAAAAAATTCCGGACCTACTGTTGGGTGCGCAGGATTTACCGACCCTGATGATCGACAGCTTAAACGGCCTGAAAAACCAGTCGGCCTGGCATGCCAAACAGCTGAATGAACTGCAAAGCATGCGTCTGCAAATGGAACATCAGCAAAAACGCAGCTGGATCTTTGGCAGCGTAATGGCGATTCTGCTGTCGATTGCGATTATTTCACCGTGGTTTGTCTCAGTCATTCTGATTGTGCTGGCCAGTATTCTGGCAGTCTGGCGCGTGGCCAAATAAGGCGAAATGGGCAAAGTTTCCTGAATCATTATATTCCTCCATTATTTAAACCGGTCACATGACCGGTTTTTTTATGGCCTGCAATTGCAGATAACATACCGGATGACTGAGCAGTCAGAGAGTGAACATTCCTGCCCTTGTGAGCCTTGGTCACTGGCCTAAAATACAGACAACTGTTTATTTTTCTTCCTGACCATGATCCAGATTCTGCAAAAACGACCACCTGCCCTCACCCTTCGTGCCGGTCATCTGGCCCGGCAGCTGATTGCCGAGCAGGGCCTACAACCCGATCAGGTCGATATGATTCCGGGTGCTGCCGGTGGTCCAAAAGGTATTGGTATTCAGGGACTGGATCAGGCCATTTTTGGCGAGTTTTTGCCGCAGTCAGCGCAGCGCCGCACCCTGATTGGTTCTTCAATTGGCAGCTGGCGTTTTGCCAGCATTCTGGCCTGGGGCGCCAAAGCAGGTACCGAACGGCTGGCAGACTTATATACCAATCTGAGCTTTCATAAAAAAATGTCACGGCAGGACGTCAGTCATGTCTGCCGCGATATGCTGTTGAATCTGGTCGATGGCAAGGCACAGCAGCTGGTCGATCATCCAGATTATCATCTGACCGTGCTCTCGGTAAAAGCGCAGCACATTTTCCAGAGTGACCGTGCACTGGCCCTACTGGCCTCGGTGGCTGGTATTGTCAGCGGCAATGCACTGGCGCGCAAACACAACCGCCTGTTTATGCAGCGCGTGATCAGCCAGCCAGCTCAAGGCAACCAGTTTCAGGTGCAGGATGATTTCTTTACCCATTATCATGCGCTAACGCCGGACAATGTCACCAGCTGGCTGATGGCTTCGGCCTCAATTCCGGGCGTGATGTCCGCAATTCGGGATATTCCGGAAGCGCCGGGCAGCTACCGCGATGGCGGCCTGATTGACTATCATATTGACCTGCCGTTTCAGAGTCAGGGACTGGTGCTGTATCCGCATTTTACCGACAGCATTACCCCGGGCTGGTTCGACAAGATGCTGAAACACCGCAAGGCCAATCCGGACAATCATGCACGGACCCTGCTGATTTCACCATCAGCCGAATATTTACAGTCTTTACCCCTGGGCCGCCTACCCGACCGCAAAGACTTTAATTTAAAAGGTATGGATCAGGCACAGCGCATTCAGCTCTGGAAGCAATGTATTGCGGAAAGTCAGCGTCTGGGCGATGAGTTTTTAGAACTGGTCGAAAAGCAGTGTTTGCCGGAGGTGTTACAGCCGCTTTAAACAGGACGATAAATGAATGTTAGAGTGGTAACATCCTGAGCGAAAATAGGCAAAGATTTTTTCCTGCAAGCCGGTCAGATACCGTACACTATAGCGTTTGCGCACTGGCGTAATCTCGTTTTTCTGAACAAATTTTGGTGACATACTCATGAATAACTTGCAATGGCTCGATGAAGTAAAATTTAACGAACAGGGATTAGTGCCAGCCATTGCACAGCATCATCAAACCGGTCGGGTATTGATGGTGGCCTGGATGAACCGCGAAGCGCTGGCCTTAACCGCAGAAAAAAATCAGGCGGTGTATTTTTCCCGTTCGCGCAATAAACTCTGGCACAAAGGTGAAGAATCCGGTCATTTCCAGACCGTGCATGAAATCCGTCTGGACTGCGATGCTGATGTGATTATCCTGCAAATTGAACAGCATGGCGGCATTGCCTGCCATACTGGCCGTGAATCCTGCTTCTATCGCAAACTGACTCCGAATGGCTGGGAAATTGTTGATGCGCAGCTAAAAGACCCGAATGCGATTTATGGCGAGAAGTCCAGCAATCCGCACACCTTGGCCATGAATGCCTCCACTGCGCAATCTGAACAGGTCGAAATTCTGAGCTATTTAGGCAAAATGATGGCTGAACGTAAAGCCGCCGATCCGGATTCTTCGTATGTGGCCAAGCTGTATCACAAAGGCCTGAACAAGATTCTGGAAAAAGTTGGTGAAGAAAGCGTAGAAACTATTCTGGCAGCCAAGGAATATCAGGCTGCAGCTTATGAAGACAATAAAAATGACCTGATCTATGAAGTGGCTGACTTATGGTTCCACAGCCTGGTCATGCTCGGCTATTTCAATCTGGACCCGCAACTGATTCTGAATGAACTGGCACGCCGTCAGGGCTTATCCGGTCTGGTGGAAAAAGCCAACCGTACTCAGGCTTAAGCTGTCGCCCTGTGTCTGAGCTGAAGAAACCGACCGCCACCTATGAGCAGGCCACTGCCATTGATAACGCACGTCTGGGCAAATCCTTCAAGGTGATTGCCTATGCCGGCACAGGGAAAACCACCACCTTGCAGATGATCAGTGAAGCCATGCCGGAGCGGCGTGGCATGTATCTGGCCTTTAACAAATCCATTGCCGCAGAAGCGCAACACAAGTTTCATCGCAATGTCGATTGTCGCACCTTTCACTCGCTGGCCTTTCGTAGTGTTCCACGTGGAGTCACCGACAAACTGCGCCTGCCGCGCCTGAGTCCGAGTTTTATTGCCAAGGAATATCGTCTCGAGCCGATTACCCTGCGCCGGATGATGGGCGGCCGCTATGAAAAATATGTGCTGATGCCGTCACGGCTGGCCAGTCTGGTGGCCAATGCAGTTGGCTATTTCTGCTCGACCAGCTCGCAATATCCGGCACCACGGCATATTCAGGCACCGAACTGGCTGCACCCCGATGATGCCGAGCTGCTGCAAAAACATTTGTATCCGGCAGTAGAACGGCGCTGGCTGGAATCGATAGATCTGAACCATCAGGCCGGAATCGGTCATGATATTTACCTGAAACTGTGGGCACTGTCGGAACCGAATATTCCGGCCGATTATGTGCTGTTTGATGAAGCGCAAGATGCCGACCCGCTAATGCTGGGGATTCTGCTCAAACAGCGTAACACCCAGGTGATTTATGTTGGCGATGCCCATCAGCAAATTTATGCCTGGCGCGGTGCCATCAACGCCATGCAGCAACTGCCTTTGCCGGAGTCGCGCTTAACCACCTCATTCCGTTTTGGTCCGGACATCGCCATGACCGCCAATGCCATTCTCGGCGGTTTAAATGAAACTGTGCCGCTGCTCGGCAACCCGGATTTACATTCCAAAGTGGTGAACAAGCCGCATACCAAACAGCGTGATGCGATTTTATGCCGCACCAATGCCCGGGCGATGGAATTGCTGCTGGCCGGTCTGGTACATGGTGACAAGGTCAGCCTGCAGGCCGATCATGTCAAACTGAACCGCTTTGTCGATGCCGCCAGTATGCTGAAACAGGGCCGCCGCGTCACCGATGTGCCGGAACTGGCCTGGTTTAACTCCTGGCACGATGTACATGAATATTGCGAAACCAATGAAGGCAGCGACATTAAGCCGCTGGTAAAACTGGTGGATGATCATGGTACCGATCCGCTGAAAAAGGCGCTGGCCAAAATCACCCCGATTGGTCAGGCCGACTATATTATTTCAACCGCACACAAAGCCAAAGGGCTGGAATGGGACCGCGTGCATCTGGAAGATGACTATCAGTTCAAGGTCAATGAACGCGATCATAAAATTAGTGATGAAGAGTTACGATTACTGTACGTGGCCTGCACACGTGCTAAAGTAAGCTTAAATATCCATCATATTTACGATCTGGTGCAACAGCTGAAACAGCAGATGCCGGTGTCCTTGCGTAAGGCGGTGGGTTAAAGCATGCAGGTGACCCATGAAAATTCAGTCTGTCCAGTTCAAGCACATCACCCACTTTACCGACCTTCAGCTACAACTGCATCCGCAGCAACAGCCTGTGGCCTTAATTCTGGGCAATCAGAGTTCCGGTAAAACCTCGCTACTGCGCTTCACCTATCAGGCACTGACCTGGTTTGCTGCCCGTTATAAAGATTTACGCACCTCGGGACTGGTCATGCTTGATCAGGACATTATGCACACCCGGCTGCAGTCCAAAATTGATCTGTGCGTGTGTTTTCCCAAAGACATTGGCAGCCTGCCGGAAAGCAGCGATGCCCAGCAGCAGGACCGTCAGTGCTGCGACTGGCAGCTGTACAAAACCCTGAACAGCAACGGCGTCGGGGTCAGCAAGACCGAAACCCAGAAACTGGAAAAAATGGTCAGCCTGTACCAGCAGGCGGTAAAACAGGACCCGCTACAAGGTCTGCCATTAATTGCCTATTATCCGGCCGAACGTTTTGTCAATGAAGTCAATCTGCTAAGTAAAAACAATCCGCTGATTTTTCAGGCCGCACATGCCTATGAAATTTCGGCCATCCCCTTCACCACCTTTACACGCTTCTTTGAGTGGTTCCGGGAAATTTCCGATATTGAAAACGCCCAGAGCGCCCAACTGATTGAACAGTTATTACATCCGCAGCATCCCGACGCAGAACCTCCACGGCGTGACAAACTGATGCAGGCACATGCCCAGATGCACGCGCCAAGTCTGCAGGCCCTGCGCGATGCACTACAAATTGTGCTGCCGGAACTGAGCCAGATTTATCTGCAATATCATCCGAAACTGCAATTGATGGTCACCTATCAGGGCAAAACCCAGCTCTATCAGCAGCTGTCCAACAGTATCCGCAACTGGATTGCACTGGTCGGCGATATTGTGCGGCGTTTATGTCTGCTGAATCCTTATAGTCTGTATCCAACTCTAGAAGGCGACGGCATTCTGCTGATTGATCAGGTCGATCATCAGCTCGATCAGGATATGGCCTCGGTAATTCTGGCGCGTTTGCATCAGGCTTTTCCGGCACTGCAGATTATTGCCACCGGTAACCGCACGGCACTCTTGGAAAATGCCGAAGACTATCAATGTTTAAGGCTGGATCAGCAGCAATTACATCCAATTCATCTGCAACCGGTGCAGGAACAGCTCGACGCCATTTATGCCCAGTTTATGCAGACTGAAGCCAGCAGCAGCGATGAAAGCCTGAGTGAAGAAGCGGTACAGGAGCCGGCCAGCGTGAAGGACCTCTATCAGCAGATTCAGCAGCATTTAAATGCCGAACAGCAGGAAGCCCTGCTGAAACGGCTGCAAAATGATGATGACACCTCGACCCCGCATCCGTTGCCTTAGATACGGCTTTGAATATGGGGGAATATCGGAAAATCAGCCGAAAAAGTCCGGTCTGATCTAACAATTTCATCCTGAAAAAAGTTCGGCGGCGTATAATGTCTGCCGTGTGCGCAAAAACAAATTGATGTTGTTTTATTCATGTAATAAAATCAATCAGATTTATATTTTTATAGTAAAATCCGATTTTCTATAAGTTTCTCAAGTTGCGCAACACAACTTGTTTATTTAGACATAATTCTATTTTTCGGCTTTCAAGATTGAGTATTTTGGACTGCTCCTTGCATTCCTGTAATCCTTGAAAGATAAGATTCACCCTTAGGTTTTGAACCTATCAAGACAATGGATACGAGTGTGCTATCGATTATTATATTGCTACCGCTGGTACTTGGCACAACCCTTGTCTCGTGGCTGAAGCAATTCTCGCGCGGGGTAACGGCTTTAGGGGCGATAGGAGTCAGTTTAAGCAGTCTGATCCTGTTACTGACTCAAGCAAAGGATGTCTTTAATGGCGCCACAATCATTCAGTCATGGTCGTGGCTACCCCAGTTAGGGATTGATTTAAGCTTTCGCCTGGATGCTTTAGGTTTATTATTTTCTTTGCTGATTACCGGTATCGGTACCCTCATCTTTATTTATGCTTATTATTATTTAAGCCCCAAAAACTCCCTCAGCAAACTGTATCTCCTGCTCATGCTGTTTATGGCAGCCATGCTCGGGATTTCATTGTCGAATAACCTGATTATCCTGCTGGTGTTCTGGGAACTGACCAGTATTTCCTCGTTCCTGCTGGTGGGTTACTGGAGCAATTACGAAGCGGCTCAACGCGGCTCACGTATGGCCCTAACCATTACCGGCATGGGCGGCCTGGCCATGCTGGGTGGTTTTGTCCTGCTCGGACAGATCACCGGCACCTATGAGCTGGACCAGATTCTGACCATGACCGATCAGATTCAAAGCCATGTGCTGTTTGTACCCAGTTTATTGCTGATTTTACTCGGCGCCTTTACCAAAAGTGCCCAGTTCCCGTTCCATTTCTGGTTGCCGAATGCCATGGCGGCACCAACGCCGGTATCGGCCTATCTGCACTCCGCGACCATGGTGAAAGCCGGAATTTTCCTGCTGGCGCGTCTGCTGCCAATTTTTGCCGGCGCGGCGCTGTACCATAATCTGGTCACCTTTGTTGGTCTGTTTACCCTGTGTATCGCGGCTTTCTTTGCCATTTTCAAAGAAGATCTGAAAGGTCTGCTGGCCTATTCCACCATCAGCCATTTGGGCCTGATTGTCTGCCTGCTCGGGATTGGTTCTCCGCTGGCCGTAGCTGCAGCCATTTTCCATATTATTAACCACGCCACCTTTAAAGCGGCGCTGTTCATGATTGCCGGGATTATTGACCATGAATCCGGCACCCGTGATTTACGCAAACTGAGTGGCTTATGGCAGCTGTTACCGTTTACCGGTACGCTAACCATGATTACGGCTGCGTCGATGGCAGGTGTGCCTCTGTTCAACGGCTTCCTGTCCAAAGAAATGTTCTTTACCGAACTGCTGGCCAATTTAAGCGGACCGGTGGTGGTGATCTCGGCAATTGTCGCGACACTGGCCGGTATTTTTGCCGTGGCCTATTCGGTGCGCTTAGTGCATGGCGTGTTCTTCGATGGCCCGATTGGCAAAGACGTACCCAATAAAGATGCACATGAACCGCCAATGGGCATGCGCGCACCGGCCCTGATTCTGGCGATTTTATGTATTGCTGTCGGCCTGTTCCCTGCCCTGCTGGTTGAGCATCTGGTCAATAGCACCACCCGTGCCAGTACCCAGCTGATGAATTTTGAAGGCACCCATCTGGCCATCTGGCACGGCTTTAACCTGCCATTGCTAATGAGTGTGATTGCGCTGGTGGGCGGTCTGGTGATGTATTTTGCCCTGGCCAAAGGCGGCCGTATCCGCGAGATTGATCTTGATCCGGCATTGGGCCGCTTACAGGGACGGGTGTTATTTGACCTGTTCTTAAAAGGCCTATTGCTGAACTCGCGCCGCTTTAAACGCCTGACCGAAAACGGCTCCCTACAAAGTTATCTGTTCTGGATTCTGGTGTTTACCATTGCACTGGTGTCGGTGCCGCTGCTGAATCAGGGGATTGGTACCGGTACGCGTGAGCTGACCCAGGCACCTGCAATTGCCATTGTCTTGTGGCTGCTGTTATTCAGTGCCTGCTGGATGATGCTGTGGTTCCATCATGAACGGATTAAAGCTGTCCTGATCAGTGGCGCCGTCGGTCTGGTGGTAACCATGATCTTTGTAACCCTGTCGGCTCCGGATCTGGCCCAAACCCAGATTACCGTCGATGTGGTGACCACCGTGCTGTTACTGATGAGCCTGTCGCTGCTGCCACAATTAACCCCGTATGAGTCAAGCAGCACCCGCCGCTGGCGCGATGCCGGAATTGCAATTCTGGCCGGTGCTGGCATCAGCTGGCTGGCCTGGTTAATCATGACCCGTGATCACAACTCGATTTCATGGTTCTTTAACCAGCAGTCGATTCCACTGGGCGGCGGTACCAACGTGGTCAACGTGATTCTGGTCGACTTCCGTGGCTTCGATACCTTCGGTGAAATTACCGTACTCGGTATTGCTGCCATTGGTGCCCTCTGCCTGATGGATGGTATGCGTGCCCACGGCACCACCATGACGCAGGGCCTGACCTATCGTTTTAACCCATCTCCACTGATGCTGCGCATGACCGCTTCCTGGATTTTACCAGTGGCCCTAGTAATCAGCCTGTATATTTTCCTGCGCGGGCACAACCTGCCAGGCGGTGGCTTTATTGCCGGACTGGTCACATCAATGGCACTGATCATTCAGTACATTGCCATTGGTCAGGACCAAACCGAGCAAATGCTGAAAGCCAAATCCGGACGTTTATATGAAATCTGGATTGGTTCCGGTCTAACCATTGCCGGCATGACCGGGATTGCAGCCTGGTTCTGGGGCCGTCCATTCCTGACCAGCGCGCATATTTATGTCAATCCGCCGGTGATTGGTGAGCTGCATTTGGCTTCAGCGGCACTGTTTGATGTCGGGGTCTATGTCACCGTTGTCGGGGCAACCATGTTGCTGATTTCCGTGCTGGGCGACTCGCGTCACTCCAGTATGTCTGGTCCAATTCCTCGGGGGTAAGCATGATTAGTATCGAATTTTTAGTCGCAACCTCTGTAGGTTTACTGGTCGCCACCGGCGTGTACCTGATCTTAAGGGCACGTACCTTTCCGGTGGTACTGGGCCTGGCCATGATTGGTTATGCAGTCAATATTTTCCTGTTCGCCATGGGCCGGATTCAGCTGAATGCACCGGCCATTTTAACCACGGCAGCACAATCCACCGACCCTTTACCGCAAGCACTGGTGCTGACTGCTATTGTAATTGGCTTTGCCACCACCGCCTTTGTGGTGCAACTGGCCTTACGCAGCCGTTATGAATCGGGAACCGACCATGTGGATGCCAAAGATGATCCTGCTTTACTTGACCCACGTGAGGATGAGCCATAATGCATGACTTTATCCAATTCTGGGCGCAACACACTCCTATTCTCAGCATCCTGCTGCCGGCTTTTACCGGTTTTATTCTAGTGCTGCTGGGCAACCCGGGTTCGGGTTCGCTGTCGTATGACTGGCGCCAGCCGTGGCGTCGTGGCATCAGCCTGATTTCGACTATTCTCGGACTGGGCTTGGCGATCAGCTATCTGATGCTGGCCAAAACCGGCCAGATTACTGTCTACAACCTGTCTGAATGGTCAGCTCCATTCGGGATTGTACTGGTGCTGGATCAGCTGTCTGCGCTAATGCTGGTACTGACCTACGGTCTGGCCTTGCCAGTGCTGTGGTTCGCCTGCCAGCAATGGGATGAACGTGGTCGCTATTTCCATGCCATGTTCCATTTCCTGATGATGGGCTTGTGCGGGGCTTTCCTCACCGGCGATTTATTTAACCTGTTCGTATTTTTTGAAGTGCTGCTGCTGGCTTCGTATGTGCTGTTGCTGCATAGCCAAGGCAAACCGCGCTTTCAGCTTGGGGTGCATTACGTCACCATCAACCTGCTGGCTTCAGCGCTGTTCCTGATTGGTCTGGGCATGATTTACGGCAGTGTCGGCAGCCTCAACATGGCCGATGTGGCCCGTTTAATACCGACGCTGGCAGAAGATCAGCATCGTCTGGCGGTGGTCGGCGGCTTGATCCTGTTTATTGTGTTCGGGATTAAAGCGGCGATGCTGCCAGTCGGCTTCTGGTTACCGAAAACCTATGCCGTAGCAGCTACCCCTGTGGCGGCGATTTTTACCATTATGACCAAGGTCGGGATTTATGCGATTTTAAGGGTCAATGGGACGGTCTTTGATGATGAACTGAGTCAGAAAATTCTCAGCAACTGGTTATTGCCAATTGGCCTGATTACCTCACTGTATGGCGTCATCGGTGCAATTGGGGCAGAACGCTTACGCCGTTTTGTCGGTTTTATGATGCTGTCGTCGATTGGCACCATCCTGATTGCGATTGCCCTGTTTAGCACCCAGGCCTGGACGGCAGCGTTGTATTATCTGGTACACAGTACCTTAATTGCCGCTGCCTTCTATCTGTTCTGCGGCTGGGTCACGGCGCAGCGCGGTGAATTTAAGGATCACTTTAATATCGCCCCGCAAATGAAACAGCATAAAGTGATGTCAATTACCTATCTGCTGATTGCACTAATGATTGCCGGCCTGCCGCCTTTTAGTGGCTTCCTCGGTAAAGTATTCTTGTTACAGGCCACGGCTGATGCGCCTTATCAGGGCATTATTATTGCCGTGGTGCTGCTAGTTGGTTTACTCAGTATTCTGGCCCTGACCCGGGTTGGCTTTATCCTGTTCTGGCGCGCATCGCGTCCGGAAGATGATCCGGACAATGACGCCTATCACAGCTACCAGGCCCTGCCAGCCAAGGCCCCGAAAGGCAATGATAAGGCCATTTACCTGTTATTGGCAGCACTGGTGGCTTATGTGGTTTTTGCTAATCCAATCCAGCGTTATGCCTTTAGCACGGCCCAGCAAATGCAGAACAACCGTCTGTATGAAATGGCGGTGTTAAAGCAGGATGAAACCGGCCAGGTGATTAGCGTCCAGCCTTATGATCCAAACTATTTGCCAGAAACCAAATACAGTGGTGAAAAACCGGACCCGAATGCCAAGCTGATTCCGTATGTAATCAGTCCAAATACACTGGAAGGTGAGCATATTTCGGACTATAAACAACGTCAGATCAATCAGCAGATTGAGCAGGACGCCGCAAGCAACGACCTGCCACAACTTAAACCTATGGAGCCATAACTATGCAAAAGACATCGTTTTGGGATATCTGGCTGCCACATCCCTTTGTTTCGGTGATTGTAGCCATTAGCTGGTTGTTACTGGCACATAGTGTTTCTGCCGGCAATCTGCTGATGGCATTGATCCTGAGTATCCTGATTCCACTGATGGTCAAACCGTTTATTGCCCGCACCCCGAATATCCACTGGGTGCCAGCCTTTAAACTGTTCTGGGTGGTGGTCTGGGATATTATCCTGTCCAATATCCGCGTCGCCAAACAGGTGCTGGGACCCACCGATGCGCTGCATCCGAAATGGTTCCGTGTGCCACTGGAGACCGAGCATGAACAGGTCAACACCCTGCTGGCGATGATCATTACCACCACGCCGGGGACGGTCACGGCCGGTATTGACCAGGACCGTGGCGATATTCTGGTACATGCCTTAAGTACAGATGACGAAGAAGCTGAAATTGCCCTGATCAAGAGCCGTTATGAACAGCCGCTGATTGAAATCTTTAACGTCAAGACAGGAGTGGCCTCATGATGATATTGCCTTATGCGCTTGGCATCTGCCTGATTGCCATTGCCGGCTCGATGTTTATGTGCCTGATTCGCCTGATTATGGGACCGTCAATTGTGGATCGTCTGCTGGCGCTGGATACCCTGTTTTTAAATGCGACCTGTCTGATTGTGGTGCTGGGCATTTACTGGACCAGTACTTCACTGTTTGAAGGTGCGTTACTGGTGGCGATGCTAGGCTTTGTTTCAACCGCTGCCCTGGCCCGTTACTTCACCTCTGGCCACGTGATTGATTAGGAGAACAGCATGCAACTGATGATGGAAATCCTGGTCTCCATTTTCCTGTTAATCGGCACCTTCTTTATGCTGGTCGGCGGAATTGGCATGATTCGTCTGCCGGACCTGTTTATGCGCCTGCATGCCCCGACCAAGTCCAGTACCTTAGGTCTGGGCAGCTTCCTGATTGCTGCCATTATTTATTCAGCTTATCTGGGTCGCTTCGGTTTTGCAGAAGTGCTGATTACCCTGTTTGCCTTTATTACCGCGCCGGTATCGGCCAACCTGATGGCACAGGCAGCCCTGCATTTACGTCTGCGCTCGATGAGTGGTGAAGTCCCAGAAACCCTGGAACGTCCGCTACCATGGCAGCGTAGCCGTCGCCGCGCCTTTACAGATCGTGAACCACTGGGCAGAATCAAACCCTCTAAAGACGAATAAGTCTTCGCGTCATCTTCTAAAAAAACCTGACCCGGATTGTTCCTGGTCAGGTTTTTTATGTGCTGTCTCAACCGCCCTGCCCTTGCCTGATTGCAATCTTAAAGCGCTTGTTTCTGCTGGAAGATAAGCAAGTTAAGTAATTACGGATGACATAAAAAAAGCCACCCGAAGGTGGCTTTTTTGCATAGACCTGCTGGCCTACTTATTCTTCATCTTTTTTTGCATCGGCAGCTGGTAAATCTTTTACTGCTTCTGCAATCAGACCAAACATATAGTTACCGTAGGCATTGGTTTTGTCGTAATGGAAACGCAAACGCGGCGTAATCCGGGTCTTGATCCGACGGCTCAGCTCATGGCGCAGGAAACCGGAGGCTTTGTTAAGCACATCCAGGGTTTCCTTGTTTGCCGCTTCACTTTGCTCATCGCCAAGTTCACGACCCATTACGGTCACATACACTTCGGCATAGCCTAAATCTGGGCTGACTTTCACCGCCGAGATGGTCACCAGACCACCCAGACGTGGATCTTTCAGCTCCTGGCGGATCAGGTCGGACAACTCGCGTTGTACCGTATCTGCCATTCGCTTAAGACGCTGACTACCCGCCATTAAAGACTCCGTTTAATTAGTTGGACATCGTACACTTCAATCTTGTCTTGTACTTTGATGTCTTTATAGCCTTTGACTGCAAGACCACATTCCATACCAGCACGGACTTCTTCCACCACGTCTTTATAACGACGCAGAGATTCAAGTTCGCCCTGGAACACCACCACATCATCACGTAATACGCGAATCGGCTTGTTACGGTGTAAAGTACCTTCCAGTACCATACAGCCTGCTGCTGCACCGAACTTGCTTGAGTGGAATACTTCACGGACTTCCGCCACACCCAGAATCGTTTCACGGTGTTCTGGTGCCAGCTTGCCGCTCATCGCATCTTTCACGTCATCAATCAATTGATAGATGATCGAGTAGTAACGGATGTCGATACCGTCAGCATCGGCTTTTTGACGTGCAGTATTGTCGGCACGAACGTTAAAGCCCAGCAGTACCGCTTCTGAAGATTCAGCCAGCGTTACGTCAGATTCAGTGATCGCACCGACACCTGAACCAATCACACGGACTTTCACTTCATCCGTTGAAAGCTCGGCCAGTGCCACGTGCAATGCTTCCAGCGTACCACGTACGTCAGTTTTCAGTACCACGTTCACAATCGGCACATCTTTCTTGCCCATAGACGCCATGATGTTCTCAAGACGCATTGCAGACTGACGCTCAAGACGTTTCTGACGTTCACGATCCATACGCGCATCAGCAACTTCACGCGCTTTCTTCTCGTCATTGACCACCAGTACTTCATCACCCGCCATTGGCGCTTCTGGCAGACCCAGAATTTCCACTGGAATTGATGGACCAGCAGACTTGATGCGTTTACCGTTTTCATCGGTCATGGCACGTACACGGCCATAAGATGAACCGGCAAGTACCAAGTCACCCACTTTCAGGGTACCGTTTTGAACCAGAATCGAGGTCACTGCACCACGGCCTTTATCAACACGTGCTTCAATCACCACACCTTGTGCTGCACCTTCTTCAGAGGCTTTCAATTCCATCATTTCTGCTTGAATTGAAATCAGGTCAAGTAATTCGTCAATGCCGGCACCGGTATGCGCGGAAACTTTGGCGACTGGAACATCACCGCCCCATTCTTCAGGCACGATTTCCTTGGTGGTTAATTCGTTCAGTACGCGGTCTGGATCAGCTGAATCTTTGTCCATCTTGTTGATGGCAACAATGATTGGCGTACCCGCTGCACGCGCATGGTCAATCGCTTCTGCAGTTTGTGGCATCACGCCATCATCTGCTGCAACCACCAACACCACGATATCAGTCGCTTTGGCACCACGTGAACGCATCGCGGTAAACGCGGCGTGACCCGGAGTATCTAGGAAGGTGATGATACCTTTGTCTGTTGTCACATGGTAAGCACCGATATGCTGGGTAATACCACCGGCTTCGCCTTGTGCCACTTTAGCACGGCGGATACGGTCAAGAAGCGAGGTTTTACCATGGTCAACGTGACCCATGATGGTAACAACAGGTGGACGCGTAGTTTGCTCACCACGTGCTTCTTCAGCCGCTTCCAGCAGGTTGTCTTCTGCCGCAGTTTCAGACACCAGCACCGGATTGTGGCCCATTTCTTCAACCACAAGCACCGCAGTATCCTGATCAATGGCCTGGTTTTGTGTGACCAGCTCACCCATCTTCATCAGGGTCTTGATTACTTCACGTACTTTAATTGCCATTTTCGCAGCCAAGTCAGCCACAATAATGGTTTCACCAATTTCTACATCATAAACCTGTTTTTTCACTGGTTTTTCAAAGCCATGCTTGTTGGCCTGACTGGTTTTTAAACCACGTTTATGCGAGTTGTCACGGAACGACTGTTCTTCACCACGACGGCCACCTTTCTTCTGGCCACGGGTATCTTTGGTTCCGCCACCACGTTTGATTTCACGGTCTTCTTTGGCAAATGAATCTTCATAGGCCTGACCCACCAGACCTGCGGCCAATGGTGAATCATCAATTACGCGAATGGTCGGTGCAGCATCATCAGATGAATACTTCGATGCCATTTTACGCATTTGCTCAAGGGTACGTTGCTGCGCTTCTTCAGCTGCCTTACGACGTGCAGCTTCTTCAGTCGCTTTCAACTGTGCTGCCTGTTCTTCACGGGCGCGTTTTTGCTCAGGCGTTTCAACCACTTTAACCTGGGCTTTCACCACTGGCTTGTTGGTTGATTTACGCTTCACCACCACAGCGGCTTTAGAAGTTTCCTGTTTGGCGGTTTCCTGTTTCGCAGCAGCACGCATTGCTTCTAAGGCCTGTTTGGCTTTAGATTCGCCTTTGCTGGCAGCTTCTGGCGCAGCTTTTGGCTTCGCCGGTTCACGGGCTTGCTGTTCAGCTACTTTGGCTTCTGCTTCAGCCTGTGCTTTGGCCAAAGCTTCTGCTTTGATTTGCTCAGGGTCTGGCTTGACAAATGTATGCTTCTTGCGCACTTCTACATTAATTGTTTTCGCCTTACCTGACGTACTTGCCACTTTAGCAGTACTGGTAGTTTTACGTTTCAACGTGATTTGTCCTGCATTACCCGCATCTTGACCATGTACTTTTTTCAAGTGGGTCACGAGGGTATCTTGTTGTTCAGTGGAAATAATGTCGTCAGCTTTACGTTGCGGTAAACCTGCATCACGAACCTGCTCCAGGAGTTTCTCAACTGGACGTCCTACGCTGAGCGCTAACTCTTTAATCGTCTTGTCCGTCATACATTACCTCCTAGTTAAACCATGATTCGCGTGCTTTCATAATGAGTTGACCCGCTTTGTCAGCACCTAGACCTTCAATATCTGCGATATCGTCGGTGGCCTGGTCTGCCAAGTCATCAACGGTCACTACACCACGAGCAGCAAGCGCATAGGCGATCTCTTGTGTCATCCCTTCCATTGCCAGAAGTTCGTCACTCGGATCCTGAATATTTTCTTGCTGTTTTAACGCATCTGCCAAAGCCACTTCTTTGGCACGACTTTGCAATAATTCAACCAGCTCGGCATCAAGCTCAATTTCATCAAATGTTTCTGCTGGTACATAGGCAATCTCTTCCAGTGAAGTGAAGCCCATTTCAACCAGTGCCATCGCCAGGTCTTCTGCAATGTCCAAACGCGATACAAACATATCCAGATATTGCTGCGCTTCATTTTGCTGACGCGCGTAATATTCTTCTTCCAGCATCATGTCCAGTTTATAACCGGTCAGTTCAGATGCTAGACGTACGTTTTGACCTTGTGAACCAATGGCACGGGCCAATTGATCGCTGGTGGCAAAAATAATGTCGGCAGTACGTGCATCTTCATCAATCACGATACTCGATACATCAGCCGGCTCTAATGCGCTGGCAATGTACTGTGCCGGATCATCTGACCACACCACCACATCAATACGCTCACCATTAAGCTCCTGCTGGACTGCCTGGATACGCGTACCACGCATACCAATACATGCACCAACCGGATCAATACGATGATCGTTGGTTTTCACTGCAATCTTAGCACGAACGCCTGGTTGACGCGCAGCCGCCTTGATTTCAATGATTTCTTCAGAAATTTCAGGAATTTCTTTTTTCATTAACGCCATCAGCATTTCAGGTTTCGCACGTGACAATAGTAATTGCGCACCACGACCTTCACGGTTGACGTTAAATAAAATGGCATTCACGCGCTGTTTTGGACGCAGAATTTCCTTTGGAATCATTTCTTCACGTGCCAGATACGCTTCGGCATTGTCACCTAAATCAATGATAAAGCCATCTTTGGTCTGCTTTTTCACTTCACCGTAAATCAGCTCGCCCACTTTGGCTTCATAAGCATCGGCAACGAGTGCACGTTCTGCTTCACGAATTTTCTGAACAATTACCTGTTTGGCAATTTGCGCCGCAATACGACCGAAATCAATTGATTCCACTTCAAGTTCGCGAATGTCACCAATTGACCACTGCGCCGGATCGACATCAGAAATCGCATCCTGACATGCTGGCATTTCATGATCTTCATCCGCCACCACTTCCCATTGACGGAAAGTACGGTAGTCACCTGTTTTACGGTCGATTTCTACACGTAAACGTGCTTCTTCCGCATTTGTGCCTTCGTAAAATTTCTTTTTCGTCGCAGCAACAAGAGCCTGCTCTAGCGCCTCAAAGATTGCTTCACGACTTACACCTTTTTCGTTACTAACCGTTTCAACGACGGTAAGAATTTCGCGTGCCATAAGTCACCTATTTTAGATTCTTATTTATTGAATTAATCTTGATAAACCAGATTGGCCTTATCGATATTGTGGCTGTCAATTTCCAGCACTTGCTGTTTTTCAACTTCAACCTGAATGGTTTCATTTTCAAGGTCAACTGCCACCAGTTTTGCCTGGAATTTACGACGGTTTTCTACCGCGCTAATCAAACGCAAGGCGATGGTCTGGCCAATATAGGCAGGAAGCTGTTCCAGCTGGAAAAACGGACGATCCCAACCTGGTGAAGACACTTCGAGTGCATATTCACCTGAGATCGGATCATGAACGTCCAAAATGGCGCCCACTTGCTGAGTCACGCGCACACAATCCTGTACGCCTACACCACGACCCTGCTCGAGTTCACCGTCTTCATTCAGGACCGGTGCGGCATTTTCATCAACCGCTTTGTCGATATAAATACGCAATAGTGAGCGTTTACCTTGTGGCAGGAATTCAATTCCCCACAAATCTACATCACAGGCTGCAACTGCGGGTGCAATCAAGTCCTGGAGTGCCTGGGTTTTATTTGATAGCTTCATTTACTCTCGTCATATGGGTGCGATTCAATGGCCTGATCTGACCACTACAGTCTCATTCAAGCTATAGTAGTAGTGAAACATGACACTTGAGTTTATGCCGTATCCGGCTCATATCGACACTACACGATAGCCAATAAAAAAGGGCGTAAATCGCCCCTATTATTACACAGAAAAACCAATGTCCACTGTGCAAAAAGGCCCACCTTGTTGTGAGCCTCTTAAGAAACTTGGTAGCGGGAGCTGGATTTGAACCAACGACCTTCGGGTTATGAGCCCGACGAGCTACCAGACTGCTCCATCCCGCATCAACGTGCAAAAATTATATACAAAATATGCACAATTTTCAATGAAAATCGTATGTCCTGTATATGGCGTTATTTATCGCTGAAGAATGAGTAACAAGCGTCAGATTCAACCAACATGGAAATATATTACTCAACCATTAAAAATGGTAGCGGGAGCTGGATTTGAACCAACGACCTTCGGGTTATGAGCCCGACGAGCTACCAGACTGCTCCATCCCGCATCAGCGTACAAATAACTCTTCTCAGCTCAAGAAACTTAAGCCGCCTTTTAAAGTTTGCATCTTTAAAAAGGATTGATTGGTAGCGGGAGCTGGATTTGAACCAACGACCTTCGGGTTATGAGCCCGACGAGCTACCAGACTGCTCCATCCCGCATCAACAGAAGTTTTGCTGCATACACCAAACTTATGTTCTGGATTATAAGTTTGGTGCGGAAGGGGGGACTTGAACCCCCACGCCCGAAAGCACTACCACCTCAAGGTAGCGTGTCTACCAATTCCACCACCACCGCAGCTGTGACGCATTCTAGTCGCATCACCGCGAAAAATAAAGGCCTAATTGCAATTATTCGCCAGTTTGAGGTGTAGTTGGTGAAGAATCAGGCAATGTTGCCGGCGCGGTTGTGGTCGCCGGAATTGATTTTAAACTGTAGGCATCGGTGGTTTGCTGTTTGGCAAATACCGCCAGGGTCAGACTGGTGATAAAGAACAAAGCCGTTAAAATTCCAGTCAAACGGGTCATAAAATTACCCGAACCAGAGGCACCAAATACGGTCGCCGCACCGCCGCCACCAAAAGAAGCACCAGCATCTGCCCCTTTGCCGTGCTGAACTAGAATCAGCACAATCATCAAGACGGCTAAAATAATATGTACTACCAGCACAAAAGTTTGCATGCTGAACTCCTAATTATTGTGTATTGGCAAAGGCCTGCGCAATTTGATGGAACGATGCCGCATTTAAAGAAGCACCGCCGACCAGCGCGCCATTAATATCTGGGCAGGCTGCTAACTCTACTGCATTTTCCGGCTTAACACTACCACCGTACAGAATAGCCATTTGCGGACCATAGCTGGTCAGCTGGGTCAGACCTTCACGAATTTTGGCATGCATGGCCTGTGCATCTTCAGGCGAAGCGGTTTTACCGGTACCAATCGCCCAGATTGGCTCATAGGCAATTACAATATTCTGCCACTGCTCTGCCTCAACCACTGCTGCAATGTCACAAATCTGCTGTAACACCACCTGCTCGGCCTGGCCACTTTCACGCTGCTGCAGGCTTTCACCGACACAGTAAATTACGGTCAGACCGGCTGCCAGTGCATTTTGAATTTTTGCATTTAGAATTTGCACATTTTCAGCAAAAATTTCACGGCGTTCTGAATGACCGACCAGTACAAAGCCAATCTGGCTGTCTTTTAATAGCTCGGCACTCACCTCACCAGTATAAGCACCTAAACCAGCAATACGTGAAACATCTTGTGCCACGGTATACACCGGACGTACCGCAGTTTTCAGCTGTTCCTGAACACTGCCCAATGCGATTGCAACTGGCGCAACCCCTAAATGACACTGTGCGGCATCAATGGCCTGCTGTTCTAATAATGTTTTAAATTCTGAAACCAGCTGTTGCGCTTCTGCTTGCACTGGGTTCATTTTCCAATTGCCAATCACCCAAGGCGTAATCGCCGAACCCGACATACAATACCTATTCAAATACCTATGTTTCAATCGCGCACATTCTACACGTAAATCGATTCAGGACAGAACAATTTGTTGCGGCATTTTTAGATTTGCAGTCTAAATAGGCCCATCTGAACATCGGCTTAACAAAAATCTTTGCCGATTAATTGCGACTGGTTCATGCTTTTAGGGGATACTTAGGTGGTGACATCATTTTCAGATATGGTATTTTTATGCAACAAAAGTATAATTTTGTGATACCAATTATAAACAAACTTTTTTGATTTTTTTTAAGGACGTTGGGGAATGTCAGTACAACAAGCAATGCCTAGATTTACAGGTTTTATTCGGCGACTGGTCGAAGAAGGGCTTGTGACGGCTGAAAATATGCAGCAAGCCATTGTCGCGGCGAAAAAAGCCGAGACCGATATTGTGCCGTATTTAATTCAGCAGTTGCAGATTTCACCGCTGACCATTGCTGAAAAAATTTCCTATGAATTTGGTGAACCGATTTTTGACTTGGCGGTGTACGATTCGCGTCTGATTGTACGTGAAGGTCTGGATGAAAAACTGTTCACCAAATACCGAATTCTGCCCATTTTCCGACGTCACAATCAGCTTTATATTGCTACCAGTAACCCAACCAATATCGAAGCCATTGATGCGATCCGCTTTAACAGCAAGCTGAATATTGAAGTGGTGATTGTTGAGCATGACAAGCTGGAACGGCTGATTGAACAGAACTTTACCGAAGACAGCACCTTTGACTTTGATGAAGACTTTGATCTAGAAGTTGGCGACAACGCTCCCGAAACACAAGAAGATAACGATGAGCCACAAGGCGATGAAGCCCCAATCGTCAAATATATTAACAAGTTACTGGTCGATGCAATCCGTATGGGTGCCTCGGATTTACACTTCGAGCCTTATGAAAAAAGCTACCGGGTCCGTTACCGGATTGACGGCGTACTGCGCCAGATTGCCAATCCTCCGTTACAGCTGGCCACACGCCTCGCCTCACGTTTAAAAGTTATGTCACAAATGGACATCTCGGAAAAACGTATTCCGCAGGATGGCCGGATCAAGCTCAAGCTGTCAAAAAACAAAGCCATCGACTTCCGTGTCAACTCATTGCCGACCCTGTTTGGAGAAAAAATCGTACTGCGTATCCTCGATCCATCTAGCGCCATGCTGGGGATTGATGCACTTGGTTATGAACCGGAGCAAAAAGAGCTGTTTATGGAGGCGCTGGACAAACCACAAGGCATGTTGCTGATCACCGGCCCGACCGGTTCCGGTAAAACCGTATCTTTATATACCGGCTTAAACATTCTCAACCGCGAAGACACCAATATTTCTACCGCCGAAGATCCGGTGGAAATTAACCTGGAAGGCATCAATCAGGTCAACGTCAACCCGAAAGTGGGTCTGACCTTTGCCGCAGCACTAAAATCATTCCTGCGCCAGGATCCAGATATTGTCATGGTCGGTGAGATCCGTGATCTGGAAACTGCAGAAATTGCCATTAAAGCCGCACAAACCGGTCACATGGTCATGTCGACGCTGCACACCAACAGTGCACCCGAAACCCTGACCCGTTTACGCAACATGGGCGTCCCCTCATTTAACATCGCCACCTCGGTGAACCTGGTGATTGCCCAGCGTCTGGCACGTCGTCTCTGCCAGAAATGCAAGGCCCCGGTGGAGATTCCACGCCAGAGCCTCTTGGAACTCGGTTTTACCGAAGAAGATTTAAACCAGCCAGAGTTCCAGCTGTATCAGCCGGTTGGCTGCCCGGAATGTCGTGAAGGTTATAAAGGCCGTGTCGGGGTCTATGAAGTAATGAAAGTCACCCCGGAAATCTCACGCATTATTATGGAAGATGGCAATGCCTTGCAAATTGCAGCAGCCTCGGCAAAATCCGGGTTTAACAATTTACGCCGTTCAGGATTAATCAAGGTCATGCAGGGGGTCACTTCTTTACAGGAAGTGAATCGTGTGACCAGCGAATAGATGAAGCATTTAAAATAAGGATAAACACGCATGGCTGTCAAAAAAGCACAGATGATGCCCACCTTTATTTATGAAGGGATTGACCGCAAAGGGGCAAAACTTAAAGGGGAACTGCCAGCACGTAATATGGCGCTGGCCAAGGTCACGTTGCGCAAGCAAGGGATCACCATCAAAACCATCCGCCAGAAGAAGAAAAATATTCTTGAAGGCTTGATGAAGAAAAAAGTCTCGACCCTGGACATCACGATTTTTACCCGCCAGCTGGCGACCATGATGAAAGCCGGTGTACCGCTGGTGCAAAGCTTTGAAATTGTGGCTGAAGGTCTGGAAAACCCGGCCATGCGTGAAGTGGTATTGGGGATTAAAGGCGAAGTCGAAGGGGGCAATACCTTTGCTGGTGCACTGCGTAAATATCCGCAACATTTCGATAATCTGTTTTGCTCGCTGGTTGAATCGGGTGAACAGTCGGGTGCTCTAGAAACTATGCTGGACCGGGTAGCGATCTATAAAGAAAAGAGCGAATTACTCAAACAAAAAATCAAGAAAGCCATGAAATACCCGGCAACGGTGATTGTGGTGGCGGTGATTGTCACCATTATCCTGATGGTCAAAGTGGTACCGGTGTTTGAAGAACTCTTCACCTCTTTTGGTGCCGACTTACCAGCCTTCACCAAAATGGTGGTGAATATGTCGCAGTGGACCCAGAAATACTGGTTTGTGCTGATTATTGTGGTCGGCTTTGCGATTGCAGCTTTTCTGGAAGCCAAGAAACGCAGCAAGAAATTCCGTGACCTGCTGGACAAAGCCGCCCTGAGAGCACCAATTTTTGGTGATCTGGTGTATAAGGCGATTATCGCGCGTTATAGTCGTACCCTGGCCACCACCTTTGCTGCCGGTGTTCCCTTAATTGATGCACTGGAATCTACTGCCGGCGCCACCAACAACGTGGTTTATGAAGAAGCAGTAATGAAAATCCGTGAAGATGTCGCCACCGGTCAGCAGTTGCAGTTTGCCATGCGGGTCACGGATAAATTCCCATCCATGGCCGTGCAGATGGTTGCGATTGGTGAAGAATCCGGTGCGCTGGATGCGATGCTGGATAAAGTCGCTACTCACTACGAAAACGAAGTCGATAACGCCGTCGATGGCTTAACCTCGATGATGGAACCACTGATTATGGCCGTTCTCGGGATTCTGGTCGGCGGTCTGGTGGTCGCGATGTATCTCCCAATCTTCCAAATGGGCTCTGTGGTTTAATGCAAGAATTCATTCATTATCTGATTCAACACCCAACTGCGCTGTATTTCGTAGTTGGGATTTTTAGTTTATGTATTGGCAGTTTTCTGAATGTGGTGATTTACCGCACGCCAAAAATGATGGAACAGGAATGGCGCAATGACTGTCAAATGCTGCTGCATCCTGAACAGGCCATCATTGATGAAAGCAAAATCAGCCTCAGTCAGCCAGCCTCGACCTGTCCGAAATGCCACAGCCCGATTCGCTGGTATCAGAATATTCCAGTAATCAGCTGGCTGCTTCTACGTGGCAAATGTGGCCAATGCCAAAACCCGATCAGTATTCGTTATCCTTTTATTGAACTGCTGACCGCAGTGTGTGCCTTAACCGTAGTCGCGGTTTTTGGCCCGACCCTGCAAATGCTGTTTGGCCTGGTGTTGACCTATGTGTTAATTGCCCTGACCTTTATTGATTTTGACACCCAGCTGCTGCCTGACCGCTATACCCTCCCCCTGGCTGCACTCGGCTTGGGGGTGAACAGCTATGCCCTGTACACCTCCGCTAGCTCTGCCATTTGGGGATATATCATTGGCTTTTTATGTCTGTGGGTGGTGTATTACCTGTTTAAGCTGGTGACTGGCAAAGAAGGTATGGGCTATGGCGATTTTAAATTGCTGGCCGCCTTAGGTGCCTGGATGGGCCCGCTGATGCTGCCGCTGATTGTGTTGCTATCTTCTCTGGTTGGTGCAATCATTGGCATTATTTTGCTGAAAATCCGCAAAGAGAACCAGCCTTTTGCCTTTGGCCCTTATATTGCCATTGCCGGCTGGATCGCCTTTTTGTGGGGTGATGCAATCATGAAGCTTTATTTAGGTCAATAAGGACAACAGGATGACATTTGTTTTGGGTTTAACTGGCGGCATTGGCAGCGGCAAATCGGCAGCAAGTCACTGGTTTGAAACTCAAGGCATTGTGGTGGTCGATGCAGATGTGGTGGCACGTGAAGTGGTTGAGCCAGGCCAGCCGGCCCTGACCCAGATTCATCAGGCCTTTGGCGACTGGGTCCTGCTCAATGGCGAGCTCAACCGCCGTGCCTTACGCGAGCATATTTTTAAAGAACCGGCAGCACGCAAAACCCTGGAAGCGATTACCCATCCGGCCATTCGCCAGTCGATCATCCAGCAGTTACAGGCAGCCCGCAGTGCCTATGTGGTGCTGGTGTCTCCACTGTTATTTGAAAGCAACCAGCATGAACTGACCCAGCGCAACCTGTTAATTGATGCCTCTGAAGAACTGCAGATTCAACGCGCCTCACAACGCGATGGACAAAGTATCGAACAAATTCGCAAGATTATTCAGGTACAGATGTCACGCGCAGACAAACGCCAGCGGGCAGATGATATTGTGCTGAATGATGGTCATCTGGAGCATCTCTATGCCCAGCTTCAACCCTTACATCAACACTATCTGACTTTGGCGCAACAGCAGCAGTCGGTTTAAGACGGCTTGTTTTGTCGTTCGATTTGCTGGCTTAAGCTGTCTTTCCGGCCCCACCAGCGCCAAGGCTGTAACGCCCCAATGCCCATACCAAGCAGACCACAAACAATCGCCAGGCTCAATGGCTCATTCAGTAACGGTACCGCCAGAATAGCGGCAATAAACGGTGCCAAGGTCACAATACTGCCAGCCTTAAAAGCACCTAAACGCTTAATCGCTTCGACATAGCTGAGCGTGGCAATAATCACCACAAAAATTCCATGAAACAGGGTCTGACCAATTAAATGCAGTGGTTCAGGACCACTCAGGTTTTTCGGAAAAAATAGCCAATAAATAGGTACATACACCAAAGCTGACCAGATGGCTACACTGGCCATAGAATGCCAGGCCGACAGCTTCCATTGCCGCAACAGCACCGTAAAGACGCCCCACCACAAGGCACTCAGGAAAAACAGCAGATCGCCAAAACCGAAAGTGACACCGGTTTCCTGATACATCAGCAGACTCATGGCAGCAATCGCCAGCAGCATGATCAATACACTAATCCAGGTATGCCGGTCAAAGGGCTGTCGAAACAGCAACCAGGCCGCCAGTGCAGTACATAAGGGAATACAGCCATTCAAGAAAATCGCCGCATGCGCCGCTGGCACAAAATGAAATGCACTATAAGCCGTCAGGCAGTAACCGACACCGCCAATCATCGCCAGGATAAAGGACTGTCGGGTCCATAAAAATGCCGTATCTTTGCGATATAGCAAAACCGGCATCAGCAGGCAAAAGGCCAGCATAAAACGCAAGGCCACCAGATCCCAAGCACTAATGCCCCACAGGGCACTTAAACGGGTACTCAGGGTAAAGCCACCCCAAATACACATGGTGATGGCCAGTAACAGATAGCCTTGCTGGCGTGCGTTGATCATTAAGATGGAAAGAGCGCTTAAGCCGGTTGACGCTGACGGCAGGCTTCATACAGCGCCATGCCGGTGGCCACACTAACATTCAGACTTTGCAGATTGCCCATCATCGGGATATACACGGTTTGATCACACTGCGACTGGGTGATTGGGCGCAAACCGGTATCTTCGGCTCCCATCACCACACACACCGCCGTACCGGTGAAGTCAAACTTCTGGATCGGCAAGGCTTTTTCATCCAGCATGGTGCCGACCACGCGCACATTAAACTGCTCTTTGATTTGCCCCAAAGTACGGGCCAGATTGGTAACCTGAATAAATTTAACTTTCTCGGCGCCACCAGCAGCCACTTTACGCGCCGTTGGGGTCAGGCTAGCTGAACGGTCACGCGGTACAATCACCGCTTCTACACCCATGGCTGCTGCCGTACGGATACAGGCGCCCAGATTATGCGGATCGGTGACCTGATCCAGAGCCAGTAACAGTGGCTGATTGGACTGCTGCAACAGCTGTTCCAAATCTTTTTCATTTAAGGTTGGATGCGGACGCACCGCAGCCACCACGCCCTGATGAAATGGCAAACCGGCCAGTTTTTCCAGGCTGTCACGACTGGCTTTTTGTACGCTAATACCAAACGGCTCTGCCAGTTCCAGAATACGCTGTAAACGCTGGTCATCACGACCTTTGAGGGTAAACAGGGTTAATACACGCTCCGGTTCAAGTTCTAACAATGACTCTACCGAATGAACGCCATAATAATATTCTGGTTTTGCCATGAATGACCTCAACGCTGTGCTGTAAATCCAAAAGAAAAATCCTGCAAAGGAAACTTTACAGGATTTCTGTGTCGGCCTAGTTTAACCGATTTGGGCTAAAAATGCTTAGCCTTCTAAATGACAAACGTAGTCCAGTACATCATCAGTTTCAATCTTAAAACGGCTGTTGCCCGGTACATAAAAAGACTGACCAGCGCGGAAAAGCTCACTTTCTTCACTATCGGCGATTTGCACACGACATTCACCTGAAATAATTTCCATCCGTTCAGGAACATGCGTTTCGAAAGTTAAGGCTTGTTCAGTCGGTAAAATCACACCCAGCGTCTTTTTGGTGCCATCTTCAAATTGCACCGTATGACTAATGCAGAGCCCGCCAAAATAAACATTGGATTTTTTTACCACTGATACATGATCAAACTGAGCTGACATGCGTATTCTCCAGCTAACGCGTTTTTATATTTTATGATTGAGGTAGTGTAATGCTGCCTACTGAACTAATCAATCAATCTTCATCTAAGGTAAATCACTCTATTTCCTGTCGTTTCAGGCAAGTCATTTTGCCTGGCACGCGAATAAATTCACCTCATTTTTGCGAGAGTCTAAATCAACTTTCAGGCAAGTACAAATACCTTTTAATCGCAGATGAACTAAAGTTCAACGCCCCCATTGCACTCTCCGACCATCTGTATTTTCAGCCTGACAAATCCTGCGCCGAACTGGTTCAATTCGGGTTATGCATCTGACTGATTTTCATCTGAATCTCTAAATATAGTGAGCACTTTTCTGCTCGTTTTCAGCTTGTCTGATAATCATAAAAAATTTGATGATTGGCAGATAAAGTTATGCAACATTCTGCCGACGCTGTATTGCAAGCACATGAAACTGGACACAGTTTTCTGTTTCAGATGAAGATAACAGCTGATCTTTCGATTGCAACAGTAGCGACTTGATCTACATGGTGGATATAGAACCTCTGCTCACAGCATGCCGCTGAATATTCTGTACCGAGAAGTTTTATTTTTCTGCAAAAATTAAGCTAGAATGATTGTGTTTTTTCAGTTGCTTAAAATAAAGGGCGATGCTTTGCACTGCCCAACCTGACACTCTTCAACTCAAACTTTTCGCAGCCTGGATGCGTTTATGCTGACACATTTAACCCTGATCAATTTTGCCTTAGCCGACCGTTTAGCCATTGATATTGAATCTGGTTTTAACGTCCTGACCGGGGAAACAGGTGCCGGAAAATCATTATTGCTGGATGCACTTTCGGCCTGTCTAGGCGAACGCACCGACACCAATTATGTTCGTTATGGCGCAGACAAGGCCGATGTCACTGCCACCTTCAGCTATCATGACGGTAGTCCAGAAGCCGAGTGGCTAAAACAGCAGGAACTGGATGATGAATCGGGCGAAATTCATTTACGCCGGGTAATTTTCGCCACCGGACGCAGCAAGGCCTGGATTAACGGCCGTCCGAGCAGTCTGTCTGAGCTCAAAGAAATTGGCCGTTTGCTGGTGCAGCTGTATAGCCAGCACAGCCAGCAGCAGCTCTTAGAACCGCCTTATCCAAAACACTGGCTGGATCGTTATAGCAATTTTTATGCGCCAGCCCAGGCCGTACGCGATGCCTATAGCCAGTGGCAAAAAGATATTCGCCAGCATCAGGCGGCTTTGGATGCCCAGGCGACGCGTAAACAGCGCATCGACACACTGGAATTGCAGCTGGAAGAATTAGAAGAAGTGGTCCAGGTCGATTATGCCGATATTGAACAGGAATTTGATCGCTTAAGCCATCATGAAGCGATTATGCAGGATTGTGCCTATAGTCTGAACGGGCTGGATGAAGCAGAGCCAAACCTGAGCCAGGAACTGTCCTCGATTTTACGGCGTCTGGAAAGCCATGCCGGCCGCAGTGAACAGCTGTCAGAAATTTATACTTCCCTGCTGAATGCGCAAAGTGAAATTGAAGATGCCACCGCCAGTTTGCGTCATTTTATTGACCGGCAGAGTTTCGATCCGGAGCGGATGGAAGAACTGAATTCCAAACTGGAAATTTTCCATCGTCTGGCCCGTAAATATCGCACCCAGCCAGAATTATTAAAAACCGAATATGACAACTGGCAGGCCGAGCTGGAACAGCTGCATCAGCTGGAAGATCCGGAAACCTTGGCCGAACAGGTCGAAGTGTCCTATCAGGACTTTTTGTCCAAGGCCGAACATTTAGACCAGATTCGACGTGAAGCTGCCGGACCTTTGGCCAAACAGCTGACCGAACAGGTGAAACAGCTGGCCTTACCAGAAGCACATTTTGAATTTAAATTTGAGCCTTTAGAGCAGCCATCGAGTGAAGGCTTAAGCTTTATCCAGCTGCTGTTTACAGCCAATAAAGGCATTCCAGCACAACCACTGGCGCGTGTCGCTTCGGGCGGTGAACTGTCGCGTATTGCGCTGGTGATGCAGGTCATGAATGCTGAAAAAACCGAAGCAGAAGTGCTGGTGTTTGACGAAATTGATGTCGGGATTAGTGGTGGTACGGCGGAAATTGTGGGTCGTTTACTGGCCGGTCTGGGACAGCATGTACAAATTCTGTGTATTACCCATCAGGCGCAGGTTGCGGCTCAATCCGACCAGCACCTGCTGGTGAAAAAACAGCAGACCGATCCGGCCAGCAGTACTATTTTAATGCTGCAAGAAGAAGAGCGGATTCTGGAACTGGCGCGGATGACCGGTGGCGTCGAAATTAGCGAAACCACCTTGCAGCATGCCAAGCAGTTGCGTCAGCTCAAGTTTCAATCTGGCGCATAAAATCACTGAAAAACCACAAAAAATGTTTGGTGAAATAGCAATCCTCTTGTAACGTGATGATTAAGACCTATATCTATATCAGAACATACATTTTAGGAGAAAGGCTTAGGTGACCAAACAATATCTGACACATCGCTGTCTTATTGCGCCACCCGAGATAAATGATGACTTTTTTGCGAATACTGTCATTTATTTGGCGCGTCATGATGAAGACGGGGCGCAAGGCATTATTCTCAATCGTCCGGCAGGGATTCAAATTAAAGAGTTACTGAATGATCTGGATATTGAAGCCGATCATGTCCATCCACATGAAGTATTGCAAGGCGGGCCGCTGCGTCCGGAAGCCGGATTTGTGCTGCATACTGGCCAGCCAACTTGGCATTCATCCATTGCGGTTGGTGAAAATGTCTGTATTACCACTTCCAAAGATATTCTGGATGCTATTGCCCATAACGAAGGCGTAGGCCGTTACCAGATTGCCCTCGGCTATGCCAGCTGGAGTAAAAACCAGCTGGAAGAAGAAATTTCGCGTGGTGACTGGCTGATCTGCGATTCAGATATGGATCTGATTTTTAATCTGCCCTATAGCGACCGTTGGGATGCCGCCTACCGGAAAATCGGAATTGACCGCACCTGGCTTGCATCAGAGATTGGCCATGCCTGAGTCTGCTGCACACATGATTATGGCCTTCGATTTTGGCACCCAGAAAATGGGCATGGCGGTGGGTCAATCCCTGATCGAAAGCGCCACGCCGCTGGCCCTGTTTCCCATGAAAGATGGTATTCCAAACTGGGATGAACTGCTGAAACTGGTGAAACAGTATCAGCCAAATTTATTTCTGGTTGGCTTGCCACTGAACATGGATGATAGCGAGTCAGAGCTGTCGACCCGGGCGCGCAAGTTTGCCCGACGTTTACGTCATCAGACCAATATCGAAACCCTGATGGTGGACGAGCGTTTGACCACGCGTGAAGCCCGTGATGAACTGGATCATTATCAGGCTCAGGGACGCGGTAAAAAAATTGCCGCCGACAGTATTGCGGCCGCCCTGTTCATTGAAAGCTGGTATCGTTATCCGCAAGGCGTCCAGCCTTAAAATCTCGCTGTTGACGTCCAAATCCCCTTTCTCTTGGTTTTCAGCTCAATCCGGTCTGTTATGATAGTCAGTACCGGATTTTTTCATTGATCTTTTTTTACGTTGTAGAGTAATCGCTGATGGCAATATCGAGTTTTGGCAAAATTTTGATGGTTCTGAATTTATTTTCAGTGTCACGTCCGGTGATTAATGTCGATATGATCAGTGAAGAACTAGGCCTGTCCAAACCGACCAGCTACCGCTATTTAAAAGAACTGGTTTCGGCCGAATTATTGCAGCGTTTAAGTGGGACTTCGGGCGATTACACCCTCGGCTCGAAAATTGCAGTGCTGGATTATATTTCCCGCACCACCGATCCACTGGTGCAAATCAGCATTCCGTTTATGCAGGATATTGTGCAGCGTACCGAATTTTGCTGCGTACTGACCTATCTGAATCAGGATGCCTGTATCGACCTGCATGATGAAGTATTCCAGCATATGAATCTGCTGTCCTATGGCCGCGGCTGCCCACGTCCGGTGTATATGGGTTCGTCACCGAAAATCATGCTGGCGCATTTACCAAAACAGAAAATGCTGAATTATTATCAGCGTTTTGCCGTGCAGTTCCGTCAGTCCGGTTTTGCCCAGGATGAAGCCGAGTTCATCAGCAAAATGAAAAAGATCAAAAAACAGGGCTATTACTATTCTAGTGGTGAACTGGAACCGCAACTGGCCGGCTTGTCGGTGCCGATCAGACTCTCCAATAAAACAGCACCATTCACCCTGACCTTACTGGCCTCCAAAAACCGCTTTGAATTTGTCAATGTCGAAAAGCTGATTGCCATTTTGCAGGAAAATGCCGCGCTGATTGAACAGAAAGTTGAAAGTCTGAATCCACACGCTTAACTTGATCTTTATCAAAATACAGCTGTTAAGATCAGCGTGGTGAGATAAATCTCTGCCCTGCCCGGCCTTTGGATCACAACCAGCATTAGAGTGGATAAAAATAGCGAAAGGTTAAATTAATTCGCGGCGTCACCACACGGCTGGATTTGGGCAGGCTGTGCTTCCAGTAGCGCTGGGTCTGCCCACGCATCACAATTAATTGACCACTCTGTAGCAGCAGCTCGACTTTTGCTGCGCTGTATTTGTGCTTAAAGCTAAATTTACGGGTTGCACCCAGACTTAAAGAAGCAATCACCGTTTCTGCACCCGGAGATGCGACCAGACTCGGTTCATCATCACTGTGCCAGCCCAGTCCCTGACTGCCATCTGCATATAAATTGGCTAAACAGGAATTAAATGGATGTCCCACGATCTGTTCAATCTGCTGTTTTAACTGCCACAAAGCCGGATGCCAACGCTGCGCCTGCTTCAAACTGCCCGAATAACGATACTGATAATACTCATCACCATACCAGGCAATTTTCCGCGCGGTGACATAATGTTTGCCAAATAAGGTGACTTCATCGGCTTGCCAGGCCAGCTGCTGTAAACATTGCTGCAAGTAAGCGTGACTGTCCTCAGCGGACAGAATCAGCCCATAATCCTGCACGATCCCCTCATAGGGCAACAGATTCTGCCGCGGCTCGGGCGGAAACAGTTCCAGATTCATTGTGGCGTTTTCCTGCGAAGCGGAACTTCAGTTTAAACCCAAAACGGCTTCACAAATCAAAACATTCTCTGTGCTTGTGAGCCACGCCAAATCGACATAGACTGAAAAACAGGTTTTAGAATAAAAAATAATTGCTTATGAACTTATGGCAGCTCTTTCAGAAGCTCAAGCCCTTTGTGCGGCCGTATCGGCTGCTGGTGATTGCCACGCTGATTCTGACTTTAATTGGTTCTCTGACCGCACAGGTCAATGCCCTGACCCTGCAATATGCCGTCGACAGCATTAACCGGCTGGTAGAAGCCGGTCAGGGGCTGGCTGAAGGCTGGCAGATTCTGATAACCATTAGCGCCATTTTACTGGGCAAGGAAATCATTAATGCCTTTGTCCAATTCGGGCAGAAATTTTATGGTGAAAAACTGCGGATTTTTGTGTCGCAGGATTTGGCTCAAGGCATTATTGAGAAGTTCCTGACTTACCGGCTGGCGTTTTTTAATCAGGATAACAATCAGGCCGGCAAGCTGCAAACCCGGATTGACCGCGGCATTGGCTCCCTCACCCGGCTGGTACAAATCTTTTTTATTGATATTTTACCGTTATTTACCAGCGCGATTATTGCCTTAGGGCTGATGTACTGGGCCAATTTCTATGTCGGACTGGTGGCCTCGGCCATTGTGCCCATTTACTTCTGGCTGACCTATAAACAGGCCCAGAAACTTGGCAGCTGGCGCCGCAATTTACGTGATGGCCGCGAACGGAAAAGCCAGGGTATTCTGAGTATTATCAACTCGATTACCGTGATCAAATCCTTTAACCGGGAACATATCGAATCGGACAAACAGCTAAAACTGCAAAAGGAACTGACCGATAACCAGATGCATACCCGGCAGACCAGCTTCCTGTTTGATGGCCTGAAAACCTTTATTGAACAGATCGGAATTGTGCTGATTATTATCCTGACTGCCTATTTTGTGCTGGATGGCCAGATGAGTATCGGCATGATCATGTATCACGTGCTACTGTTTAATAACGTGTCGGCACCAATCCGTTCACTGCACCGGATTTATGATGAAGTGAATGATGCCATGATCTACTCGGAAAGCTTTTTCCAGATTCTGGAGGCCGATGATGAAATTGAAGCCAGCGGTGCACAAAAACCGGTAATTCGCGGGCAATTCAATTTAAGCGGGGTCGAGTTTTATTATCCGAACGGGCATCATGCCTTAAAAAATATCGAGATGTGCATTCAGCCCAACAAGATTACCGCACTGGTCGGCCTGTCCGGTGCAGGGAAATCGACCCTGATCAGCCTGCTGGATAAATTCTATGAACCACAGCAGGGCAGCATTCAGTTAGATGGAGTGGATTTAAAAGACATCGACACCCAATACCTGCGTGACCATATCGGGCTGGTGCTGCAAAAAAACCATATTTTCCAGGGCAGTATTTTTGACAATATCCGCTATGGCAAAACCGATGCTTCTCAGGAAGAAGTGATACAGGCCGCCCAGAAAGCCTCGATTCATGAGCAGATTTTGCAGCTCCCGCAAGGCTATGACAGTGATGCCCTGATGCTCTCGGGCGGTCAGCAGCAGCGGATTGCACTGGCGCGGATGTTCCTGAAAAATCCACCGATTATTTTTCTGGATGAACCAACCGCCAGTCTGGATGCCATTGCCACCGAGCAGATCAAGCAGAGTCTGGATGAAATTAAACAGGGCCGTACCGTGGTGATTATCTCACACAGTCTGTCGCAGATTATTGATGCCGATTACACCTATGTCATGAAAGAAGGCGCGATTGCCGAACACGGCGAACATGACACGCTCTACCATCAGGACGGTGTCTATAAAGAAATTTTTGATGCGATGGCCAAAAGCCTGAATATTGAAAAGATTGCCCGAACCTTTGAAGATGACGCAGAAGAAGAAACCCATAGTTAAACCGCAATCCGGTTAAAGATGAAGGAATGATTCTGTATTTTTTAATCCATAAAAAAAGCTCCTGTACAGGAGCTTTTTTGCCTTAAGGCTGTTTTAAATACGGCCAGGCGGCTTTTAAATAAATAAACATCGACCACAAAGTCAGCACCACCGCAGTATAGAGTAAGGCATAACCAAGCAATTCCAGTGGCTCCCAGTTCAGCAAGAACACGGAAATCGCAATCATCTGAAATGCAGTTTTATATTTCCCGACGGTAGAGACCGCCACGCTGGTACGCGCGCCAAGTTCTGCCATCCATTCACGCAAGGCCGACACGGTAATTTCACGTGAAATAATTACAATCGCGGCAAAGGCCATGGAAATGGTCGGCTGCCATTGCACCAAGACAATCAGGGCGGCTGCCACCATCAGTTTATCCGCCACCGGATCCAGGAAACGGCCAAAGGCTGAGGTCTGGTTTAAGGTTCGTGCCAGATAGCCATCAAACCAGTCAGTGACGGCAGCAATCACAAAAATCGCGGTCAGAATCAGATGCCGGGTCATCCCTGCATCATGATCATGGATTCCCATGGCAGGCGGCCAGTAGGCCACCAATAAAAATACGGGAATTAAGGCTATACGCGCTAAAGTTAAAATATTTGGAATGTTCAGGATTCGACCTGTTGTCATAGACACCGCCAATGCTTCCCCGTTATGCACGAGCTAAATGCACATATTTTTTGAGGGTTTATCCATCGTTAATAGGCTTCACTTTATACGAAATGGCAGAAAGTGTCACTAGGCAAAGACCGTTACGGTTTGCCGCGAAATGGCAATCAGCCGGTTTTCAGCATCCCAAAGATGTGCTGTTTCAGTAGAATAGCCATCTGCCGCATGCTCGGTAAACACTTTATATTTAAACCAATCATGCACTTGGTGGCGGATCGGATGCACATAAGTAATATGCCAGGTCAGCGAACTGGCCGGTGACAAGGTTTTAAATAAAGGCAGTACACCCGGTGGCCAAATGTCCATCAGTGTAACCAGATCGGCCACAGTAAAGTCGCGGTTGGCATGTTTTTCTGGCGTATAGCGGCACCAGCCGCCAAAATCGGACTGCTGGCTGCCGGTACACGGATAATCGCCTTCGGCCCAGCACACCTCAAACTGCTGATAACATTCCGGCATCAGCTGATGCACCGGTAAATAGTTAAGCTGCGCTGGTGCAGGATAATCCGGCGCCACCGGTTCCTGCTGTACCTGAATAGTGGACTCACGCGCCGCACCAAAGCTGGCCAGCAAGATGCTTTGTACCGCATCATCCTGCCATAAGCGCACTTCCAGCGTGGTCACCGACTTGCCCTGTCGCAAAATTTCTGCACTGATTCTGGCCCGGTCTTCCCGCACCGGCCCGACAAAGGTCACCGATGCACTGAGCAGGCGTTTATCCGGATCGGCAATCATCGAAAGGGCTTTCTGCATCATCAGTCCGGCCACCAGTCCGCCATAGATGGTTCGGCCCTGTAACCAGCCTGTTGGAATCTGAATCCATTCATCCTGCTCGATTGCGGCAAATACAGAACGCAGCGACATATATTTTCCTTTTTATTGAGTGCGCTTCATCTTGCAGCTTTTCAGTGTGGATGTGAATGGTCAATCGTATACTGGCCAGTGACTATTTTTGCCAATAGGTCAAATATGCCGGACTTATTCGTGCAGAATTTTATAGATGGTCCGCGCCATGACCTGCCCCAGTCCCGGTACCAGCATCAGGTCTTTTTCCGAGGCTTTTAGCACGCCCTGAATCCCGCCAAAATGGGTCAGCAAATCACGGCGGCGTTTCGGGCCCAGGCCGGGAATCACTTCCAGCACCGAACTGCCGCGTTTTTTATCACGTTTGGCCCGATGCCGGGTAATGGCAAAACGGTGTGCTTCATCCCGCACCTGCTGAATCAGATGCAGGGCTTTATGGTCTTCCGGCAGCTGGATTTTGCTGCCATCGGTAAAATGCAGGGTTTCCAGTCCAGGTTTACGCCCCTCGCCTTTGGACACGCCGACCATAAAGGCTTCCAGTCCCAGTTCCTGCATCACTTCCATCGCCATATGCAGCTGGCCTTTACCGCCATCAATCAGCAGTAAATCCGGCAGCATGGCTTTTTTATAGCGTCGGGTCAGGGCCTGACGCATTGCGGCATAGTCATCGCCTTCGGTAATGTCATTGATGGAAAACTGGCGATAATCGCGTTTGCGCGCACCGCCCGAATCAAACACCACACAAGACGCCACGGTCGCTTCGCCCATGGTGTGGGAAATATCAAAACATTCAATCCGGTCAATAGGACGCCCCACCACCTGCTCCAGCTGATGAAAACGCTCATTCAGCTCGAAGTGATTGGCCAGCTTGCCTTTAATCGCGTGTTGCACGTTCATTTGTGCCAGTTCTTGCCATTCGGCCCGGGTTTCGCGGACTTTGTGCTTGATCTGGACTTTCTGCTGAAACTGCTGCTGTAGCGCCTGCTCCAGCTCTTTGGCATCTGGCAGTTCCACATTCACAATCAGCTCGGCCGGTACTTCATCGGCGACCTGAAAATAGAAGTTGGCGATAAAATCGGACAGCATCTGGCCCTGATCATCTCCGAGCATATCCGGAAAATAGCTTTTCCCGCCCAGCATCTTGCCATTGCGCACATGCATAATCTGCACACAGGTCACCCCGGCCTGATAGGCAATTGCCAGAATATCGGCTTCGCCTTTGACCTTATAAATTGCCTGCTGTGCCTGTACATCGCGCAGCAAGGCCATTCGGTCCCGATAAAACACCGCTTTTTCAAATTCCAGTGCTTCAGCCGCGGCTTCCATTTTGGCAATCAGTTCCTGATTCAGTTCACGGGTATCGCCCTGTAAAAAACGGATCGAGTTCTGCACATCTTCCTGGTAGGCTTCCGGTGAAATCAGCCCGACACAAGGCGCCGAACAGCGTTTGATCTGATATTGCAGGCAGGGACGTTTGCGCTGGGAAAAATAGCTGTTTTCGCACTGGCGCACATTAAATAGCTTTTGCAGCACAATTAAGGTATCACGGGCGTTGTAGGCACTTGGATAAGGCCCGAAAAATTTACCCACCTGATGCTTGCCTTTGCCACGGCCACTGGCAATCCGCGGATAAGGCTTGTCACTGGAGACAAAAATATAGACATAAGATTTGTCATCGCGCAGCATGATGTTATACGGCGGCCGATGCAGCTTGATCAGGTTCTGTTCCAGCAGCAAGGCTTCGGTTTCAGAGCGTACCACCAGCGTTTCAATATCATAAATCCGCGCAACCAGCGCCTGGGTTTTCGGATGTTCGATGGTTTTTACGAAATAGCTGGACACGCGATTTTTAAGATTCTTGGCCTTGCCCACATATAACAGTTCCCCATCTTTACCCAGCATGCGGTAAATACCGGGCAAGGTGGTCATATTGGCCAGAATTTTGACAATATGTTCGCGTGCGTTTTCGTTCACATTCAGCCTATTTATCGATCTCGTCTGCTCTAGCATGATGTGATGGTGATTCTGCTATTTTCAAGCATTGCCGCGCAAGCATGCCGGCAGAAATGACATGATTGCTACAAAGTCTTAGTGCCACAGACAAATTTTGCTATGCTGAACAGCTTGTCCCGCTCAGGATTCAGTTTATGCACACCGTCCACTCTGCCATGCATATTATTCAGCCGACCACCTCAACACATGCGACATCGGAAAAAGACCGCCTGATTGGCAAACCGCGCTTTCATTTTGAACCGCGTGAAGTGATGCAGCTGCTCAGAACCCGGATTATTGGACAGGACACAGCCTTAAATGAAATTGAAAAAATGCTGCATGTGGTCAAGGCAGATTTTTCCAGCCCGGAACGTCCGCTGTCGGTGACGCTAATGCTGGGGCCAACTGGCGTCGGTAAAACTGAAACTGTCCGGCTGATCAGTGAAGCGATTTATGGCCGCCCGGATGCTTTTTGCCGGATTGATATGAACACGCTGGCACAGGAACATTATGCAGCAGCACTCACCGGTGCACCGCCGGGCTATGTTGGCTCCAAAGAAGGCCATAGCCTGTTTGATGAAACTGCGATTGCAGGCAGTCACACCCGCCCCGGCATTGTGCTGTTTGATGAACTGGAAAAAGCCTCGACTGAAGTACTGCGCGGGCTAATGAATGTGCTGGACACCGGCAAACTGACCCTGACTTCTGGCACCAAAACCATCGACTTTCGCAATTGCATGATTTTCATGACCAGTAATGTCGGTGCCCAAGCTGCGCAGCAATATCTGGACAAGCTGAATCTGTTCCCGAAAAAAATGCAGGACCTCTGTCTAAAACGTCTGCCGGCCAGACAGATTATTGAAAAGGTGATGCAGCGCCGTTTTGATCCGGAATTTCTCAACCGGATTGACCGGACCCTGCATTATGCGCCGGTCCAGGAAAATGCCCTGCCGCAACTGGTCGAGATTGAACTGGAAAAACTGAACAAACGCCTGCAGCATCAGAAGCGTCAGGTACAGCTGACCGATGCCGCCAAAGCCTACTTTTATCAGGGACATGATATTCGCTATGGCGCCCGGCATTTGGGCCGCCGCATGCGCACCGAACTGGAACCGATTCTGGCGCTGTATTTCCTCAGTCATCCAGAGCAGCTTAGTCTGTGTCTGGACTGTCAGGATCAGCAGCTGTTGATTCAGCCGGACCCAGCGACCAGCACTGAATCAGGACGATAAAGGCTGTTTAATCGCGGCGCAGAATTGCTCCGGATGCCGCGGCGACACCAGCACAAACTTGTTCACGCCATCTTGCTGATAGTCAATCTTTAAGCGTTTTAAGGACATGGCCGGAGATGCCACCGAGTTATTGGTCGGTGATACTTTTTGAATCTGCGCCAATGGGATGCGCCAGCTTACAAACAGGCAGCGGATGGTGAGGCAGTCTTCGCTCACACGATAGCGGGTATTCCACACCGGCCACCAGATCACCACAATCGTCAGCAGATACACCGCAGTATGCACCGGATACGCTTGCATGGTGCCTTTGGCCTGCATGGTCAGCAACAATTGCACCAGCAGCCCGGTCATACAGATCAGAAAGGCCAGCACCCACCAGTCAATTTTGGAACGAAATTTCTGCATTATTTTCCCCTTTACTGTCTGTATCTTACACAAAATTTATGGGGGCTGCTGTATTGGGCCGTGCAGAAAAAAACGCCCATGTGGGCGTTTTGGTTGGAGTGCAAAAGATCAGAATATCATCTTAAAACAGATAAGGGCGTATAAAAATCAGGAAGAATAGCCCCAGCATCAGCACCCATTTTAAAATGTAATACAGGGTCCGGTTTCTGGCTTTCAGGGCCTTGGCCTGAATCCGGATCTGATAAACATAGGCAAAGGCTTTATTCAGGCCGCCAGTGCGGTCCCCGACTTCATTGGGTGAGCTGGCCGCCGTCATCACCTTTTTACCAAACCAGTGATTAAACTTTTGCATCCAACGGGTAGTTAACGGCCGCTCGACATCGGCAAAGAAAATAATCCGGTTTTGCTCGGTACCATTTTCAGCATAGTGAATATAGGTTTCATCAAATACCACACTTTCACCATCGCGCCATGAATAGCGCTGGCCATCGACATCAATAAAACAGCGCTCATCATTCGGGGTCATTAAACCCAAATGATAACGCAGCGAACCGGCATACGGATCGCGGTGCCGAACCAGGCGGCTGTCTGGTGCCAGTTCGGTAAACATTGCCGCTTTAATACTTGGCAAGGTTTTTAATAAGGCCGTGGTTTTCGGGCACAGCTCGGCCGCAGAAGGATGCGCGGTGTCATACCATTTCAGGTAAAAGCGTTTCCAGCCAGTTTTAAAGAAAGAATTAAACCCCAGATCATCATATTTGCTGGAGGCCTTAATGCCGCCTTGTTCATACAGCGCTTTGGCCTCATCGCGAATCATCTCCCAATGTTCATCCAGCACTTTTAAATCCTGAAAATGCTGGGTGTCGATGTAGGGCTGATTCGGTACGCGTGAAAAGCGGTACATCAGGAAATTAATCGGGGCGAACAGGGTCGAATGGTCAAAGAACTGACGATAAAACGAATGCCGAACTTTGCCGCGTTGCTGGATATAAAACGCTGAAATGACAAAGATGGCCAGAATAATCCACTTAAGCATAGCAATATCCGGGAAATTGCCGCCCTGTACAGGGACAACAGACAAGCCAAAATATCGGCGAGTATAACAAATTTAGCCAGGCCAATCAGCCAGGCGTTTAAGACACAGCGTTGCAAAACTGGCGCTGTTCAGGTGCTTGCAATGCCCTGTCCATTCACACAAATTGACTTTTTTGACCAAAACACCACAACTCCGGCATGGGCAGTAGCAGCTTTTTCCGTTATAAACAGAAGGCAACCGCGCCAAAAAAGTAAAACTGAAACAAGTACTTCATCTGCTTTTAAGCGAAATAAGCAGGAGAAGAAAGGGAACAAGACCTTGATTGGGCATAGAAAAATTGATGACCCTTGCGTCACGGCTTGATACAACTTGTTATGTTCTTTTTCGATATAGTTATCGTAAGATTAGCGAGGCATAGAAGTGTGCGGGAAATGCACACTCGCTTCACAACATCAACTTAGAAATCCTCCAAAATAAAGGAGATCAGGCATGATCCACGCTGGCAATGCCATTACCGTCCAAATGCTTTCGGACGGAATTGCAGAATTCCGCTTTGACTTACAAGGTGAGTCGGTCAACAAATTTAACCGTGCAACGATTGAAGATTTTAAAGCTGCAATTGACGCTGTCAAAGCCAATAGTGAAATTAAAGGCTTGGTGGTCACTTCAGGCAAATCGACCTTCATCGTGGGTGCAGATATCACTGAGTTTGGTGAAAACTTCGCACAAGGCGAACAAGCAATTGTGGAATGGGCCTTGCCTGTTCACGACATCTTCAATGCTTTTGAAGATCTAGATATTCCTAAAGTCGCTGCCATTAATGGTATGGCGCTGGGTGGCGGTTTTGAAATGTGTTTGGTATGTGACTACCGTGTCATGTCCGAACAAGCGCAAGTCGGCCTGCCAGAAATCAAGCTGGGAATCTTCCCAGGCTTTGGTGGTACAGTACGTTTAAGTCGTTTAATCGGGATCGACAATGCGGTGGAATGGATGGCAATGGCCAATCCGAAAAAACCAGCCGCAGCATTAAAAGATGGTGCAGTAGATGCCGTTGTTGCCGCAGACAAACTGACTGAAGCAGCGGTTGATCTGGCTAAACAGGCAGCAGCTGGCCGTCTGGACTGGAAAGCAAAACGCCAAGAAAAATTAGACCCAGTGAAATTGAACCCACTTGAACAAATGATGGCGTTCAACACTGCAAAAGGTGCGGTATTAGCCAAAGCGAATCCTGCACAATACCCTGCACCAAAACTCATGCTTGATTCTTTACAAGCAGGTGCAAGCTTGCCACGTAATGACGCACTCAAAGCGGAAGCGGAAGGCTTTGCTAAAGCTGCGGTAACGCCACAAGCAGGCGCGTTGATTGGCTTGTTCATCAACGACCAAGTGGTGAAGAAGACCTCGAAAAAATATGAAAAAGGTGCGCATCCTGTGAACCAAGCGGCTGTACTCGGCGCGGGTATCATGGGTGGCGGTATTGCTTACCAAGCGGCAAGCAAAGGCACACCAATTATCATGAAAGACATTGGCAATCCACAATTGGCATTGGGGATGTCTGAAGCAAACAAATTGCTGACCAAACAAGTTGAACGTAAAAAAATGACACCTGCCAAAATGGGTGAAACTTTGGCACGTATCCGCCCAACTTTAAGCTATGACGAGTTTAAAGAAGTAGATATCGTGATTGAAGCCGTGACTGAGAATCCGAAAGTCAAAGGCATTGTGTTGGCTGAAACTGAAAAATCAGTACGTGAAAACACCATTATCGCGTCAAACACATCAACCATTTCGATTACACGTTTGGCAGAAAACCTACAACGTCCAGAAAACTTTGTCGGCATGCACTTCTTTAACCCAGTGCACATGATGCCATTGGTAGAAGTGATTCGTGGTGAAAAAACTTCACCTGAAGCGATTGCGACTACTGTGGTGCTTGCTCAGAAAATGGGTAAAACACCAATTGTTGTGAACGACTGCCCGGGCTTCTTGGTGAACCGCGTATTGTTCCCTTACTTCGGTGCATTTGATCTGTTACTGAAAGATGGTGCGGACTTCCAGCAAGTCGACAAAGTCATGGAAAAATTCGGCTGGCCAATGGGTCCTGCATACTTAATTGACGTTGTCGGTATCGACACGGGCGTTCACGGTGCAGAAGTTATGGCAGAAGGTTTCCCTGACCGCATGAAGCCTGACTATAAAGGCTCAATCCAGGTGATGTATGAAAACAAACGTCTTGGTCAAAAAAATGACGTTGGTTTCTACAAATATGAATTGGATCGCAAAGGCAAGAAAGCCAAAGTGGTTGATCCAACTGCATACGAGCTTGTGGCATCTGTGGCAACATCTGAAAAACGCGAATTTGATGCACAAGAAATCATTGACCGTATGATGCTGGCGTTCTGTAACGAAACGGTTCGTTGCCTGGAAGACAACATTGTCGCAACACCATCTGAAGCCGATATGGCGATGATCATGGGTGTAGGCTTCCCTCCATTCCGTGGTGGCCCATGCCGTTATATCGACCAAACAGGTGTTGCTGAATACGTTGCGCTTTGCGACAAATATGCACACTTAGGAAAAGCTTATGAAGCGCCACAAATGTTGCGTGACATGGCTGCTAACAACAAAAAATTCTACGGTTAAGGAGCAACGTGAATGGCTACTTTAAATCCACGTGACGTTGTCATCGTTGATGGCGTACGTTCTGCAATGGGTAAAACCAAAAACGGTATGTTCCGCAATGTACGTGCTGACAGTCTATCGGCTGAATTGGTTCGTGCTTTAGTTGCTCGTAACCAGTTTGATGTCAACGAAGTTGAAGATGTGATCTGGGGCTGTGTTAACCAAACCCTAGAACAAGGTATGAACATTGGTCGTAATATTGCTTTATTGGCTGATCTTCCAAAAACAGTAGCGGGTCAAACTGTAAACCGTCTGTGTGGTTCTTCAATGCAAGCAATCCACACGGCTGCAGCACAAATTGCAACCAATCAGGGTGATATTTTCATCATTGGTGGTGTAGAGCACATGGGCCATGTGGGCATGATGCACGGTATCGACATCAACCCTGCTGCATCGAAGCACTATGCCAAAGCATCAAACATGATGGGTTTAACTGCTGAAATGTTGGGTCGCATGAACGGTATTTCGCGTGAAGAGCAAGATGCCTTTGGTGTGGAATCACATCGTCGTGCATGGGCTGCAACACAAGAAGGTCGTTTTAAAAACGAAATCATTGGCATTGAAGGTCATGACGCAAATGGCTTTAAACAGCTATGCGACATCGACGAAGTGATCCGTCCAGATGCCAACCTTGAGGCGTTCCAAGCTTTACGTCCTGTATTTGACCCGAAAGGCGGTACGGTCACTGCGGCAACATCTTCAGCATTGTCTGATGGTGCATCTGCGATGCTGCTTATGTCTGCTGAACGTGCACAAGCTTTAGGTTTAAAACCACGTGCGGTGATTCGCTCTATGGCAGTTGCAGGCTGCGATGCAGCAATCATGGGTTATGGCCCTGTACCTGCAACACAAAAAGCGCTTAAACGTGCAGGCTTGTCAATTGCAGACATTCAAACTTTTGAATTAAACGAAGCGTTTGCTGCACAAGGTTTGTCTGTTCTTAAAGGCTTAGGCATTTATGATCAGCAAGATCGTGTGAATTTGAACGGTGGTGCAATTGCACTCGGTCACCCATTGGGTTGTTCAGGTGCGCGTATCACCACCACATTGCTGAACGTGATGGAACAACAAGATACCCAAATCGGTCTTGCGACCATGTGTATCGGTCTTGGTCAAGGTATCGCGACCATTATCGAGCGTGTTTAATCTTTAAATACCGAGATAAAAAAATCCCCGTTTGATACGGGGATTTTTTATATTCGCGAAAATTATTCAAAACAAAACGCCCCATGTGCTACATCGGGCATTTTTAAATTGCATCTCAATCACGACTGAAGCAAGCTTCAGCTCATCGCCTTAATGTTCCGGCTTGGCCACTGTGGTTAACACTGGCTCAACCGTTGTCTTTTTACCAAAATGAAGATGGTTAAACAGGATATTCAGGAAAATCGCCATCACACAGGTCGAGCTAATGCCCGAATGGAACAGGGTTTTAAACCAGGTTGGAAACTGGGCATAGAAAGAATGATCAATAATTGGAATCATCCCGGCAGCCAGAGACGTCGCGACAATAATCAGGTTTTTCTGATCGCTATAGTCCAGTTTAGATAAAGTACGAATTCCGCTGGCCGCCACTGTACCAAATAGGACCAGACCAGCGCCGCCTAATACCGGCGTAGGAATGGAAGCAATAATACGGCCCATAATCGGTAGCAGGCCCAAAATCACCAGAATCAGGCCACCGGCAGCTACCACAAAGCGGCTTTTCACACCGGTAATCGCCACCAGTCCCACGTTCTGGGCAAAGGCACTTTGCATAAAGGTGCCAAAGAAGGGCGCTACTGCTGAGGAAATCATATCGGCGCGCAGGCCATTGGCAATACGCTTGTCATCTACTTTGGCACCGACAATATCTCCCACCGCAATAATATCGGCCGTGGTTTCAGTTAAGACCACCACCATCACAATGGTCATGGCCAGAATTGCGGACAGATGAAAAGTCGGTGCGCCAAAGGCTAAAAAGTCAGGAAAGGCAAACCATGCGCCCTCACCCACTTTGGAAAAATCGCCAAAACCCAAAGCATAAGCCAGAATCGAACCGATCAGAATTGCCAGTAAAATTCCGGTACGGCGAATGGTTTCAGAACCAAAACGGCTTAGAAGCAGCAAAATCCCCAGGGTCATGGCGGCCAGACCAATATTTTGCATAGAACCCCAGTCGGGTGCATTGCTATTGCCGCCCATAATCCAGCGCACAGCCACCGGCAATAAAGACAGGCCGATGATGGTAATCACACAGCCGGTCACCACCGGTGGAAAGAAACGGATAATCTTGGCAAAGAAAGGTGCCAGCAATAACCCGATTAAGGAGGAGGCAATCACCGCGCCCAGAATGGCATTAAAACCGCCACCCGTGGTGGCAATACCGACCATGGTGGCCACGCCGGCAAAGGACACGCCTTGTACCAGTGGCAAGCGTGCCCCGAAATATTTCACGCCTAAGGTTTGTAACAGGGTCGCCAGTCCGCCCATAAATAATGAGGCAGTAATCAAAATCCCAATTTGCGCAGCAGTTAAACCGGCCGCTGTGCCGACAATTAACGGCGGTGCCACAATACCGCCATACATGGTTAATACATGCTGTAAGCCATAAGTCAGGCTTTTTCCTGCCCCTAAAAATTCATCTTCGGGCGAAATATTCTGTTTGCTCGTTGTCATATGTAGCCCCACGCCGCAGCTCAGTGATGCTTTTCTCTGAAGCCATCTTTTAAAAATATACTGGCCCTTGCCTGCATGTTGCAGACAAGCGCTATTCCTGCGGGATTGGAGCAATTACTATGCCATTTTAAAAAAAAATCTGCCGGATTTTGCTGGTAAATCGGCACCAACATGAGGAGGAGATGAACTAGTTAAAAACAAGAAAGAATAGAAAGATAATTTCTTAAATTTTAGAATTTTATCAATTACTTATACCAATATTTTTTCATTCATAATTTTATTCTTTTCCTCTTTTTAAATGGATCACGCACGATGCTGTCCATGTATATAACTCGTAGCCATCCACACCCTTAAAAAGCTCTAGAGGCTGTACACTCACAGTGCATTTTCACAGCCATCGCGGCCAGCAGCAGCACTAAAATATGTCCTGAGCCTGTGGCCAGGTGATCATTAAGAATGCACCTTGCATCTGCCGATACTGCCCCATGACGGTGTTGGGGCAGTATTAAGCTTTGGCTTAAAACAGGTGCAAGAAGTTGAGCTGTTACTTACAGTTTTTCAGCCAATGCCTGCTGATGCGCCTGGGTAATCTCCTGCATTTGCTGATTCAGCTTGAGCATGTCCTGATAGGCCTGATTAAACTGTTTCAGGCCTGCATCTTCATAGAACATAAACAGGTTGTTTTTCATTTCCCAGCGATTATTTTTTAGAATCCCAAGCAGCACATAGGCCTGACTCAGGCTCTGTTTTTCCAGCTCAAACAGCACTGTGCCTTCATCATTCTGGCGGCTTTCCAGCAGAGATTCACTTAACTGACGGCGTAGATGCGATTTAATCGGTAATTCTTCAATTTGGGCCAGCGCCTGTGCTTCATGTTCAGTCAGATGCTCCTGATATAGCTCCATCATAGCCTTGACCTGTGACAGCATCGCTTCAGTTTCGGCATAGTCCTGTTTTTTATCTTCATTCAGGCGTTTAATATCCAGAAACTGATCCCATTGCAACGCTTTCAGTTCGCGTAAATAGCTGTTACGCGCTTCGGCACTTTGCACCAGATGGCTAATCACAAATTCAGCCATCAGGGCATAATCACCGCTTAAACGCGGATCGGACGGATCAACCTGAATCGGGGTCGACCAATCCTGCGCCTGTACATAAATCTGCTCGGCCTTGTCATACAGTACGTTCTGATATTCGTGTAATTGGGTCAGTTCTTTTTGTTGTGCCTGATATTGATAAAACATCAATCCAAACACGGCACAGGTCACGAGGACGATGATCCACACTATACGTCGCATATCCTGTCCTCTTGTTGTATTTCTCGTTATCATAACGCTTTGTTGTTGTATCGCCTGTTTTTTAGACAAAATTATTCAACAAAGCACACAAAAGATCAAACAATAAAAATGACTTAAGTGATTTATTTTATTCAGCTAATTTTTTTATTGTTTAGCTCATTTTCAAAAAATATAAAGTGATGAGGATGAAAAATACGGTTTGCTGGCGGCAAAGTACCCATCTCGGCTTTAATTCAGGCAAATCATCCCCATCAATAGTTGAAAACAAGGCAAAGAGAATATTCATGCGTGTAGATATCTGGTCCGATGTGGTCTGCCCTTTCTGTTATATCGGCAAAAAACGTCTTGAAGCCACGGCAGCACAGGTCGGCGTAGAACTTGAGGTGCACTGGCACAGCTTCCAGCTTGACCCGGAGGCACCGGAACGTCAGGAAATTTCCAATTCTGAACGTCTGGCGCAAAAATATGGCCGTACCCTGGCGGAAGTAGAAGACATGCAGCGCAATATTGCCAGCATGGCTGCTGAAGAAGGCATCCAATTTAACTGGGAACAGGCCAATTCCGGCAATACCTTGAATGCCCACCGTCTGATTCATCTGGCGCAAAGCAAAGGCTTGGGCAATGAAGCCAAGGAAGCCTTTTTCTACAGCTATATGACCCAAGGTCTAGCCATTGGCGAACGCGAAACGCTGGAAGATGTCGCTGCGCGTATCGGTTTAAACCCGGTGGAAGTCGATGATGTGCTCGATTCTGATGCCTATGCCGATTTTGTGAAATTTGATCAGGATGTAGCACGTGATCAGCTTAAAGTGACGGGCGTACCCTTTTTTGTATTTGACCAGCGCGTTGCTTTAGCCGGTGCACAGCCACGGGAAGTGTTTGAACAGGTGCTGAAAAAAGCTTTGGAAACACCTGCAGACAACGGCGCGCAATGCCAGGATGACCAGTGCGATGTACCGGAACAATAAGCAGTTGTATCTTTAAGCAGCTCTGTCATAAAAAAATCCCCTTACGGGGATTTTTTCTATGTGCCTTATTCCACCAGGAAACTGATTTTTAAATTGACCCGATACTCGGTAATCTTATTGTCCTTAATCACCACTTTCTGTTCATTAATCCAGGCACCCTGCAGGTTTTTGACTGTTTCACCGACTTTGGCAATGCCGCTTTGAATGGCATCTTCAAAACTTTTATTACTGCTGGCATTCACTTCTACTACTTTTGCAATCGCCATGATTGATCCCTCAGTGTTGGTATAAACGTTCATCTTAGAATAAAAAATAGACAATAAAAGAGCGCTTAACCATAGCGCGTCAAAAACTTACATCTCTATACAGATCAAGGGATTTGTACAGAGATGACGCGTGGATGGGGCAAAAAATCTGGAGATTTTTTCATCTTAAAACAGGATGATCTCGTTCTTGTAAAAATCATCATTAATTTAAATCTTGTAGCTAAATGATTAGAGCAATTATTCTAATTTATTGTTTTTAAATGTTATTTTTTAACAAAAAGTCTTAAACTTGCCGATATGATCATTTTCTCTCAATCACAACGCGCTATCATAGCTGTTGTTTGAATACACTCTCCCACGATGACTTTTCTCCCAAGTCATCCTTTTTTTGTGAAGGTAAGATTGATGAACGTTTTAAAAGCGCTTGGCCTGTTTATGGTCACCCTGTATGCAGCCAATGTATCAGCAGAAATGGTTTATGTACCAAGCTTCCCGACTGAAAAAGCCCACACTGAAACCGTGAGCAACGATCAGCCTGCAAGCGCTGAACAGAACAAAGAAGCTTAAGCACTTCTTTAAATACAAGCAGACCTCAGGTCTGCTTTTTTTATTGCGGTTTGGGACCATTCTGCGCCTTGCACCTGATCCGACCGGACAATTTGAGACTGACATTTTTTGTCAATTCGGCAGCATGATCTGTTTATTCTCTGATTTAACTGAAATTTATCTAAAAAATTTTTTAATATTTCTTATATTGAAATCCCAATTTCTGTCATAAATGCCTAAAAATCCACAAAAGCTGACATTTTTTTTCATGTAATTTTTAGTGAAATACCTATAATCAAAGTGATCCAAAACAATTATTTAAGTACAGGTTGATGAGAGAGCAATGCACGAACTTCAAGCCCTGATTCAGAGAAAAATTTCTCCACAAGAGATTAATGTAGAAAATCTGGTGGCGCTGGCGGAACATTATTCACAGCCGCATTCTGCCGAATACAAATTGGTTGAACTGGCCCTGAATATTGTCCTGGCCAGTTATCTGGAAAAAGCACAACAACTGGTTTAAGTTTCCACCATGAATACTTTAGAAAAATCCCGGCTGATTAAAGAACTGCATGACCTGACGGGCGCACTGGAGCGTCGTTCCTTGAGTCTGTATGAAACCGCCAAGGCCAAAAGCCGGATTAAAAGTATTTTTGTTGAATGCGACCAGCCGCTGTTTAAAAAACAGATTCTGGCCTATAAGGCACAGGTGCAGCCGGAACGTTCTGCCGAAGAATTTGCGCGCGACACCATTTATGCATGTTCTTTTCGGGGGGTGTTTCAGCAGGTTGAGGCTCTAGAACAAGCTTTATATACCCAGCCCGATTCAGGTTGGGCCATCTTGTATCAGCCCGCCTCCGGCTGGCAAATCTGGCTGATTCCGGCACCCGCACGTACTGCCCTGCTCAGTGACTGGGGCAATCTGGAACAGGTCTATCGCTGGATGTTGCAACAGCAGCATCAGTATCGCAGTCTGCACACCGATCTGGAATTACTTAACCAGCAAAACTATGCCGCAACGCAGGCCTTTCAGCATACCGTCGCAGCACGTTCATCTGTAGCGATAGAACCTGAAGAAGCAGCTCAGCAGTTCAAGCCTACCAAAGCCGCACCTGTTCAGCCTGAACAGCAAGCAGAGTCTAGCGCCCGTCATCTGCTGCTCAATCAGCTCAGCTGCCCGATTTCCGAATTACCCCTGGACCATCTGCCGGCGGAAAAACTGTGCTGGGTATTTTTACCGGCCCGGCCTGAAGTGATGCAGTATGCCGATGTGCTGGTTCATGATGCAGAGCAAGCGGCTCTGCTCAAACGCCCCGGTTATGTGGCCGAGCAAATTAATGCCCAAGGCCGTTTTATTAAATATCTGGTCTTGTTTGGCGCCTTGGATGCTATGCAGGCCACCCGTTTTGCCCACGCCTTTAGCCAGCAGCATGAACATGAAATTGCCGCAATTCGTGAAATAGACAGCGCTGTACTGGAAAGCCAGCTGTTTGCGCTGGACAGTCTGTTTCAGTGCTATCAACATGCCGAGCAGATGATCTGGCACAAAGAAGATTATTATCCGTTTATTCCGCTGCACCTGATTCATACCCAGAAATTTATCCAGTTTGAGGAAACAGCAGCCACGCTGGCCACCCCGCTGATTTTATTAAAAGAGCGACAAAAAATTCGCCTGATTCATGGCCAGCAGCGTTTACAACTGGCGCGTACCGAACCGGCCTATCCCTATATTCTGCTCGATCGTCAGCAGGGCGTGAGCTGGCAAATCATTCAAAAAGTCTTGAATCACCTGCCTGCGCCGGTCGACCCTTTACGTCTGGTTCAGGCCATTCAACGGCTCACCGCCAGTTAATGTTTATGTTTTTGTAGCTGCATCTTGCTTTTCGCCTGAAGATTTTCAACACTAGCAAAAAGAGCTTAAAGATCAGTAAATAATGCCAAGAAAAGTACATTTTATAGCGCCATCATTATTATTATTTTGCCTGTTAGGCAGTGGATATACGGTTGCAGACAACAATACCAACCTGGAGACAGAACCGCAGACCGCACCACCAGGTTATGAGGTGCCACTGGTGCCCGAAACTGAGGCGGGTAATGGTTTTTTCTATACCCTGCCGCGGCTGATTGATGCCACCCCGACCATTTTGCCGGAACAGTCGAATGAACCGATTGTGCCGCCCACGCATGAAACCGAAGAACAAAGCTGGGTAGACCGGCGCCAGAAGCAGATTCGCCATTGGGCAGACAATACCGCACATAAAATTGATAACTGGTTTGGAGAAACCAGCCCGGAGGAACCGGCCTCTGCGACCTTGCGTATTCTGGTCGACAGTCGCTGGAACAAATATGATGACTACGATATTAAACCGCGGGTACGTGGCCGGATTAAACTGCCGACGCTGGAACGCAAATTAAGTCTGGTCTTTGGTGATGACTCACTGGATAACGAACTGCAAAACAGTGTTGCCATTACCAATGAAAACCCCAGCAACAGCCCGGACAAAACCCTGGATGGTCGACGGGCGCGTGAAGACAACAGCTCCCTGGCCTTACGCTGGTCTGACTTCACTGAACGCTTACCCTTTGAAACTGATGCCGACCTCGGGGTGCGTTCCGGTGATGATATTTATGCCCGTTTAAAAATTGCCAAGGACTGGGAACTGGTCAATGACTTTTCCTTTCATGCCGAGCAGATTTACCGTTACGGCCTCGACAGTGAAAACTATTTAAGAACCAACCTGGAACTTATTCATGCCCGGCCTGATCATCCGTTTTTAAGCAACCAGTTTAGCCTGACCTATGCCGATGAACAGGATGATGACCTCAGATGGGACAATTACAGCTTTAGACAGCACCAGTTTTTCCATGGCAACCGTTTTAACTACGGGCTCTACACCGGCGGTTATTATCATAATGATGATTTACGCCTGAACAGCTGGGGGCCATTTGTGTCCTGGCGTCAGCCGTTCTTGCGCGAATGGTTTTTTGTGCAGGGCGACCTGAATTACTATAATGATGACCGTGAAGACCGCAGCCATTTCCCGAGTGTCTTGCTGCGTTTAGAAGCCCTGTTCTAAAACCGTCAACAATATAATCGTGCATTAAAAAACCTCCCGCATGATCTGCACCCCGAAATTTGGACACTCTTAGTCCAATTTGAAGGGTGCTTTTCTATGGCTAAATATTCTCAACAGTTTAAACTTGAAGTTGTTCAAAATTATTTATCAAATAAAAATGATGATGGGTTTAGAAAAACAGCTAATAAATATAAATTAGACAGAGCTACTATTCGACAATGGGTTGCTATATACCAGACTCTTGGCGAAGACGGCTTGAAACCTCAATCTCATCGCATAACCTACTCTACAGAGTTCAAACTTAAAGTTGTTCTTAAAATATTGAATGATGGCTTGTCACTTATCGATGCTTTAAGATTTTTTAAATTAAAAGAAGTTGGAACTCTTTCTACATGGTTGCGCAAATATCAGGCACACGGTATAGATGGCTTAAAATCTAAGCCCAAAGGACGCCCCAAACAGATGCCAAAGCCACAGCGACCTAGAATTAAAACCTCACAAGAAGATCGAAATAAAACTCAAGAACAGCTACTTGAGGAATTGGCGTATCTACGGGCAGAGGTCGCTTATCTAAAAAAGCGGAGAGCCTTGATTCAGAAGCGCAAAGAACAGGAAAAAGCCGAACAGCAACGGCTGCAAGATTCATATCTGAATTAAGGCAAAGCTATCAATTAAGGCACTTGTTACGTACATCAGAAATGGCTCGAAGCACTTACTTTTATCATGAGCAGCAATCAAAGCGTGAAGATAAATATAGTGACCTTAAACAGCAAATTAAGGCGATATATCATAAACATAAGGGACGATACGGGTATCGCAGGATTACACTTGCCTTGAAGAATTTGGGGTTTACCATTAACCATAAGTGTGTTCAACGCTTGATGCAGTCCATGCAGCTCAGATCATGTATTAGAGCTGTAAAGTATCGCTCTTATAAGGGGCAAATTGGTAAAATTGCTAAGAATGTGTTGCAGCGTCAATTCAAGGCAGACAAGCCCAATCAGAAGTGGGTAACAGATGTAACTGAATTTAATGTACGCGGTGAAAAACTTTATCTGTCACCCATAATGGATTTGTTTAATGGTGAAATCATTGCGTTTCAGCTCCAACGTAGACCACTGTTTGGTTTAGTTAAAGATATGTTGAAAGATGCTATCGCCAAGCTCAGCCCGAATGATAAGCCAATTATTCATTCAGATCAGGGCTGGCAATATCAAATGAGATTTTATCAGCAACAGCTTCAACAGCACGGGCTTATTCAAAGTATGTCGCGTAAAGGTAACTGTCTAGACAACGCTTCAATGGAAAGCTTCTTTGGAATACTTAAATCAGAATGTTTCTATGGTGAGGAATTTAATTCAGTTGAAGAGTTGGAACAGACCGTGAAAGAATATATTCATTATTACAACCATGAACGAATCAAGGTTAAATTAAAAGGACTGAGTCCTGTACAATACAGAACTCAGTCCTTAAAAGCTGCTTAATCAAACCGTCCAACTTATTGGGGTCAGATCACGCAGGAGGTTTTTTTAATAGGCTTATTTTAAGAGCAGACTGTTGATGCGTTTCAGGTACTCTGCCGGATTTTCTGGTAGTCCCCCTTCTGCAATCAGGGCCTGATCAAAAATCACATTGGCCAGATCATCAAACTGAGCCGAACCTTGCAGTTTTTGCACCAACGGATGCTGCGGGTTAATTTCCAGAATCGGCTTCATTTCTGGCACCGGCTGACCGGCATCTTTTAGCATGCGGATCAGCTGTGGCGACAATTCCCCGTCAGCCGTAACCAGACAGGCCGGAGAGTCGACCAGTCGTGTGGTCACGCGCACTTCTTTGGTTTTGTCTTTCAGCGATTCAGACAGCTGCTCCACCACCGGCTTAAACTGCTCTGCAGCCTGTTCCAGTGCCTTCTTCTCTTCGGCATCTTGCAGATCACCCAAATCGACCGCACCTTTAGACACGTTTTGCAGCGGTGTACCATCAAACTCATGTACGAAGTTCATGGCCCATTCATCAACACGTTCAGTCATCAGCAGGACTTCAATGCCTTTTTTCTTGAACAGCTCCAGCTGCGGCGAGTTCTTGGCCGCGGTCAGGCTATCTGCGGTTACATAGTAAATGGCTTTCTGGCCATCCTGCATCCGCGCTTTATAATCTGCCAGTGAAGTGCTGACCTCATCCTGAGTGGAGGTTGCATAGCGTAATAATTTCAGGATACGCTCACGGTTACCAAAGTCTTCGCCCAGGCCTTCTTTTAGGACCGAACCAAATTCACGATAGAAAGTCTTGAAGTTGTTTTGGTCTTTTTCATCTTCAGATTTGGCCAGACCATCCAGCATGGTCAGCACACGGCGTGCGTTACCTTCACGGATAGTTTTCACGTCGCGGCTTTCCTGTAGCAGTTCACGGCTGACGTTCAGTGGTAAATCGGCGCTATCCACCACACCCTGTACAAAACGCAAATAGTTTGGAATCAGGTTGTCAGCATCATCCATAATAAATACGCGTTTGACATACAGCTTGATGCCAGCTTTGGCTTCGCGGGTAAAAATATCATGTGGTGCTTTTGGCGGAATATACAGCAACTGGGTATATTCGGTGCTACCTTCGACACGGTTATGCGACCAGGCCAGCGGTGCCTCAAAATCATGGCTCAGGTTTTTATAAAACTCGATATACTGTTCTTCGCTAATCTCGTTTTTACTGCGGGTCCATAAAGCACTGGCCGAGTTAATCGCTTCCCATTCATCAGTTTTCACATACTGGCCGCCTTTTGGCTGTTCACCTTCCGCTACTTCCTCTTCCTGCCAGACTTCTTTTTGCATTTGAATGGGCAGGCTGATGTGATCAGAATATTTATTGATAATCTGCTTCACTTTATAGCTTTGCAGATAGTCCAACGCATCTTCACGTAAATGCAGGATGATGTCGGTGCCACGACCTTCCTTGTTGATTTGCTCGACTTCAAATTCACCGGTGCCACCGCTGATCCAGCGTACACCTTCCGATGCGTCCAGACCGGCACGGCGTGATTCTACGGTAATTTTATCGGCCACAATAAAGCCAGAGTAGAAACCCACCCCAAACTGGCCAATCAGCTGGGCATCGGCTTTTTGATCACCGGTCAGCTTGGACATAAAGTCTTTGGTGCCGGATTTGGCAATGGTCCCCAGGTTATCAATCGCTTCCTGCTGGCTTAAACCAATACCGTTATCGGAAATGGTCAGGGTATTGTTCTCTGCATCCAGACGCACACGCACGCGCAGGTCCGGATCATTTTCATAATATTCAGGATGGTTGATGCCTTCAAAACGCAATTTATCGCAGGCATCAGAGGCGTTAGAAATCAGTTCACGCAGAAAAATTTCAGGGTTGGAATAAAGAGAATGCGTCACCAAATGTAAAAGCTGAGCCACTTCAGCCTGGAAACTGTGTTTTTGTGCGCTTTGTTCGCTCATTCATCACTCCTTAAATTGACAGCATTGTTGTATTGGAATGCCTTATGAATTGGAGTGAGGCGACGATTTTTCAATAGGAAAACAAAAAAATATTAAAATGGGCCCTGCTGATAGACCCGCTGCATATACTGCTCCAGCTTTTGCTGACGCATCTGGTAAACCTGGGTCAGACATTCAACCGACTGGCCACAGCGGTCACGCAGGGCCAGCCAGCGCACCTGTTCATCCCGTATAGCCGAACGTGTCCCCATCGGTACCAGACGGTTAATAATTTTATAGGTGGTGGCCATCTTCACATCGGCATCATTAACATTACGATGTTCACAAATGGCATGTTCGGTTGGGGTTTGAGCACGTTCACAATTAAAGCTGGCTGCAGCGGCAGGCAGGCTGATCAAACTGGCGAAGACCAAGGCAAAGGTTGTATTTCTATTCATATTTGATCTTCTCACTTTTTCATTTCTTTCATTTCATTCACTACAAATTAAATGAAAACGAATACTTAACTCAATATTCTGATTTTGTTCTATTGTTATCATTTTGCAATAAAAAGGCCCCATCACAAGGATGGGGCTACGCTGAATTTTATTATTGGTACTTTTTTATAATTAGAATTTGTAGCTATAACCGATGGTGTACACCATTGGATCGATATCTAAATCGAATTGGGCTGCCACATCACCACTTAAAGTAACTTCAGGGCTAAGTTGCGCATAACGTGCATCAAAGAATACGCCCCAGTTTTTGGCATCTGCTGGCTGGAAGTTAAAACCAATCTGGCCGGCAAAACCAAAATCTTCTTTTACTTTCACATCGGTATCACCCAGACCTTTGGTACGCTCATCCCAAGCCACAAATGCGGTACCACCGACACCAATGTACGGTGTAAAACCGGTATTGTTTTTAAAATGGTATTTTGCCGTCAGCGTTGGTGGTAAATGTTTAATACGTACCACATCTGTACCCGCTAACTGAACATCATGGTTAATTGGTGCAGCTAAAAGCAGTTCTGTCGAAATATTGTCATTAAAGAAATATTCAACTGACGGGGTAAATGCATATTCATGATCTGCCTCAACTGTTGCGCCGCCTAGATTATAATCGCCTGTAGGTGCTACAACCGAACCGCCCAGCTTGACTTGCCATTGGCCTGCCATCGCAGAAGCAGAAAGACCCATTAATGCAACGAGTGTAATTTGCTTTAACATTTTAATACCCCACTGGAAGATTATTTATTCAAAAATTAAACATTAATTAATAATAAACACGTTATAAATTAATATGCAATACTTATCCGATATAATAATTTTATATTATTTTCAAACTATTGATTATTAAATTAATTTATTTTAACCAACCACACAACTTGGTTTTAAATACCAACCTGATTCATCAAGATTAAATAATAATATTCAGATTAAAATACTCAGGTTTATTTTAAACACTCTATAATATATATTTTAAATACATCTATTATTAGATTATCAGAATGATTATAAGATTTATTATAAATACATCTATGATTCAAAAAAATCCCGGGATTTTATTCCCGGGATATTTCAGGTTAAAGCACCATGGCGGCAATCCAGCCAAAAATCATCAGCGGGATATTAAAGTGAATAAAGGTCGGCACTACACTGTCTTTCATATGGTCATGCTGACCATCCATATTCAGGCCTGAGGTTGGCCCCAAGGTCGAATCCGAAGCAGGTGAACCGGCATCGCCCAGTGCAGCCGCAGTCCCAATGATCGCAATAGTTGCTGCAGGACTAAAACCAAATTGAATACAGAGCGGTACATAAATAATCGCCAGAATCGGAATGGTAGAGAATGATGAACCGATACCCAGAGTAATCAGCAAACCAATCAACAACATTAAAAAGGCTGCAAGTGCCTGGCTATTACCAATCCAGTCAACCGACGCTTCAACCAGCGCAGAAACCTGTCCTGTTGCCTCAATCACGGCAGCAAAACCTTGCGCAGCAATCATAATAAAGCCAACCAGTGCCATCATCCGCATACCGGTAATAATAACATCGTCCGCTTCTTTCCACTTAAAGATCCCGGCACAGCTCAGAATCGCTACACCAACCAGACCGGCCAGAATCATCGAATCTGAATACAGCTGCACGCCAAGGGTTACCAGAATCGCAATGACTGCCATCCAGATGGTGAACGTCGCCACTTCAGGTTGACCTGATTTTTGTGCCACACCCATTTCAGCCGAAATGCTTTGCTGCTCTTCAATATGCACGTCTTTATATTCACGTGGCTTACGGTATGAGAAAAACACCGCGATCAGCAAACCGACAAACATCCCGAATACCGGAATGGCCATCGCTGTTGGAATCTGGTCATAGCTGATCTCAAATCCATACGGCTTGCCAAAGGTATTAATATTATGGCCCAGAATATCATTCAGGAAGATGGCGCCAAATCCGACCGGCACCAGCATATAGGTGGCCACCAGACCAAAGGTCAATAAACAGGCCACCAGACGACGGTCCAGTTTCAGGTGGTTAAATACCATCAACAATGGCGGAATCAGCACCGGAATAAAGGCAATATGTACCGGAATCACGTTCTGGGAGAATACCGCGGCAATGGCCACCACCAGGAAAATAAAGTATTTGACCCGGTTTTGCGCTTTCAGATCGGCCTCACCCTTTAAGGTGTGAATCATTTTATAGGCCAATAAATCAGGTAAACCTGAACGCGCCAGAGCCAGTGCAAAAGCACCTAAAATACCGTAGGCCAAAGCAATTTTAGCACCACCGCCCAGGCCATTATTAAACGCCTCTAAAGTACCTTGCAGGCCCAAACCAGCCAGCAAACCACCCGTAACGGCACCAATGACCAGTGCAAAAACAACAGGAACACGTGCCAACGACAGCCCGAACATGACTGCGATGGCGGCAAGAATTGCAAACATAAGAAAAGACGGATCGAGAAAAAACGCTATTTTATCAGAGATTGATCGCTATTTAGCTGCTGTTGTTGCGCTGTCCGATATTTGTCTTGACCTTGCCAGTAACAGTCAAATTAACTGCCTGATTTTGAAAATGCAAAATCCCGAAGATGTTGAGCAATCCGCTCCGGCTGGCTTAAAATTGCCCAGTGATTGGCCGCAATCTCCACTCGCTGGAAGTCTGCTGCCCAGTTCGGCACTTCATCAATCAGCTCCGGACTGACAAAGCGGTCTTCGGTCAGTACCACGGCCTGTACCGGACAAATCGCCACACGCTGACGTGGTTTGAGCAAACGCGGGATAAAATTGGCCCGATACAGATTGACGCCATATTGACCATCCTGCTGGATATTCGGGTTTAAGGCCAGACCCGAGCTTTGCTCCAGCTGCTGTAGCATTTTGCCCCAGCGCTCTGCACTCATGTATTGCCACACCGTCGGTGCCAGTAACGGCAATTGAAACACAGCGATATACCAGGACTTGCCCAGCTGTTTTAAGAATTTAGTCTTACCCTGCTGTAACTGGGCACGCATCCAGAATGCAGCATGGTCCAGACAAGGCCCGGAAATGCTGCTGTAAGAAAGAATCCGCTGGCGAAACCGGGCATCGGTCACCGACTCCCAGGACTGAATTGAACCCCAATCATGCGCAGCCAGATGAAATGGCCGGTTGGGCAGCACTGCATCCACCACAGTCAGTAAATCTTCAGACAGGCGTGCCAGCCGATAATCATGAATATGCTTTGGAATGGAAGACTGACCGGCCCCACGCACATCATAGGTCACAATATAAAAATCCTGAATCAGCTGGGTAATAACAGCTTCCCAGACTTCCTGATTGTCGGGATAACCATGAACCAGTACCAGCGCCGGATTGTCCGGCTTGCCCCAGCTTTTGACATACAGGCGCTGCTGGTCTGAGGTATGAATCCACTGCGTATGAGCGTGCATGATGACATCCTGTTCTGTTTATGGGTGATTTCTTGTATTGGCTGTTTATTGGCAAGTGCAGTCAATCAAATCAATGCCACCTGCCGGTTTCTGTTCTAGTATGCAGATCAGTGCAATAAAAATAATTGACCCTTATGAGCCTTTTAAAAAAACTACAGACAATTCCGACCCTGTCCAAATTCCTGATCAATCGCTATGCCCCCTATCGCGGCGCCGGTATTGCGGTCGAGAAAATGGATCTGGCCAATTACCACATTCGTGTCAAAATGCCACTGACGCGTAAAAACCAGAATATTGTTGGGGTGCATTTTGGCGGTAGCCTGTATGCCATGGTCGATCCGTTTTATATGCTGCTGTTGATGCATCATCTTGGCTCAAAATATATTGTCTGGGATAAGGCCGCGACCATCCGCTTTCTAGCGCCCGGTCGCAGTATGGTCTATGCCGATATCCGCCTCAATGCCATGGAGGTCGCTACCATTCGGGAACTGGCCGAGAATTATGCACCGGTATATCGCAACTACCGCCTGAATATTTTTGATGAAGCCGGCGTACGTATTGCCGAGGTAGAAAAGACGGTATACATCCGCCGCAAAAAGCCGCATGCTGCCGGCTAAATAAAAAAGCGCTTATATTTAAGCGCTTTTTTTATGTGAGATCGTCTAAACCAGACTTAGCGGTTCTGCTCAATCGCGGCACCTGCACCGCCACCAATCGCACCACCAATCGCTGCACCAGTACTACCACCGAAGATGCTTTTACCTACCGCAGAACCAATTGCACCGCCGACACCACTATAGGTCGCGTTACGGTTTGAACCATCCTGGGTTTTACTACCGACCGCTGCACCGGCACCACCACCAATGGCTGCACCTGCAGTACCGCCGACATTACCACCGACACCACCACCAATTGCACCACCTAAGGCCGCTGCACCAATACGCTGTTCATTTGGAGACATACTTTCACAGCCGGCCAGCATAAAGGTAGATAAGGTGGCAGCTGCCATAACACCGATAACTTTTTTCATGATCGCTCTTCCCCTGTTTTGGTCATAGCTTTAGCTTATTCGATATTGATGGGTCGAATCTGAGCAATATGTTACCAACTTGGTAACCAATAGAGGATTTATGTAAAAACACCCGCTTTGCTGCAGCAACCCAGCCAATCTAACACCAAAGTACAGCGCGATACCTTTTTTGCAGGCATAAAAAAGACGCCCGAAGGCGTCTCTTTGTTGTCATTTCACCAGCTTAGAATTCCTGGTTAAATGCCTGACTTAATGCTTGGTCTACATCAGAGAAGTCATTTTGCAGTTCAAACTCTGCAGCTTCTGCTTCCTGACGACGACGCTCTAAGTGGTAAGCCAAACCTGTACCCGCTGGGATCAAGCGACCAACAACGACGTTTTCTTTCAGACCACGTAGATCATCTTCTTTACCGGTTACAGCCGCTTCAGTTAACACACGTGTGGTTTCCTGGAACGATGCAGCAGAGATGAATGAATCCGTCGACAATGATGCTTTGGTAATACCCATCAACTGGCGATCAAACTTCGCTGGGAACTTGTTCTGTGCAAGTACAGCCTGGTTTTCTTGAACCACACGGATGTAATCCACCTGTTCGCCTTTGATGAAGCTGGTATCACCACCGTCAGTGATTTCAACTTTACGCAGCATTTGACGTACGATAACTTCAATATGCTTATCGTTGATTTTTACACCTTGCAGACGGTAAACGTCCTGAACTTCATTCACGATGTAGTTGGTCAACGCCACTTCACCTTTCAGACGTAAGATGTCATGCGGGTTTTGTGGACCATCAGAAATGGTTTCACCACGGTTCACATGCTCGCCTTCGAACACGTTAATGGTACGCCATTTCGGAATCAGCTCTTCGTAGATCTCTGAACCATCATCCGGTGTAATCACCAGACGGTTCTTACCTTTGGTCTCTTTACCGAAGCTCACGATACCTGACACTTCTGCCAAAATCGCATGCTCTTTTGGTTTACGCGCTTCGAACAAGTCGGCAACACGCGGCAGACCACCGGTAATATCACGGGTACGTGAAGATTCTTGTGGTACACGACCAATAACGTCACCGACACCAATGGTTTCGCCATCGCGAACCGAAAGAATGGTGTTTTGTGGCAGGAAGTAGAACTGTTCACCACCGTCCACAGTGTCTAACACAACAGCAGGACGTAAATCTTTACCTGACGCAGGACGTGAAGTCACTGGCAAGATTTCGATTGTGGTCATACCAGTTGCATCATCCGTTTTCGAGGTTACGGTTACGCCATCAGCGATCTGACTGAAACGCACTTTACCTGCAACTTCAGTTACCAGTGGATGGGTATGCGGATCCCAAGTCGCCACGATACCGCCTGCTTCTACCGCTTCGCCATCTTTCAGCAGAATAGACGCACCGTAAGGGATCTTATAACGTTCACGCTCACGACCTAAGTCATCTGCAATACCAATTTCACCTGAACGAGAGGTCGATACCAAATGACCTTTGGCATGTTGTACAGTTTTCACGTTGTGGAAACGTACGGTACCTTTGTTACGTACTTGAACGCTGTTGGCAGCAGAAGTTCGGCTTGCCGCACCACCCACGTGGAAGGTACGCATGGTTAACTGTGTACCTGGCTCACCAATTGATTGTGCCGCCATTACACCCACAGATTCACCTGGGTTCACCAAGTGACCGCGTGCAAGGTCACGACCATAACATTTCGCACACACACCGAAGGTCGATTCACATGATACTACTGAACGTACTTTCACTTCATCGACACCTTGCTCTTCCAGGAAGTTGGCAAGTTTTTCGTCAATTAAGGTGTTACGTGGCAGAATCACTTCATCTGAACCGGCTTTCTTCACGTCTTCAGCAACCACACGACCCAGTACTCGCGTACCCAGGTTCTCGATCACGTCACCGCCCTGAATGAATGGGGTCATGACTAAACCAGCCATGGTGCCACAATCTGGCTCAGTGATCACCAAGTCTTGCGCAACGTCAACCAGACGACGTGTCAGGTAACCCGAGTTCGCAGTTTTCAGTGCAGTATCGGCCAAACCTTTACGCGCACCGTGTGTTGAAATGAAGTACTGAAGTACCGTCAAACCTTCACGGAAGTTCGCCTTAATTGGCGTTTCAATGATCGAGCCATCCGGCTTCGCCATCAGACCACGCATACCTGCAAGCTGACGAATCTGAGCTGCCGAACCACGGGCACCAGAATCCGACATCATGTAGATCGAGTTGAATGATTTCTGCTTCTCGTCTTCACCCTGTTTGTTTTTCACAGTGGTGAAAGACAAGTTGTCCATCATCGCTTTCGCTACCTGGTCATTGGTACGTGCCCAGATATCGACGACTTTGTTATAACGTTCACCGGCCGTTACGAAACCTTGTTCGAACTGTTGTTCGATTTCACGAACTTCAGCTTCTGCCTTGTCAATGATCGCCTGTTTGCTTGGTGGAATAACCATGTCTTCCATACCAACAGATACACCTGAACGCGTCGCTTGACGGAAGCCCAAGTACATTAATTGATCAGCAAAGATGACCGTGTCTTTCAGACCCAGTTTACGGTAGCAAGAGTTGATTAACTTAGAGATGTTTTTCTTGGTCATCTCAACGTTAATTTGCTCGAAGCTCAAACCTTCTGGCACAACTTCCCACAGCAGGCAGCGACCTGGTGTGGTGTCTACAACAATAGTTTGTTGCTCACGCTCACCGTTGTCATTGATGACAGTTTGGTATACACGCGCTTTTACGCGAGCGTGCAGATCAACCTGACCGGTTGCAAGGGCACGGTTAACTTCATGCGTATCTGCGAACACCATGCCTTCACCTTTGGCATTTACCGCATCACGGGTGATGTAGTAAAGACCCAAGACCACGTCCTGAGACGGTACGATGATTGGCTCACCGTTGGCTGGAGACAGAATGTTGTTGGTCGACATCATTAACGCACGCGCTTCTAATTGCGCTTCAAGTGTTAATGGTACGTGTACCGCCATCTGGTCACCGTCGAAGTCGGCGTTGAACGCAGCACAAACGAGCGGGTGCAGACGGATCGCTTTACCCTCAATCAGAATCGGTTCAAACGCTTGCAGACCCAAACGGTGAAGGGTTGGCGCACGGTTCAACATCACTGGATGCTGACGAATCACAGATGCAAGAACATCCCAAACTTCTGGCGTCTCGCGCTCAACCATTTTCTTCGCAGCTTTAATGGTAGTGGCTTGACCAGAGGCTTGCAGTTTCGCAAAGATGAACGGCTTGAACAGTTCCAGCGCCATTTTCTTCGGAAGACCACATTGGTGCAAACGTAAAGTAGGACCTACGGTAATCACCGAACGGCCTGAATAGTCAACACGTTTACCCAACAAGTTCTGACGGAAACGACCTTGCTTACCTTTGATCATATCGGCCAAAGATTTCAGCGGACGTTTGTTCGAACCGGTAATCGCACGACCACGACGACCGTTATCAAGCAATGCATCTACAGACTCTTGTAACATACGTTTTTCGTTACGTACGATGATGTCTGGCGCTGCAAGGTCAAGAAGACGCTTCAAACGGTTGTTACGGTTAATCACACGACGGTAAAGGTCGTTCAGGTCAGACGTTGCGAAACGGCCACCTTCAAGCGGAACCAGCGGACGAAGGTCTGGCGGAAGTACTGGCAGTACATTCATCACCATCCATTCTGGCTTGTTGTTCGACTCTTTGAACGCTTCCATCAATTTCAAACGCTTAGACGCTTTTTTCAGTTTCGTCTCAGAGGTTGTTTGTGGAATTTCTTCACGCAGGCGTGAGATTTCGTTTTCAAGATCGATGTCTTTTAACAGGTCCTGAACTGCTTCTGCACCCATTTTCGCTGTGAATTCATCACCGTGCTCTTCCAACGCATTGAAGTATTCTTCATCGTTCAGAAGCTGGTATTTCTCAAATGGAGTCATACCTGGGTCAGTCACTACATAAGATTCGAAATACAGAACACGTTCGATATCACGTAAGGTCATGTCTAATAACAGACCGATACGGCTCGGCAGTGATTTTAAGAACCAGATGTGTGCTACTGGAGATGCCAGCTCAATGTGACCCATACGTTCACGACGAACTTTTGCAGTTGTTACTTCAACGCCACATTTTTCACAGATGACGCCTTTGTATTTCATACGCTTGTATTTACCACACAAGCATTCGTAATCTTTGACTGGACCAAAGATTTTGGCACAGAATAAACCGTCACGTTCTGGTTTGAAGGTACGGTAGTTAATGGTTTCAGGCTTTTTAACTTCACCATGAGACCACGACTTAATCATTTCTGGTGACGCAAGACCAATACGGATGCGGTCAAACTCTACAGGAGCATGACCGTCTGAGTCCGTCTTTTTGCGCATGATATCGAGCAAGTCTTTCAATTTTTTTCTCCGTGTGCCGGTAAGATTTTCACTTTCCGACTGGGTCACAAATATTGTTTTTTAACTGAATTTTAATCCCCCTTAATCCCCCTTTTTCAAAGGAGGAAAAGTCCCTCTTTTACAAAGAGGGATTTAGGGAGATTTAATGGAGATTCTTAGTCACCATTTTTCAGTTCAATGTTGATACCTAAAGAACGGATCTCTTTGGTCAATACGTTGAACGATTCAGGCATGCCCGGATCCATATAATGGTTACCATCTACAATGTTCTTATAGATGCGGGTACGGCCTTCAACGTCATCCGACTTCACAGTGAGCATTTCTTGAAGCGTATAAGCTGCACCGTAAGCTTCCAGTGCCCAGACTTCCATCTCACCGAAACGCTGACCACCGAATTGTGCCTTACCACCCAGCGGCTGCTGTGTTACTAATGAGTAAGAACCAGTTGAACGCGCATGCATCTTGTCATCAACCAAGTGGTTCAGTTTCAGCATGTACATGTAACCAACAGTGACAGGACGGTCGAAACGCTCACCCGTACGGCCATCATACAATACGGTTTGACCGGTACGTGACAGACCCGCAAGTTCAAGCAAGTCTTTGATCTGACCTTCTTCAGCACCGTCAAATACAGGTGTTGCCAATGGAACACCGGCACGCAGGTTGCCAGAAAGTGCCAAGATTTCATCATCCGTCAGGCTGTCAAGATCTTCTTGCTCGCCGCCCACCTTATTGTAAATCTTGTCCAAGAATTCACGCAGTTCAAGAATGGTGCGCTGTTCTTTCAGCATCTTGTCGATCTGATCACCCAAACCTTTGGCTGCCATACCCAAGTGCGTTTCCAGAATCTGACCCACGTTCATACGCGATGGTACACCAAGCGGGTTCAGTACCACGTCTACTGGTACACCATTGGCATCGTGTGGCATGTCTTCAACCGGCAGAATGTTGGATACAACACCCTTGTTACCGTGACGACCCGCCATCTTATCACCCGGCTGGATACGACGTTTCACCGCAAGGTAAACTTTAACCACTTTCAGTACGCCAGTGGTCAGTTCGTCACCTGTAGACAGTTTGCGTTTCTTCTCAGCGAATTTCTCGTCAATTTCAAAGCTCTTCTCTTTCAGGAAGGTTTGAATTTGCGTTAAACGTTCCGCAATCGCTTCATCACTTGGCTGGATTTCAAGCAGATCAACCAGTTCAAGACCAGACAGCATATCTTCAGACAGTTTGTCGCCACGTTTAGTGCCACCACCGCCATTTGATTCTTGACCTTTTAACAGACGGACAATACGTTCACGTGCTGCTTCTTCGAAGATTTTGTATTCTTCTTTCAAGTCTTTACGGTATGCATCAAGCTGCGCTTTCTCAATTGCCAGTGCACGTTCGTCTTTTTCAAGACCATCACGTGTAAACACTTGAACGTCAATCACGGTACCTTTGGTGCCTGATGGAACACGTAAAGATGAGTCTTTCACATCCGCTGCTTTTTCACCGAAGATGGCACGAAGCAGTTTTTCTTCAGGCGTCAACTGGGTTTCACCTTTTGGCGTAACTTTACCCACCAGAATGTCACCGGCAGTCACTTCTGCACCGATGTAAACAATACCTGATTCGTCCAGTTTAGACAGCGCAGCTTCACCGACGTTTGGAATATCAGCCGTGATTTCTTCAGCACCCAGTTTGGTATCACGTGCAACACATGACAGTTCCTGAATATGAATCGACGTTAGACGGTCTTCTTGAAGCACACGCTCAGAAAGCAAGATCGAGTCTTCGTAGTTGTAACCATTCCAGGTCATGAACGCCACGCGCATGTTTTGACCCAGCGCCAGTTCACCGCCATCTGTCGATGGACCATCCGCCAGGATGTCACCACGTGCAACTTTATCGCCTAAACGTACCACAACATTCTGGTTGATACAGGTGTTCTGGTTTGAACGCGTGTATTTGATCAGGTTGTAGATATCTACGCCTGCTTCACCCGCGATCATTTCATCTTCATTCACGCGAATTACGATACGTGATGCATCAACAAACTCGATCACACCACCACGGCCTGCAACTACACACACACCTGAGTCACGTGCCACGTTGGCTTCCATACCCGTACCAACCAGCGGTTTGTCCGCGATTAATGTAGGTACGGCCTGACGTTGCATGTTAGAACCCATCAATGCACGGTTGGCGTCATCGTGCTCAAGGAATGGAATCAGCGATGCTGCAACAGAAACCACCTGCTGAGCAGATACGTCCATATGCGTCACTTTTTCAGGTGACATACGTACGAATTCACCGTGGTGACGTACAGAAACGAATTCTTCAGTCAGGTTGCCGTCCTGATCTACAACCGAGTCGGCCTGTGCAATCACAGTACCCACTTCTTCAATCGCAGACAGGTATTCAACTTCATCCGTTACACGACCATCAACAACTTTACGGTAAGGCGTTTCTAAGAAACCAAAGTTGTTACATTTTGCATATACAGAAAGCGAGTTGATCAAACCAATGTTTGGACCTTCAGGCGTTTCAATTGGACACACACGACCGTAGTGAGTTTGATGTACGTCACGTACTTCGAAGCCAGCACGTTCACGCGTCAAACCACCAGGCCCAAGCGCTGATACACGACGCTTGTGGGTGATTTCAGACAATGGGTTGTTTTGGTCCATGAACTGAGATAACTGGCTTGAACCAAAGAATTCCTTGATTGCAGCAGCCACTGGCTTCGCATTGATTAAATCTTGCGGAGACAGGTTATCAGTTTCAGCCTGTGATAGACGTTCTTTAACCGCACGCTCTACACGAACCAGACCGACACGGAATTGGTTTTCAGTCATTTCACCCACTGAACGAACACGACGGTTACCCAAGTGGTCGATATCGTCGACTTCACCTTTACCGTTACGGATTTCAACCAATGTTTTCAGTACATCCGTGATGTCTTCGTTGGACAGGATGCCTTCAACTTCGCGCGACTTCTGGTCAGTACCGACTTCATAAGGACGACCCAGACGACGGTTGAACTTCATACGGCCGACTGGTGACAGGTCATAACGCTCAGAAGAGAAGAACAGGTTGTTAAACAGGTTCTCAGCTGCTTCTTTGGTTGGTGGCTCGCCTGGACGCATCACTTTGTAGATTTCAACCAGTGCTTCTTCACGACCTGTAGTCGTATCGGCACGTAGCGTATCTGCAATGAATGAACCGCAGTCGATGTCGTTGGTGAACAGGATATTGAACTGCTTCACGCCGCCTTCAGCCAGCTTCACCATCACTTCATGGCTTAACAGTGTGTTGGCCGGAATCACATCGCCATCTTTCAGCACGATGTCTTCGGCAGTAATGCGCTCATACAGGTATTCATCCGGCACTGACAGTTTGGTCAGACCAGAGGCTTCCATTTGACGAACATGACGTGCGTTGATACGCTTACCTTGTTCAACAATGACTTTACCATCAGCATCAGTGATATCGAATTGTGCCATTTCGCCACGCAGACGTTCTGGAATCAAGTCGATCTGATAGCTACCCATATCCAGGTAAACAGGAACTTTTTCGTAGAACAGGTCAAGAATCTGTTCGTTGTTATAGTTCAGGGCACGCAGAACCACAGTCGCCAGTAATTTACGACGACGGTCGATACGTACATAGACTAAATCTTTGGCATCAAATTCAAAGTCTAACCATGAACCACGGTAAGGAATAATACGCGCTGAATACAGCACTTTACCGCTTGAGTGAGTCTTACCTTTGTCATGGTCAAAGAATACGCCTGGTGAACGGTGTAATTGCGATACGATTACACGCTCGGTACCGTTGATCACAAAAGTACCGTTATCCGTCATCAATGGCATTTCGCCCATATAGACTTCTTGTTCACGTACGTCTTTGATTGATTTCGTTTCACGATCTTTCAAGATCAAACGAATTTTAACGCGCATTGGTGCCGCATAAGTTGAGCCGCGAAGAATACATTCGCGCACATCAAACTCTGGTTTACCAAGACTATACTCAACAAATTCTAAAGCAGCATTGCCAGAATAACTTTCTATAGGAAAAACTGAACGAAATGCGGCTTGGAGACCGATATCTTCGCGGTTTTTTGGAGATTTGCCATCTTGCAAGAAAGTACGGTACGAGTCGACTTGAATCGCCAACAGGTACGGTGCTTCCATGACTTGGGGCAATTTACCAAAATTCTTACGGATCCGTTTCTTTTCGGTATATGAGTATGCCATCTGGAGTCCTCGGAAAGTAAACCAAGCCCGCCTGCAGAACGGGCTCAGAAGGAATTACGCAGGCCGATATGGCCACCACTCTTTACAAATGCTGCAATTTTTAGTGGTATTAAAACGCTTAACAATATTTTTTAACATTGAAAAATATTGGTAAGCGTTTGATTGTTATCTTTATTTTTAATTTGTATGAAATTTATATCATGCAAACAAAAATCGAGCCGATTATTGTAACGCAAAAAGGCTGATGACCCAAGAGCCATCAGCCATTTTTTGGAGTCGATTATAAAAAAATCGACTCCGCTTAAGCTATTACTTAAGTGTAACTGTAGCACCAGCTTCTTCAAGTTTCTTCTTAAGCTCTTCGCCTTCTTCTTTAGAAACGCCTTCTTTAAGTACTGCTGGAGCACCTTCAACCATGTCTTTCGCTTCTTTAAGACCAAGGCCAGTCGCTTCACGAACTGCTTTAATTACTGCAACTTTGTTTGCACCGAAAGAAGTCAACTCAACGTTGAATTCAGTTTGCTCTTCAGCAGCAGCAGCGCCAGCGCCTGGAGCAGCAGCAACTGCAACAGCAGCAGCAGATACGTTGAATTTCTCTTCGAAAGCAGAGATCAGTTCAACAAGTTCAAGAACAGTTTTTTCAGCAACTGCGTTTAAAATTTCTTCGTTAGTTAAAGCCATGAGAATAACTCCAAATGGAAATTGAATGGTGTGTAAATTGATTTAAGCTTAAGCTGCTTCTGACTCGTTTTTCTCTTTGAGTGCTGTAATAAGGCGACCCAATTTCGAAATAGGAGCTTGAAGAACGTTTGCAAGCATAGTAAGCGCTTTTTCTTGGTTCGGAAGATTTGCAATCACGCTAACTTCAGCACCTTGATAAACCTTGCCGTCAAATGCAGCAGCTTTAAGTTCAAATGCTTTGTTTGTTTTAGCGAAATCTTCGAACAAGCGTGCAGCTGCACCCATGTCGTCTTCAGAAGTCGAGAAAGCTAAGATTGTTGGACCAACAAGAGTTGCATTCAAGATATCGAATTGAGTACCTTCGAATGCACGCTTAGCCAAAGTATTACGCACGATACGAGTCGTAACACCAAGCTTACGCGCTTCAACACGTAAAGCAGTTAATTGCTCAACGGTTAAACCTTGATAGTCAGCAACAACAGCAGAGAACGCGCGAGAAGCAACTTCGTTTACTTCTGCTACGATCTGTTTTTTGTCTTCGATAAGAAGAGCCATTGTAAAACCTCCTAACGGTGATTTATGTACCCACAAGGGATACACTCCCAATTCGTGAATTCATCACTGAACTCACACGCGGAGGAGGAATAAATCACACCACCGCGTCTACGCAGGCTGGGATTTTAAGAGAAGAGCATAAAACTCCCCTCGCCTGAGGTCTTTGACGCTGATAAATTCTCATTTACCAATTCAAAGTCCGCCTGAATGTCCCCTCTCCTTTCAGGAGAGGGCTAGGGAGAGGTTTAACCCTCATCCCAACCTTCTCCCAGAGGGAGAAGGAGACCTTTCAGGACTTTAAAATTCTGTCTAAGTTAAACTTAGTTAGAAACGTTGTTTACATCAACAGTCAGACCAGGACCCATAGTTGAGCTTAGAGTGATCTTTTTGATGTATACACCTTTAGAAGTCGCAGGTTTTGCTTTCTTCAGGTCAGCTACAAGAGCTTCAACGTTTTGACGAACAGCTTCAGCAGTGAAACCTACTTGACCGATCGCAGCGTGGATGATACCCGCTTTGTCTACACGGTAACGTGCTTGACCAGCTTTTGCATTTTTAACTGCAGTTGCTACGTCAGGAGTAACCGTACCCACTTTAGGGTTTGGCATTAAGCCACGTGGACCAAGGATTGTACCTAATTTACCTACAACGCGCATTGCATCTGGAGCAGCAATTACCACGTCAAAGTCAAGGTTACCCGCTTGGATACTTTCAGCCAGGTCATCAAAACCAACTACGTCCGCGCCTTCAGCTTTAGCAGCTTCAGCAGCAGCGCCTTGAGCAAACACAGCTACACGTACAGTTTTACCTGTACCTGCAGGAAGTGTAGTCGCGCCACGAACAACCTGGTCAGATTTACGAGGGTCAACACCTAGGTTTACAGATACATCCAAAGATTCTTTGAATTTAGCTGCAGGAAGGCTGTTAAGAACTTGTACTGCTTCTTCCAAAGTATAAACTTTGTTTGCTTCTACAGCAGCAGCAATGGCTTTTTGACGTTTAGTTAACTTTGCCATGTCTTATAGCTCCACTTCCAAGCCCATAGAACGTGCAGAACCAGCGATGGTACGTACACGCGCGTCTAAGTCAGCACCAGTTAAGTCTGGTTCTTTCGTAGTCGCGATCTCTTCTAACTGAGCACGAGTCAACTTACCAACTTTAGTTTTGTTTGGCACAGCTGAACCCTTCTGGATACCAGCAGCTTTCTTAAGCAGAATAGCAGCAGGTGGAGTTTTCATGATGAATGTGAACGACTTGTCGTTGTACACAGTGATCACTACTGGAATTGGAAGACCAGCTTCAACTTTTTGTGTCGCAGCATTGAATTCTTTACAGAATGCCATGATGTTAACACCACGTTGACCTAGTGCAGGACCAATTGGTGGAGATGGATTTGCTTTACCAGCTGGAACTTGCAGCTTGATATAGCCGTCAATCTTCTTAGCCATTTTCAATTACCTCTGGGTACAAACGCCGCTAGGCTCCCCAATGATTTCTAAGTAACGATACCGTTACAACAACAATGCCCGATCCATAACAAATCGGGCGTTTTCAACCAGCAGTGAATTAAACTGATTTTTCGACTTGGCGAAATTCCAGCTCAACCTGTGTTGGTCGATTGAATACATTAATCGTCAACGTTAAACGCGACTTGTCGTAAAGGACTTCTTCCACCACGCCTTTAAAGTCGGTGAATGGACCGTCAATTACCAGTAATTCTTCGCCTGGTTCAAACATCGTCTTCGGACGAGGTGCTTCACCAGTATTGCGTACACGTGCAAGAATCGCATCAGCTTCACGCTGCGTAATTGGCGCAGGTTTTTCCGGTGTACCACCAATAAAACCTAATACTTTTGGACATTCTTTTACAATGTGCCAAGTATCATCATTCATTTCCATTTCGACTAGCACATAGCCCGGAAAGAATTTACGCTCAGATTTACGTTTCTTGCCATCCTTCATTTCTACCACTTCTTCGGTAGGAACCAGGACTTCACCAAAGCTATCGGCAACAGCGCTACGCTGGATTCGATCATTAAGCGAACGCATCACTTGTTTTTCATAACCAGAATAGGCATGAATAATGTACCAACGTTTCATAGCTCTCTTACCCGATAATAAATTTAATTGCCCAACCTAAAACGTAGTCAAAACACCACAATAAAATGGATGCTACAACTACAACTGCAAGTACGTGCCAAGATGTGGTCACTGTCTCTTGCTTGGTTGGCCAAGTCACTCGACGCAGCTCGATTCGTGAATCTTTCAATAAACGAACAAAGCCTTTGCCTTGATGGGTGGCGTATAATAAACCTAAAGCCACTACGATACAAGCCAAAATTACCCCAACGCGCACCCAAATATCATTTGCCGGTGCCCAGTACGCTGGTAGATGCTGATTCACCATGGTTGCCGCAATGAATAAAATCAAGGCGATAATCCACAACACGTAGTCTAATGGAGAACCCGAATTTACAACTTCAGCAGGATTATTTCTTTGAGGAATTGGCGCTTCGCTTAATGCGTCACGCGATTTATCATTCGACATTTTTGTACTCGTCGTAGGATTCGCGACTTATTATATGACCAGTTTTGCCAGCATCAAGCTTTTTTTGAAAAATGGCAGGCCAGGAGGGACTCGAACCCCCAACATTCGGTTTTGGAGACCGACGCTCTACCAATTGAACTACTGGCCTGCAGAACAAGCCGAAATCCGCAAACTTCGGCTTGTGAAACTTATTTTATAATTATGCAGTTACTTTAGCAACTACACCCGCACCTACAGTACGGCCACCTTCACGGATCGCGAAGCGTAAACCAGCGTCCATTGCGATTGGGTGGATTAATTCTACTGACATTTCAACGTTGTCGCCTGGCATAACCATTTCAACGCCTTCTTTCAGCTGGATCGCACCAGTTACGTCCGTAGTACGGAAGTAGAACTGTGGACGGTAACCATTTAAGAATGGAGTGTGACGGCCACCTTCGTCTTTAGAAAGTACGTATACTTCTGCGTCGAATTTAGTGTGCGGCTTGATTGAACCTGGTTTAGCAAGTACTTGACCACGTTGAACTTCTTCACGCTTAGTACCACGTAGAAGAACACCACAGTTCTCGCCAGCACGACCTTCGTCAAGAAGCTTACGGAACATTTCAACGCCAGTAACAGTTGTTTTCGCTGTATCTTTGATACCAACGATTTCAACTTCTTCACCAACTTTAACGATACCAGTTTCTACACGGCCAGTTACAACTGTACCACGACCAGAAATAGAGAATACGTCTTCGATTGGCATCAAGAATGCTTGATCGATTGCACGTACTGGCTCTGGAATGTAAGAGTCAAGTGCTTCAACAAGAGCAACAACAGCGTCTTCGCCATATTGACCTGATTCACCGTTAAGTGCTGCAAGAGCAGAACCACGGATTACTGGAGTGTCATCGCCTGGGAAGTCGTAAGTAGAAAGAAGTTCACGAACTTCCATTTCAACTAATTCGATTAACTCTTCGTCGTCTACGATATCGCATTTGTTTAAGAATACGATGATGTAAGGTACACCTACCTGACGAGAAAGAAGGATGTGTTCACGAGTTTGTGGCATTGGACCATCAGTCGCTGAACAAACAAGGATCGCACCGTCCATCTGAGCAGCACCAGTGATCATGTTTTTAACATAGTCGGCGTGACCTGGGCAGTCAACGTGAGCGTAGTGACGAGTTGGAGAATCGTATTCTACGTGAGAAGTGTTAATTGTAATACCACGTGCTTTTTCTTCTGGAGCAGAGTCGATTGCAGCGTAATCTTTCGCTTCACCACCGAATTTCTTCGCACATACAGTTGCAATTGCAGCTGTTAAAGTTGTTTTACCATGGTCAACGTGACCGATTGTGCCCACGTTAACGTGTGGCTTATTACGTTCAAACTTAGCCTTAGCCATGTTTATTTTCCTCGTTTACGTCGAACACAATCTGAGTAATACCCAGCCTCGACATATCGCCTAAAAAACTAGACACCTAATACTTAAAAAGCAGACTAAATAGCCTGCTTTCTTTAAATCTCATGCAACCAAGTTGCTAAACTGTATCTGGAGCTCTTATCGAGATTTGAACTCGAGACCTCTCCCTTACCAAGGGAGTGCTCTACCACTGAGCTATAAGAGCGATCATCTTCGATGATGGAGCGGGAGACGAGGATCGAACTCGCGACATGCAGCTTGGAAGGCTGCCGCTCTACCAACTGAGCTACTCCCGCACATTGTTGGTAATGTACCACTTCATTCGAAGTTAATGGTGGTGGGAGAAGGATTCGAACCTTCGAAGCTTACGCGGCAGAGTTACAGTCTGCTCCCTTTGACCGCTCGGGAATCCCACCAATATCACACTTATTGCAGTGCTCGTTCTTTACTTCACATCTCGAATTCTCTAAGATGGTGCCGGCACACGGATTCGAACTGTGGACCTACTGATTACAAGTCAGTTGCTCTACCAACTGAGCTATGCCGGCGTTTCTTAGTGTTTCGTACGTTTCGTATCGGAACGGTGTGCAGTTTAGCAAAACTTGAAATCCGTGCAAGTGTTTTTTTTAAAAAAACCGTCAAAAACTCACAAAATCAATCCGTTTGACGATAATTCAACCGCTTTGATCACTGCGCGAGCTTTTATTTGGGTTTCATTCCACTCAGATTCAGGATTTGAGTCGGCAACAAGGCCTGCGCCAGCCTGAACATAGACCTTATTTTCACGAATAACGCAGGTCCGAATCGCAATCGACATGTCCATTTCGCCATGCCAGCCTAAATAACCAACAGCACCACCAAAAATTCCACGTTTTACTGGCTCAACTTCGTCAATAATTTCCATGGCACGGATTTTTGGTGCCCCAGAAAGTGTGCCTGCCGGGAAAGTTGCCTTAAAAACATCCAAGGCATCAACATCATCACGCACTTCACCCTGCACATTGGACACAATATGCATGACATGCGAATAACGTTCGATCACCATTTGATCAGTCAGCTGCACTTTGCCAATTTTTGAGACGCGACCAACATCATTACGACCCAAGTCAATCAGCATTAAATGCTCAGCAATCTCTTTTTCATCAGAAAGTAAATCTTTTTCCAAGGCCAGATCTTCTTCTTTGGTTTTACCACGTGGACGTGTGCCAGCGAGTGGACGCACGGTGGCAATACCATTTTCCAGACGTGACAGAATTTCCGGCGATGACCCAACAATATGGAATGGGGTGTCATTGTCCAAGGTGCGCCCTTGCACCAGGAACAGATATGGTGATGGATTAAGGTGACGTAAAGCGCGATAGACCTGTAACGGCTCACCATCAAAGTCAGACACCATACGATGCCCCGGCACCACTTGCATGACATCACCAGCACGGATGTATTCTTTGACTTTCTCAACCGAGGCAATAAAGTTGTCGTGACCGGTTAAAGATTCAAAATGCGGTGCCGTATGGGTTTGCGCCTGCAAGTTCACCGGTGTCGCCAGCAACTGCTCCAGCGCATCCAGTTGCGCCTGCGCTTTCTGATAGGCATCAGCATCCTTGCTATCGGCATGCACAATCAGGAATAAGGTATCTTTTAAGTTGTCAAATACGATTACGGTTTTAGACAGCATCATCCAGATATCCGGCAGGCCCACCGGATCAGCATCTGGAATATTGTTCAGGCGCGGTTCGATATAACGCACCGCGTCATAGCCAAAGTAACCGACCAGTCCACCAGTAAAGCTTGGCAACGCCGGTAAATCGGCCTGTGTTGGCACTTTAAACTGGGCCTGGAAATCACGGATAAACTGGAAAGGATCACTACACGGCTGCTGTAGCAGTTCGCCATTGGTCTGCTGAATGGTCAACTGCCCTTCATTGCAAGAAAATACGGTCGACTCGCCCAGACCAATAATCGAATAGCGCGCCCAGTTTTCACCGCCTTCGACAGATTCAAACAGATAGGCCTGTTCATGCTCTTTTAAACGCGCAAACACAGACAATGGGGTTTCGGTATCGGCCAGACGCTGACGGTAGACAGGAATCAGGTTATAGCCGGCAGCTTGCAGTTGTTGATATTGGGCTTGAGTGGTCATGTTGAATCTCTTTCATTTTCGCGGGGTCATAGGAAGGTTGCTGGTAGGTGCTGACTTAGTGACGCCATCGAAAAACTACACAATCACTCATTGCGGTGTCCTTTTACATCTATTCTTACATTAGGAAGCTAATAATTCTGTCAGATTATCCACCACTTGCTGCGGCTGACAATCATAAATACTCTCGCCATGATTATAGCCATAGCTGACTACAATACAATCAATACCGGCACGACGTGCGGCTTCCACATCATTGGAAGAGTCGCCAATCATCAACACTTGGGATTTTTCTACCCCAAAGGTCTCAACACAGTGCAATAACTGGCGTGGATGCGGTTTACGTTCGCTAAACCGATCACCACCAATCACATCAACAAAATAATGGCTCATGTCCAGTGCATCTAAAATGGCGCGTGATGGCAGCTCGGGCTTGTTGGTGACACAGATCATTTTTTTCTGCTGCTGTTTGCCCCATTCCAGAAACTCCAGAATTCCGGCAAAAGGCTGGGTATCCAGACAAGGATCGGCATTGTAAATTCCTAGGAAAGTTTCCAGCAGCTGCTGATGCTGATCGGGATGCACCTCTCCGGTTAAATGCAGCAAGGTGCTGTGACAAAATACCGAGGTGCCTTTGCCAATCCAGGTGCGTACCTGTGCTTCGGTGACCATGGGCAGCTGCAAGGCATTCAGGCTCATATTCATGGCACGATACAGATCGGTGGCTGAATCGACCAGCGTGCCGTCCAGGTCAAATAAAATCAGCTCACGGGTGTCAAGTTTGGCCACAGACATTTTGGTCCTCTCAAAAAATAAAGGCATGCCAAAGCATGCCTCGATTGTATGCTGTGTCGCGGTTTATTTAAACAACAGCCAGGCAATAATTGCCAGGATCACCAGCACAATAATGGTCATCAGGCCAACAGAGGCATTTTTCTGCTGCTCTTTTTCCTGCTCAACGCGTGATACAGGCTGCTCAACCGGTACCGGTTGTGGCTCTGGGGTGGCCGCGCTTAAATCGGTCCCTTCAGGAATTGGGGCCGGTTTTGGTACACCGACATTGGTTGGCATGCCATCACGTGTCAATTGTACCGATGCATCACGCTCTTTCAGCTCAGGCATACCCTGATCATTCATCTGCTGTGCCGGCGTTTTCACTGCTACAGTTTCTGTCGGCTCGGCTGCAGTAGCGGTTTCCACCACATCCAGCTCAGGAATCTGTTCTACTTCGGTGCCTGCAGGCGCAAGTGGCTCATCTGCCAACAGTTCCGGTTTGGCTGGTGCCAGGACTGAAAATTTAAAGCTGGCGAACTGGACAATATCACCCTCATGCAACGGAGTTTCCTGCTCAATCCGCAGGTCATTTACAAAGGTGCCATTGGATGAATTTAAGTCCTGGACCCACAAGTCTTCAGCCTTCAGTAACAACGCAGCATGTTTGCGTGATACTTCAGCCGACTGCAGCACCACATCAGCTTCCTGATGACGCCCCACCAGCATGTCACGATCAACACTAATTTCCTGCCCGGTAAATTCACCCGTAATTGCTTGTAATTTCCAAGTCATAGCGAACTTCTCTTTAAATTTTTGCCCATCATAACATGCTCAAAACCAGATTCCATGTCCGCTCTGTTAAGAGCGCGGTCTTAAGGTAGTCGTGGTGGTGGTATTGGTGGTTTTGTTGACTTGCGGGCTTAAGGTCTGACGCTGCAGCGCCGGCTCTACCGCAACGGGTGTGGTTACTACAGCCGCCCCCGACTGTGCTGCAGGGGTCGCGGATGGCACCTGCTGATAACGGGTTTGATTTAGGGGAGTTTTAGACACTGGCACCCGCTGCTGATAGATATCTTCCACCCGTTCCGGCAGTTTGGCAAAATTACCATCCTGATCTAGTGCCAGTTGCAGGCTATACAGCTGACTATAACGCTGCTGCGAAATCCGGCGGATATCATTCTGATCCCCAACAATGGTTGGGTGAATAAAAATCAGCAGATTACGCTTCTGATTAGACTTGCCATCGGAACGGAATAAACGCCCCAGCCCTGGAATTGCACCTAACCCTGGCACGGCCTGGCGCGAATAGGCAGTGTTATCTGAAATGAGGCCACCCAAAACAATGGTCTGACCATGCTCGGCCAGAATCGAGGTTTTAATCGCTCGTTTGCTGGTGACCAAGTCCTGCGCCTGACCTTTGCTGGATTTGACCCCAGAGACTTCCTGTTCCACTTCCAGACGCACTGTGCCATTTTCGCCAATATGCGGCACCACTTTCAGGGTAACCCCGACGTCTTTACGTTCAATGGTGGTATAGGGATTGACGGTACCATTTCCTGTACTGACCGAACCGGTGACAAACGGCACGTTCTCACCAACCACAATATAGGCTTCTTCATTGTCCATGGTGACAATAGATGGGGTCGACAACAGATTGGATTTGGTGGTTTCTTTTAAGGCTTGAATCAGCGCACCATACAAACGGCGTGAACCATCACTACCTTCTTGATAATCCCCCAGCACCAGTGAGGTACCCGCACCAATCGCACCACCTGCACCCGCTGCACCTCCAGTTAAATAACCAGCGGCAATATTTTTCAGGCTGGAACCCAAGTTATCAAAATTGATCAGGCCAATGCCGCTGCTTAAATCACCCAAGGCCCATTGCACGCCAAGCTGATCGGCATCGGTGCCTTCTACTTCAATAATCGCGGCTTCAATGAGAACCTGTTGACGGCGTGTATCCAGCTGCTGAATCGCAGATTCAATTTCACGCATCAGCTGTGGATCAGCCTTGACCACCAAGGCGTTCTGGCTACTATCGGCAATAATACTGACGCCATTACCATTAAAGCTGGTGATCTGGCTCTGCTGATCAAAACCGTTATTCAAAGTGATGCTTGGCGAGGTACTGCCCGAGCTATTGCTGGACGTGCTGTTACTGCTGTTATTGACCAGATTGCTAACGCTATTATTACTGCTGTTTTTCGTATTGGAAGATGAACTGCTGACCGCCTGCCCCGATACCAGCCCTTGCAGAATTTCCGCCAGGCTTTGCGCACTGGCATATTTTAAGCGAAAGACTTTTAAGCCACCGAGACGGTCGGCCGCCGGCACATCCATCATTTCAATCATCTGACGGATACGCTTGCGGGTGGCGGTATCACCTTTAATGATGATGCGATTGGTCCGGTTATCCGCCACAATTCGCACCCGCGAGCCTTTGAGATCTTTGGCATTACCGGTTGAGCTCATTGACTCCAATAGCCCGATCACTTCTTCGGCCTGACTAGACTGTAGCGAGATGGCTTCAATATCATTTTGGCCGGTGCCATCTAAATTACGGATGATATTTTCCAGCTGATAGATATTGCTGGCCCGGTCCGAAACAATCAGGGCATTGGTGCCGGCCACCGCAGACAGGTGGGCAAATTGCGGCATTAAAGGCCGTAAAGCCGGAATCATGTCATTGGCATTGGTATTTTCCAGCCAGATGACCCGGGTCACAATCTGGTCGCCACGCGCATTCTGGCGCGCATCAAATGGAATTCCGGAGCTTTTGACATTGTTATCTGGCACCAGCTTGATGGTATTGCCCGATGGAATAGCCACTACCCCATTAACATTAAGCACGCCTAGAAACAGGTCATAGACTTCATTGCGGTTCAACGGCTTGTTGGAAATGACCGTAACATTGCCGCGCACCCGCGGATCAACGGCGAAGTTCTTGCCGGTAATATCGGCCACTTCATTAATAAATGCAGTCAGGTCAGCATCACGTAAATTAATTTTCCAGGTTTGTGCATAGCTCGCCGTACTTACCATAGCCACCAGAGGTGCGCCGACCACCAATGCCCAAAGCGGACGCTCATGATTTAATAAAGCCATAATCTACCGTGTTTCCTAACCCTATAAGGTGACAAATCCGTCACTTAAAATTTTGTTGTACCGTGATGACCTGGTCACCACGCTGAACTTCCAGTCTGACCTGACCGTCCTGTCTTGCCTGTTCCAGCAATTGGGCTTCATTTTGCCCTTGTCCGACAGTCTGACCATTTAAGGATAAAATCCGGTCGCCTGGTTGTAATCCCAATCTGTTTCTGAGTGCCGCCGGTGTCCGTGCGGTAATTTCATAACCCTGACCATTGCCACTATTTACACCCATATCCTGTAAATAGCGTTCCCGGTCTTGCTGAATCTTTTGCACCGCCTGACCAATCGCATTTTGCGCGCTTGTTGCCGGTGCCGGATTTCTGTTAGGCGCAGTTGGGGTTTGTGTCGGCACAATCGGCTGATTCAGCCCGTTTTCAATGCCTTTAAACTCTATCTCACGGGTGGCGCCACTGCTATGACGCAAAACCACCCGATCCCAGTACACTTCAGCCAACTGATAGCCACTGCCTTCAATCACATCACCGACGCGATAGCGCTCTGCCACTTCATTGACTTTGAGCACAGCAGAAGAAAACTGGTTGGGATAACCGACCATCACGCCTTGTAATTGAAGGTTCAGATTGTCTTCGGCCTGCGTACGCTGGCTCACTTCATGAAACAAGGCAAAACTGCTGATATTCGGTACGCGCAGCTGCTGCGAACCCAGTTCGACCCGATCCAGTTGCATCGCTTGAGGCGGCGCCAGTAATAGCCAGAACAGACTGGCCAGCTTCCAGCATAAATACAGAATCAGCAGCGCCAGCAATAACGGTGCGACACGATCGGCCTGTTTCAGCTGGATAGCCTGCAGCTGCTCCCAGATTTTCTGCATCAGAAGCCTCCCTTGAACAGAGGCTGGCGGGTACTGATTACATAGGTATCGGCACCAGCCTTGCCTTCATAAGAAGGAACATGCATCAATAAACGCTGGGTCAGCTGCACATCCAGCATCATCTCCTGATCCAGACTCAGGTTTATCATTTTCTGGTCACGTGCATCACGCACATCAATTTTCAGTTTACCGCTTTCATCCGACAGCGTGCCTTTCAGCGTTGGTACGGTCATGCGCTCTTGACGCTGGGCAAACTGATACACCAGCTCCCCGCCGGCCCAGTTCAGCTGGCCTTGTGCCTGGGCAAACCCTTGCTGCTTGTTATAGTTCAGATCGATATTTTGTAATTGAATCGGATTGGTCGGCCATTGCCAGTCGACCAGGGTTTTTAGAGTTTCTGGCGCAACACGGCCATGTACAGCGTTCAGCATGAAGGTCCCAAAACGGTAACCCATCACGCCTTTTAATTCGGTATGACCACTATGGATTTCAACATCGGCTGCCACTTTCAGCAATAACAGGTCTAAAGGACGCGTATTCCAGCTTAAGCTGCCACGCAACTGTCCCTTGTGCCAATCTGCCTGCCCCTGCCAGATGTTACCACTGACATTATGTAAACTCTGATTGTTTTTATAAAACTTTGAAATTAACCAAGCTGCAGGAATCTGTAATAACACAAAAATTAAAAAAGCAATGATGGCGAAAATCCACCACGTGATGTATCTCGGTTTCTTTATCATTCCACCACGACCAACCTATCTAATGCATTCATGAACAAATTGTTATTTTCATGCACACATTATGCACACTTTTTTTACAACACCAACGGATACACATAAAAAAACCAAGCAGTTCTGCTTGGTTTCGACACTCTAGTGCGCTTAGATGACAATCTGATGAAGTTTAGATCAAGAAGTCTTCAAGCTTGGCACCTTTTTCCAGTTCTGCCACTAACCAGCGCGGTTGCTTACCACGACCTGTCCAGGTTTCATTGGCATTGGCTTTATTACGATAACGCGGCTCTACCGATTTACGGACATTCTTTTTGCGTTTAGACGCACCAAACTCAAGAATCTGTTCAATGCTTAAACCCGCATTTTCAGCAATTGCCAAAATCTGATTATATGCATCTTCAACTGCCTGGTCCTTTTTCGATGCAATTAATGCTTCCGCTTCTTCCTGCAAGCGCTTTAATTGTTCTACAGACAAATTACTAATATCGGGCATCATATTTACTCCACAAGTATGCTTTTATATTAATTTACTTCAATTGCATTAATACATCATATTTTTATCTGAATTAAGTTTCAATCATTATTTGAAATGAAAAACAATTATTAACAGAGATAAATAATCTATTTATTCGGGATTAGAATTAATCCAGATAATGCCCCACACTATTTTCCAAAGCCAAAATACGCTGCCGAATCGACTCGGGTAATGGCATTTTCTGCATACTTTCAGAATTCACACAAACCATGATGGCTTCTGCACTCGCGACTACAGCCTGCTGCTGCTCGCTCCATAATAGATAATGCATGCGAAAAGCACTATTTCGGATTTCCTCAACCCGCACACCTATTTTTAAGGTATCCGGATAAAATACCGGACGCATATATTTGCACTGATTTGATGCCACTACCGTCGAAAAGGATTGCTGCATCATTCTGATCTGATCCATATAATGAATGCGGGCACTTTCAATATAGCGGTAATACATCACATTATTGACATGACCAAGCGCATCCATATCGCCCCATGCCACCACTTGTTGATGAATTACTGGATAATCGGTTAATTGCATGCGACTTTACCTAGATTTTAATTTTCATGAAATGACTATTATTTTCAAACACCAGATTTAACTGCTGCTGTAAATGCGGTTGATCTTTTAATGCCGATTTAATTCTTAAATAGTTCATTAAAATATGTTCCGGATATAAATCCAGAAGCTGTGCTGCATCGTCATGACGACCGGTAGCTTCCAATATATGCCATTTGGCAAAACTCAATACCGGTAAAGCAGGATATTGCTGTTCCCACTGATTCAGATAATCTTCAATCTTGAGATAATCCGGTACCGGTTTTAACAGCTGCTGCTGGAACCATAAATAGAACACATCCTGATGAAACTGTTCAGACAGTAAATGCACCGCCAGATGCTCCTGCTGCTCTCCCATATCGCTTAAGCGTACCAGCACTTTTAACCACAGCACTTTAATCGCATACGGCTGGGTAAATATCTGCCCTGACAGATTGCAATAACGCTGTTTTAAATCCTGCAATGCTTCCGGTGTGGCCTGCTCAAAATGCTGCAAGATTTGCTCAAGCCATAACTGCTTGCTGTCCAGCCCTAAATGCCCATATTGGGTCGCACGCAAATATAACCATGGATACTGCAGCGCAAACTCTCCCCACAGTGCGGTTAAGCGCTGTTCATAGGCTTGTTTAACATCTTTGAGCCACGGCGACAGTTGATGGCCATTTAAAAATTCCAGATGAGTCAGGGCTTTTTCCGGTTGCTGCTGCGCCAGATAAATTTCAATACGCTGCAATTCGGCCAGCTCAAAGGCCATGGCATTGCTCTGGTTTAACATCTGCAAAGCCACCGGATAATCCTGCTGCATCAGCGACAGGCGTGAATGAATCACGGCTTTTAATAAACCAGACTGGTTAAATACCTGACGGATAAAGGCATCCTGCTCACGCGCGGCATCCAGCAGCCAGATTACTGCCATTTGCTCATAAGGATGTAAATGCTGGAAATCAAACACCGCTGCCTGCTTACGCTGTTCACGGCTTAAATAACGCTTTAGCATCGCCCAGATCAGCTGCACCACCAGACTGATCAGCATCAATAAAATTAAAAGCACCCAGATATTGGTCTGTAGCTGCCAGTCCCGCCAATACAGATAAACATAGCCCGCGCCATAGCCATAACTGAATACACTGAGCAAGGCCACCAGCACCAACGTGACCAAGACATAGGCCAGAACAATCTGCTTCATGATCATTCATCCAATAAGGTGCGGCTGGTCAGCACCGGAACCGGAATTACGGTCAGGCTCTGAATTTCCGCCAATTCAGCACTTAACTGCTGCGCCCCCCGATCCGGCAGTGGCTGTAACAAATGAAGAATTTCAGTCAGCTCCTGCTGATAATTCAGATATTGGCCTTGTCCTAATAACTGACGTGCCAGTAATAAGCGCAGCTGCGCTTCTTTTAACAGCAATTGACGCTGACTAAGTACAGTCGCTGGCTGCTCGGCGGCTTCCAGTTTCAACCACTTATGCCAGAAGGCCGGATTGGCCTCTTGCGCCGGCTGCAGTTGTGGCTGCTGGATTTCCTGACGCAACAGCTGATCCAGCTGCTGTAGAGCCTGAGTGACCTGCTGCTGCTGGGCACTGCGCTGTGCCGCAAATTGCTGGATCAGCTGCCGGTCTTTGCTCAGGGTTTGATGCAGGCTTTCGGCCAAGGCCGGTGACAAAGCCCACTGATTCAGCTGAACATCCAGTACTGCCAACTTTTCCAGTGCATACGGATATTGCGCCTGCTTTAAGGCAAACTCGATCAGTTCCAGCTGCTGTTGAAGCATCTGCTGCGGCGTGATCGTGGTCTGGCTGATCTGCACTGTAGTATTAGTTGCAGGCGCACTTGAAGATGCTGACGGTGAAGGATTGCTACTCTGGCGCTGCAAAGCCACTAGCTGGTCATTGAGATTGGCGCGGCTTTTTTCCGCCTGATGCATACTCTGAGACAATTCGGACTGCTGCGCCGTTATTTTAAATACGTCATAGCTCAGCTTTAACATCCAGGCCAAGCCGATGATCAATAATAAAATAAGTAGCTTCTTCATGCGTGTCCTGATTTAAGCTCAATCTGCTGCAGTATTGTTTCTGTTTTTAAATTCGTCAACTTGATCAGTTGAAAACGGGTGTGATGCTGTTGTTGATAATCCATCAACAGCGCTTCCAGGCGGTCACCCAACACCAGATAACGTCCCCGGTTCAATAATTCTTTTTGCGCTTGACTCAGCCGCAACCAGTTTAACCAGCTGGCCTCACTGCTAATCAGCATCCAATAGTCCCGGTGCTGCTGCAGTTGTGGCAATAGCGCGGGCATCTGCTGAATGGACGCGGCCGGACACTGACGCTGATATAAAATAAAATTCAGAATCTGCATTCCGGCCTGTTGCAGGCTGTCCATCATAAACTGACGACCGCCTTCACCGCGCCAGAAGGCAATACATGAACCGGCCGCCAGGGATTTTAATAAAGGCAGTTCCAGCATCCCTTCCGAGGTTTCAACCTCCGGCACGGCGCTCGAAATTCCGTATTCTGCCAGTACCTGCGCCGTTTTTTCACCAACCGCAATCCACTGTAAATGTTGTAATTGATCGAGATGAATACAGCTTTGCGCCAGATACTCCATCCCGATGTGTACCGCGGTCGGGCTGACCACCACAATCCGCTGCGCCTGCAGTAATTGCTGGTACAGCTGTGCCAATGCATCGGACCAGGGACAGGCCTGTAATTCCAGCAGAGGCAGCTCAATCACCGACCAGGCCTGTTGCCTTAAAGCCTGTGACAAGGTACAGGCACGATCGGCCGGGCGGGTATTAATAAACAGCATCTTAATATAAGGCTTTTAGCAGCTCACCTGCCCCTTGTGCCAACAGGTTCTGTGCCAGTTGTTCACCCAGCTGTTCGGCCTGCTCGGGTGCGGCACTGAGCTGTGCGCTTAACAAGGTCTGGCCATCGACACTGCCCACCCGGCCTTCCATCGACAGCTGGCCATCTTTTAAAGTGGCATAACCGGCAATCGGCACCTGACAGCCACCTTCCAGATAAGCATTAAACGCACGTTCTGCGCGTACACAGACATTGGTTTCATCATCCATCAACGGCAAAATCAGCTCGAGTACGGCCTGATCATTAGTCCGGCATTCCAGCCCCAAAGCGCCCTGACCCACGGCCGGCAAACTCACTTCAGGCGCGAGCGTATGACTAATCCGCTCACTAAGGCCCAAACGCTTCAGGCCGGCACTGGCCAGAATAATCGCATCATATTGACCTGCATCCAGCTTGGACAGACGGGTACCAACGTTACCGCGCAAATCAATAATCTCCAGGTCAGGGCGTGCTTTTAAAATCTGGCATTTACGGCGCAAACTGGACGTTCCGACTTTGGCACCCTGCGGCAAGTCCTGAAAGCTGGCATAAGTATTGGACACAAAGGCATCCAGCGGATCTTCACGCTCGCAAATCACCGCCAGGCTTAAGCCTTCTGGTAGCGCCATTGGCACATCTTTCATGGAATGCACAGCAAGGTCAGCACGACCATCTAGCAAAGCTGCTTCTAATTCTTTGACAAACAGTCCCTTGCCCCCAATTTTGGCTAAGGGGGTATCGAGAATTTTATCACCCTGGGTCACAAAGGTAACCAACTCCACGTTTAGACCGGCATGCAAGGCTTCTAAACGCGCACGAATGTGTTCCGCCTGCCATAATGCCAGCGGGCTTTGTCGAGTTGCAATTTTCAGGGTGTTCATCATGTCAGTGAAAGCAAATAAAAGGATTCCCTTAAACTTAACCTGATCGCTTGAAAATGCAAGTCAATTTGCACCCTGAGATGGCGAAAAAACCATTTCAACCGGTGCTTACAGTTTCTGAATACGTTCTCTTAAGGTCGGTAAATGACGACGGCTTACCGCCAGACGTTCTTCCAGCTCACGACAACGCACCTGATATTGACCGGTATTAATCACTTCCAGTCCTTCAAGATAATGAATCGAGACCAGTGCATTGCGATGAATCCGAATAAACTGATCGGCAAATTCATGCTCCAGGTCTTTTAAGGTTTCGTCAATCAGCACGCTGCCATTTTTATGGCGCACGGTGACATATTTTTGATCTGCTAAAAAATAATAAATATTTTCTACAGGCACCAGTTCAACACCACGATAAGTTTTCGCCGTGATCTGGTGGCGTTTTATATTCAATTCTTCCATATTTTCTTTTTGTTTTATGTGACTCAGCTGGGCTTGCGTGAGTTTGGTTAAGTGATCTAAAACCTGCTGCAATTCCTGTTGCATGACCGGTTTTAACAAATACCCTTCTGCCTGCGATTTAAATGCATCAAGTGCATGCTCATCATAGGCGGTACAAAAGACAATTGCCGGCATGGGGTCAAGCTCGCGCAAATGCTGGGCGCAGCTTAGTCCATCCATTTCTGGCATCTGAATATCTAATAACACGACATCTGGCTGATGTTCATCTGCTAGCTCAATGGCCTGCTCACCATGACTGGCGGTTGCCACCACCTGATGTCCAAGTTGAGTCACCAAGCGGGCCAAACGCTCAGTTGCAAGAGGTTCATCATCACAGATCAGAACATCCATTTATCCCTCCTTTACGTTAAATCATTTATTTTTATAGCTTAACGTGAATTTTTTTTTATTTATATGGATACTGTACCACGGTGGTATACATGCCCTCCCCTGCATACGTTTGAAAGACCACCTTTCTTCCATAAAAGGCGCGTAGACGCTGTTGCACATTTTGAATTGCAATACCATGTCCTTGTCGTAAATTCATTTTAGCGTTTACGTAAGGGTTTGTAATGACGATATTGACTTGATTTTCCAAAATTTCTACCAATACGCTAATGGTACTCGGTCTGGATATTTTTTCAACACCATGAAAAATACTATTTTCCAGTAAAGGTTGTAAAGTTAATAAGGGAATTTGTACCTGACTGAGCAGTTGCGGCTGTTCAATTTTCCATTCCACCTGCAAGCGTTCACCCAGACGAATCTGCTCAATCTCCAGATAACGCTGGCATAATTCAACTTCTTCCTGCAGCTTGACCAGCTTGACTTCCTGTAAACTGGCACGAAACAGACGTGACAGATTGAGCAGCATCTGCTCGGCTTTTTCAGGATCAATCGCAATCAGGCTAATGACATTATTTAAACTGTTGAATAAAAAATGCGGATGGATACGCGCTTGCAAGGCATGCACCTTGGCCTTTAGAGCACTTTGCTCGCGCAGATAATTCTGTTCGCGCAAATATAAATAGCGAAAACAGAATGCTCCCAGCAAGATGCCATAACTTAAATGCAAATCCAGCCCGGCCCCCAGCTCGGCTGCAGTCAAGTCACGCAGATGAAAATTCTGGCCAAAATGCGTCAGCAGATTCAGGCTTAAAGTAGTCACCAGTACAATCAGCTGCAGCAATAAAAAACCAAAACCGAGCGAAAAGCCCAGACTCATCCGACCCAAACGTCTTTGAAAATATTCAATAAAGGCAGTAAAGGCCAGTAACACCCAGTTAATGTACAGCACATATTGCAGCAGTCGTGAACCGGTTAATGCCTGCCAGCCTTGCGCTTCAGCCAGTGCCAGCACCATGGCCAATACATTGCTGGCAATAAATAATTCAATTAGATGTTGCCAACGCCCTATTTTCGTAAAAAAATAACTGTAATTTTTTTCATCAGCCGTATCTGCAAAAGATGATCTCACCTGCCCTTCGGCAAGTGATTCCGAATTTGTTATACTCGTTTTCAAATTATTGCTTTTTATTCTATTGAGCCGACATGACCACATCTTCTAATTCCTCAAATCCGTCACAAACCCAGACTTCGGGTATGTGGGGCGGTCGTTTCTCTGAAGCTACTGACGCATTTGTTGCTGAATTTACAGCATCTGTCCAATTTGACCAACGCTTTTATAAACAAGATATTGCCGGTTCCATCGCCCATGCGACCATGTTGGCCAAAGTCGGCGTGCTGACTGCACAGGAACGGGACGACATCATCAACGGCTTAAACACCATTAAAGTCGAAATTGAAGCGGGTCAATTTGAATGGCGTATTGACCTTGAAGATGTGCACATGAACATCGAATCACGCCTGACCCAGCGCATTGGCATTACCGGTAAAAAACTGCATACCGGTCGTAGCCGTAACGACCAGGTGGCGACCGATATCCGTCTGTATGTGCGTGATGAAATTGATGCCATTTTAGAATTATTGAAAAAACTACAAACCGGTATTCTAAGCCTGGCGGCAAAGAACACTGACACGATTATGCCGGGCTTCACCCATTTACAAACTGCTCAGCCTGTGACTTTTGGTCACCACCTTATGGCCTGGTTTGAAATGCTGGTGCGTGACTCTGAGCGCTTAATTGACTGCCGTAAACGTGTGAACCGTATGCCACTCGGTTCTGCTGCTCTGGCAGGCACCACCTACCCAATCGACCGCGCCTATACCGCAGAATTACTGGGCTTTGATGCCGTGGCTGAAAACTCTTTAGATGCAGTATCTGACCGTGATTTCGGGATTGAATTTAACGCTGCGGCATCGTTAATCATGATGCACCTGTCACGTATGTCGGAAGAACTGATTCTGTGGACCTCAGCCCAGTTTAAATTTGTGAATATTCCTGACCGTTTCTGTACCGGTTCATCGATCATGCCGCAAAAGAAAAACCCGGATGTCCCTGAACTGGTTCGCGGTAAAACCGGCCGTGTTTATGGTGATTTAATGAGCCTGTTGACTCTGATGAAAGGTCAACCACTGGCCTATAACAAAGACAACCAGGAAGACAAAGAGCCTCTGTTTGATGCAATTGATACTGTACGTGGTTCACTGATGGCGTTTGCTGACATGATTCCGGCATTGGTGCCTAACATTGCAGAAATGCGTGAAGCGGCGCTGCGTGGTTTCTCTACTGCAACCGACCTTGCGGATTACCTGGTGAAAAATGGCGTTGCTTTCCGTGATGCCCATGAAATTGTTGGTAAAGCGGTCGCACTGGGCGTACAGGAAGGCAAAGACCTGTCTGAACTGACCCTGGAACAGCTGCAGCAGTTCTCTGACCTGATTCAGGCCGATGTATTTGAAAAAGCCCTGACTCTGGAAGCTTCAGTGAATGCACGTAACCATATTGGGGGGACTGCTCCGGCACAAGTCGCTGCTGCGATTGAACGCGCCCACGCCCGTTTAGAGCAACTTTACGCTTAATCTTAAATTCGGAGTATGGATATGTCTCGACAAGTATTTTGCCGTAAGTATCAACAAGAAATGGAAGGCTTGGACTTTGCCCCGTTCCCGGGTGCCAAAGGTCAGGAATTATTTGATACCGTGTCTAAACAGGCCTGGAACGAATGGCTGAAACATCAGACCACGCTGATCAATGAAAAGCGTTTAAATGTGTTTGAAGCAGATGCGAAAAAGTTTCTGGAAGAACAGCGCGAAAAATTCTTCAATAATGACGAAACCTTAGAAAAAGCCGAAGGGCTAAAGCCTGAGTAAAACTTAAAGCGCTGCTTTAAGTTTTACGCAAGACAAGGACGAAGTCCGCGTAGGCTTTCATGCAAAAAGAATCTCCATTTTTTGGGGATTCTTTTTTATGCACGGTTGTAAAAATTACGTAAGACAAGCGAAGCGCGTAGGCTTAAATTTGAAAGGCTCCAGAAATGGAGCTTTTCTTTTACTCTATCCAAACCCAAGATCAACCACTGCACATAGGGTTTTATCTCGGAAGATGCTTTTAGCCTTTAATCCAAAAAAATTTCATCGATAAAAAATGAATTCCTCTTCATTCACCCATTTCAGGCTTGGCACAGAAAAAGTAGATGAACTTTGTTGTTTTCCAGCCGCAAGCTCCCTGTTTATAGTGAGCTTAAGGTGATTGGTTTTTATTGAATTGACAGGTATATCTGGACAACTATAAAGTTTTACTTCACCAAAATCAGGGGTTTATAATTTAGATTAAAATTAACCTATTTAACCGATTGGTATTGTAACTGGCCGATACATTTGTTTATAAAACTCAACATTAGACTACAATAAGCTTAAAGATTTCCGCGCATCATCTTCCTATAATAACAATCAAGGAGATGGAAGCATCTCTTATAATAGATATAAATGTCCCCGATTTCGATCTCAGATTTCCCCCAAAATCTGGGATTTTTTTTATCCATTTTATGCGTAATCCATAAAAAAAAGCCTGAAATTATTTCAGGCTGTTTCTGGTATTCAAACTTAGCGTTCTTGAACTTTCTGTTCAATTTCTTCCATGCTGGTATGACGCACATCCAGACCTTTGACCATATAAATCACTTGCTCGGAAATATTACGCGCATGGTCACCAATCCGCTCTAGGGAACGCAGTACCCACATTACATTGATGACGCGGGAAATATGACGTGGATCTTCAATCATATAGGTCATTAAAGTCCGGGTGGCCGACTGGTATTCACGGTCGATATCGGCATCGGCCAGCAGTACACGTAAAGCCTGATCGACATCCAAACGGGCAAAAGCATCCAGCGCATCATGAATCATGACTCGCACCTGGTTACCAATATGACGGGTCTCCATATAACCGCGCGGCGAGCCCCCTTCTTCACATAGGCTTTGTGCAATCCGGGCAATTTTGGCCGCTTCATCGCCAATACGTTCCAGGTCGGTATTGGCCTTGCTCATGGCAATCACCATGCGCAGGTCAATTGCAGCGGGATGACGGCGTGCCAAAATCAGGGTTAATGCTTCATCAATTTCAGTTTCCAGACGGTTCACTGCATTGTCCTGAAATTGCACCTCTATTGCCATCGCGGCATCTGTGTCCAGCAATGCATGAATCGCATTGGCCACCTGCTGCTCTACCAAGCCACCCATGGTCATGAATTTTGTATTGACATCCTGTAGATCTTCATTAAATTGAGAAGAAATATGGTGATTTAACACAGGATTATTTGGACTCAAGAGATGTACTCCAATGCAATAATAACGGACTTATTTGATCATTGATTATTAAATCACATTAAACATTAAGCTTTTATGACAATTTAAACAAGTGCCCGATTGCATCATTTTATTTTATTGAAATTTAAGGTTTTTCTATTAACCACAAGTTCATCTCGGCCAGATCTTTTTCACTGAGTTGCCCCACCGATGCCCGGAGGCGCAGCACATTAATCAGATAATCATATTTGGCATTCAAATAGTCCTGCTTGGCCGAAAAAGCATTACGCTGGGCCAGCAGGACATCGACCATGGTTTTTAGGCCTTCATGATATTGGGCACGGGAGGCGCGCGATACCAGTTCTGCCGATTGCATGGCCGCCTGTCGTGCCTGTAACTTGGATTGATCGGTTTCCACCTGCAAATAGGCACTTTTTACATCGGTATTGGCTTTACGGATGGCCGCATCCAGCTCGGCTTCGGCTTTATCGACATTCACTGCTGCTTTCTGGATATTGCGCTGGGTACGGCCGCCGGTAAACACATTCCAGTTCATTTCAATGCCGACCTGATCAAACTGACCATCCTGAGAAATCAGGCTTTGTGGCGTCTGCTTGTTATAGCCATAAGTACCGACCGCTTCAATTTGCGGATAACGCGCGGCCTGCTCCACCCGTTTCTGGTCTTCGGCATAACGCTGCTGCAAGCGGGCCTGTAAAATGGACAGGTTCTGACTTTGTGCCAGCTCGGTCCATGCCTCTAAACTGGCCGGATAAGGCTTTTGGAACTGAAAGTCATCTCGCAGTACCGCCAGATTTTCACGATATGGCCCGATCAGCTGCGCCAGTTGTTCCTGTGCCAGCACCAGCTGCACATGGGTAGCAATCCGGTTGGCCTTGGCATTTTGATATTGCGCCTCGGCTTCGCTGACATCACTGCGCGCGACCAGTCCCTCGCGCAGCTTGGCATTCATCATGTTCAGCTGTTCCAGCAGTGCCTGCTCTTCCTGCAAATAGGCCGTCGTTAAAGACTGCTGGCGCAGCACATTAAAATAGGCTTCGGCCACATTTAAAATATGCTCCTGCTTTTGCAGTCTTAAGGTGACTTCACTGAGACTGAGTGAGGTTTTGACCTGTTTTAGGCCTTCCCAGGCATCCCAGCGGAATAAAGGCTGGCGTGCAGTGACACTCACCTGACGGGTGGTGGTTGCTGAAGGTGACAGGCTTTCAGAGCTGACTGGAAAACCTGGAATTGTCGCAGCATTGGCGTCCTGACTGCGCCGGGTGATATTGCCAGACACAGTCACGGTCGGCAGCAAATTGCCTTTGGCAATGCCTAAATTCAGTTGATCGGCTTCATATTGCAGCAGATTGGCCTGCCAGTTCGGATCGGTGGCTTTGGCACGCTCATAGGCCTCGACCAGATCCAAGGCTTGCGTCCAAGGGCTAAACAACAGCAGGCCCAATATACATATTTTTTTCTTCATTTTATTCGTTTAACTCATCTCGCCAAAATGGCCATGTCTCAGTCAAGCATTGACTCAATTTGCTCCATAGTAGCGATTTATCGCATTTTTTTCGTATGTTTTTGATTATTTTTTTATATTTTACCGCTTTAACCCGAGCAGCAAGCTGTCCAGTTGAGTTGAGCCAGGAGCGCACTCACAGCCATGTAACCAAACTTCAGCACAACGCTACAATTCGCCGGCCCGAAGCTGGTTACAATAGCGCCATACATTCCGCACTTGTTGTTTTTTGCTGCTTTTTTTAATTGGGTTATCGTGAAGCTTATTTCTCCCCGCTGGCGTACTTTACTGCTCAGTTTATGTTCTGCAATGGTTTTGACCGCGTGTCAAAGGCCAGAACCTCCTGTGGTCATTGAACAGAAGCCGAAGCAGGCTGTGGCTGAACAGGCGGTCGATTTAAAGTCGATCTGCCGCGGTATTGAACAGGAAATGCGCGAGATTAACCAGCAGCGCACCACCTTTGCCCTGGAACAGATTAACCAGGATTTAAAAGTCTGTTTGCCACTAATGGATTTCCCCGACCAGCAGCATCTGCTGGAACTGTCTGCCCAGATGTACCAGAATTTTCTGAAAGTCGAACGTACCGCCCAGCAGCAGACCGCTTTTGATCAGTATGCCTTTGATCTGGCCCAGCATCCCACCATTCAGCAAAGCCATTTCGAACAGTTTGCCTTACGCGACCAGTATCTGCTGAAACACAAAGGTCAGGCCTATGTCGACCTGTATGATGCCGGTGAAGGGCAACTGGTCTATCGGCGTAATCCGCAGTACCTGGCTCGTATTTTTGCGCCTTATCTGCCCGATGCCGAACGGATTTTTATTGAAAATCTGGCCGAACAGAATATGCAGCGTCCGATTCGTGATGGCGGCCTGACCATTGATGCCCAGGAAGTGGTGCGTCGCGCCCTGTTCTGGGAAGATTATGTCAAAAACTATCCTGACAGCAGTTATATCCGCGATGCGCGTTATCTGGATCAGGTCTATCGTATGTTCCTGTTTAAAGGCACCTTAAATACCCCGGTTTCAGACAGCTATGAAGCAGAATATGCGATTCAGCCCAGTGTCTGGTATGAAATTGAAAAGCTGGCCAAGCTGGAGCAGTCACGACTGGCAGATCAGGCGCGTAAATTCCGCAGCTTTGTACAGATGTCGCCACAGGAACGGCGTAACCGTATTCCAGTCAGCCTGACCGCACAGGAACAAAACAATGAACGTGCCAACACCCTGGCGCTAAAGCAGCTGTCCCATTATCTGGATTTACCGCTAAACGGCTTAAGTCCGACCCGTGACTGTTTTAGCGATGCGGTCTGTATGCCTTATCAGAATAACTAAGCCACCCACCAATTTGGCAGTTTTATCACTGGCCTTTTTAAGCCAACCTGTTAAGATTTAAGCAGCTTGACGGAGCGCGAGTAAATCCTCGCTGAGATTGTGTAATTGTCTAACCGTATAGATGATTAAGCACAAGTACCGTTGAACCTGATCAGGTTAACACCTGCGTAGGAATCAAGCGCAACTAAACCTTAAGTTTCGATTTATTATTCAGGATAAATCCGTTTCGTTTTGGTCGTGCTTGATTCGTTGATGCTCTTCATAAGGATCATGGTATGAACCAATTAACGAATCTTTCTTCCGAGGCTATTTCTGCTCAACACGAGCAAGATGCCAAAGACCTCACCCGTATTTTACCCGCTTCGAGCAAAGTCTATATCCAGGGCTCACGTGAGGATATCCTTGTCCCGATGCGCCAGATTGAACTGACCGAGACCCCAACCAGTTTAGGCGGTGAACACAATCCGCCGGTAATGGTCTATGACACCTCTGGCGTTTACACCGACCCGGAAGTCAATATTGATCTGAACCAGGGTTTACCGAATGTGCGTGAACGCTGGATTGAAGAGCGTAACGATACTGAAATTCTGGATCAGCTCAGTTCTAAATTCGGTCAGGAACGCCTGCGCGATATCCGCACCGCCGACATCCGTTTTGCCCATATCCAGAAACCGCGTCGGGCCAAACGCGGGCATAACGTGACCCAAATGCATTATGCCAAACAGGGCATTATTACCCCGGAAATGGAGTACATCGCCATCCGTGAAAACCTGCGCCAACAGCAAGGCGTCGATATGCGCCAGCATCCGGGACAAAACTTTGGTGCACAAAACCTGCGTGAAATTACCCCGGAATTTGTACGTCAGGAAGTCGCTGCCGGCCGCGCCATTATTCCCGCCAACATTAACCACCCTGAAATTGAGCCGATGATTATTGGCCGTAATTTCCTGGTGAAAATTAATGCCAATATTGGTAACTCGGCACTGGGTTCCGACATTGCCGAAGAAGTGGCGAAAATGACCTGGGCCACCCGCTGGGGCGCCGATACCATCATGGACCTATCGACCGGGAAAAATATTCATGAAACCCGCGAATGGATTATCCGCAACTCGCCGGTGCCAATTGGTACCGTGCCAATTTATCAGGCGCTGGAAAAAGTTAACGGCGTAGCAGAAGACCTGACCTGGGAAATCTTTAAAGACACCCTGATTGAACAGGCCGAACAAGGTGTGGACTACTTCACCATTCATGCTGGGGTACTGCTGCGTTATGTACCGCTGACCGCCAACCGCCTCACCGGTATTGTGTCACGTGGTGGTTCAATCATGGCACAGTGGTGTCTGGCGCATCATGAAGAAAACTTCCTGTATACCCACTTCGATGAAATCTGCGAAATCATGAAAGCCTATGACGTGTCGTTCAGTCTGGGCGATGGTCTGCGTCCGGGCTGTATCCAGGATGCCAATGATGAAGCACAATTCAGCGAACTTCGCACCTTGGGCGAGTTAACGCATCGCGCCTGGGAACATGATGTGCAGGTGATGATTGAAGGCCCGGGCCATGTGCCAATGCATATGATCAAGGAAAATATGGATCTGCAACTGGAAGTCTGCAAAGAGGCGCCGTTCTATACCCTTGGTCCGCTAACCACCGATATTGCACCGGGCTATGACCATATTACCTCGGCCATTGGGGCCGCCATGATTGGCTGGTATGGCACGGCCATGCTGTGCTATGTGACGCCAAAAGAGCATTTAGGTCTGCCGAACAAGAAAGATGTTAAAGACGGTATTATCACCTACAAGATTGCTGCACATGCCGCCGATCTGGCCAAAGGCCATCCGGGTGCGCAGGCGCGTGACAATGCCCTGTCCAAAGCCCGCTTTGAATTCCGCTGGGAAGATCAGTTTAACCTGAGTCTGGACCCGGATACGGCGCGCAGTATGCATGATGAAACCTTGCCGAAAGAAGCACACAAATCGGCGCACTTCTGTTCGATGTGTGGACCGAAATTCTGCTCCATGAAAATCACCCAAAATGTGAGAGATTATGCGCAAAATCAGAATCTTGCTAAAGAAGCCATGCAAAGCGACACAGAGGTTGCGGAAGGTCTCAAAGCCATGAAGGAGACCTATCAGCAGACTGGTCAAAAATTGTACCACGACGTCTAAACTATCGAAAAAGAGTTTGTGTTCCATTTAATCTCAGTTAGGATGAAAACTGATGTTCTTCATCCGTATGATGTTTTATGGAAATACTTAAACAGGCGACCTATGGTCGAAATGAACTGCGCATTCAACAGCGTGAATTCTTGTTTCGTGGCTTTATTCAGGTTGAAAAAGTCAGTCTGAGCCATCGCCTGTTTAATCAAAACCACTATACACCGGTCATTCATCGGGAGTTGATTCAACGCCCGGAGGCGGCCGGTGTATTGTTATATGATGAAAAAAAACATAAATTTGCATTAATAGAACAATTTCGTATTGGGGCAATGGATGATCAGGATTCTCCCTGGCAACTCGAAGTCATTGCGGGCGTACTCGATGGTGATGAATCACCGGAAAGCTGCATTCGCCGTGAAACCCTAGAAGAATCAGGCTGCGAAGTTGAAGAACTGCAGCATCTGTTTACCTTCTATCCTTCTGCAGGGGCTTGTGCGGAAATCTTTCATTTATATAGTGCGAAAGTAAATTTGCCTGAACAAGGCGGTGTGTTTGGTCTTAGTGAGGAAGGCGAAAATATTCAATTGCATATTTTTGAGTATGAGCACTTACCGATCTTATTGGCCAATGGTCGGCTCAGGAATGCGCCGCTGATCATCGCCCTGCAATGGTTACAACAACAAATTAAACCATAAGGAATGTCTAAGGGGTCAGGCATGACTTTTATAAGCAAAAATACACAAAGCTGGACCATCGTCCAGATTTCAGACACACATTTAATGGATCAGGAAGACCTTAAATTTGTGCAGATGAATCCGGAACACAGCTTTCATGGCATCATGCGCGATATTCAGCAACGCTATCCTGAGCTGGATGCCATTGTTCATACCGGGGATCTGGCACAGGTGCCGGTGCCGGCGACCTATGCGCGCTATCTGGCATTTATGCACCGCCTAAATATTCCGTTTTATCAGATTCCGGGCAATCATGATGAAGTGGAGTATTTTCCGTTTCACCAGCAGCAAAACCGGGTACATGCCATTCATTTGGGTCGCTGGACCATCATGCTGCTGAACAGTGCGGTCAAGAATCAGATTGATGGCCGGATTGAACCCTCCCAGCTCGCGCAACTGGACCAGCTGTTAACCGAACATGCCGGCCAGCATGTGATTCTGGCCTGTCATCATCATCCTTTTGCCATGCAGTCGCATTGGGTCGATCAGCATAAACTGAAAAATACCGCCGATCTGACTGAAGTGATGGTCAAGCACCAGAATATTAAAGCGGTTTTATTTGGCCACGTGCATCAGGATTCACTGAACATCTGGAACAATATTCCTTTTTATTCAACGCCTTCGACTTCAGTGCAGTTTAAACCACACAGTGATGATTTTGCCCTGGGACAGGAAGCACCGGGCTATCGGGTCTTGCATTTAAAGGGCAATGGCGAGTTCGACACACAGGTGCATCGTGTTGAAAATTTGGTCGGTCAAATAAATAATGAAATTTCAGGTTATTAACTTTTCATTTTAATCTTTTTGCTTTAAGTTATGGCTGCGAAGGAAAACGTGATACGACGAAATCCAAACATCAAAGACTATCAATATACATAAAAAGTCTATATGATGACGACCCCCGAAGGGATAATCTTCTCCTTGGGAGTGGATAAAAACACTTGCATATCACCATATTTTTTGCGTATAGATAATACGTATATGATGAGGAATGCCCTACATGGCGAATGACAACCAAAATCAAGTCTTGGACGAACAAACAGATGTTGTAGAGGAAAAATCTACAAAGCGCGTGCGTAAGACAAAGCCAAAGGCGTCAGAAGGTGGTTCTACTGCTAGCTTATTTGGTATTGAGCCTTATCAGCCGAAAAAAAATGAAGAATATATGTCTGAGGGCCAGCTTGAGCACTTCCGTCAGATTCTCTTGGCCTGGAAAGCCGAGCTGATGTCTGAAGTTGATCGTACGCTAAACACAATGCAAGATGAAAATACTGCATTGCCTGACGTAAACGACCGCGCCACTCAGGAAGAAGAGTTTGCCATCGAGTTACGTACCCGTGACCGTGAACGCAAACTGATCCGTAAAATTGAACAATCCATTGAAGCCATTAAAAACGATGACTACGGTTTCTGTGAAACCTGCGGGATCGAAATTGGTTTACGCCGTTTAGAAGCGCGTCCAACTGCGACTTTGTGTATTGACTGCAAAACTTTGGCAGAAATCAAAGAGAAGCAAAATAACGGTTAAGCATGTCTATTCGTAATCCCTCCCTGCCCCTCCCTTTGATAAAGGGAGGGAAAGCTGAAGAGAATTACGTGGGCCGGTTTGCGCCATCGCCAACCGGCCCTTTGCATTTTGGTTCCCTCATTACCGCGGTGGCCAGTTATTGCGATGCCAAGGCCCAGCATGGGCGCTGGCTGGTCCGTATTGAAGACACTGACATTCCCCGTATTTATCCCGGCAGTGAAGCGCATATCCTGCGTTCTTTAGATGCCTTTCAGTTCGAGCCGGATGGCAAGATTCTGTTTCAAAAAGACCGTTTGGCCATTTACGAAGACGTTCTTGAGCAACTCGCCGAGCAAGGCTGGGTCTATGCCTGTCAGTGCACGCGTAAAATGCTCGGTTCCAATCATATTTATGCTGGCACCTGTCGCAATCTGCAACTCCCCTTTGCACAGCAGGCCATCCGCCTGAAAGTGACCGATACAGACATCTGCTTTGAAGACCGCTTGCAGGGCCGGCATTGCTCCAACCTGCAACAAGATCTGGGGGATTTTGTCTTAAAACGCCGTGACGGGATTATTAACTATCAGCTGGCCGTGGTGGTCGATGACTATCTGCAAGGCATTACCGATGTCGTCCGCGGCGCAGACCTCTTGGACAATACCGAACGACAGATCTGGCTTGGGCGGGTGCTGGGCTATCCGGAACTGCACTATCTGCATTTGCCGCTGGCCATGAATGATCAGGGGCAAAAACTCTCCAAGCAGAACCTGGCTCAGCCGCTGGATTTAAATCAGGCTCCTCTGCTATTACAACAGGCGCTCATGGCCTTGCATCAACCTCCGGTAGTTTTAGACACCCCGGCACGTATGCTGCAGCAGGCCATTGCCCAGTGGTCAATTGAGGCCATTCCACATACAACTCAGCTACAGGGCAGCTACGCATAACTACACAATTTGCGCTAATCTAGAAAAAAATAACTGCAAGATGGGATTACTATGTTTTTTATTTTCGGGATTGGTCCAAAAACCAAAGTGCTGGAGAAAAACCAGTTTGTCTGTCCGGTCTGTCGCACCCGCACCAGCTATGAACTGAAGCAGCAGCGCAATTATTTTTCCTTATTTTTTATTCCTTTAATTCCGCTATCCAAAGCCAAAGGCAGCTTTGTCAAATGTCTGAACTGTAAAACAGAAATGCCAAGCACAGTGTTGCACCATGCTCAGCCAGATCCATTTCAGCAGAGCAATCTAGAAGCTTGATTCCTCACGGCTTGGATTGGTTTGCTGGGTAGTACTTTCAATCTTTAAAATCAGACTGACCATCACCGCACACATAATTAGCGATGAACCCCCATAACTGATAAATGGCAGGGTCAATCCTTTGGTCGGCAACATGCCCATATTCATGCCGGCATTCACCAGAATCTGTAACAGGAAGATGATGCTGATGCCATAGGCCAGATAACCGGCACGCAAGTACTGATGACGCAAGGCACGATGACCAATGCGAATACAGCAGACCAGCATGGTGAAAGACAGGCTCAGCACCACCAGAATGCCAAAAAAGCCAAATTCTTCGCCTAAAACGGCCAGCATAAAGTCGGTATGCGCTTCCGGCAGATAGGACATTTTCTGGATACTATGCCCCAAACCCACCCCGGCCCATTCACCACGGCCAAAAGCCATTAAGGCATTTGACAGCTGATAACCGGCCCCGAGCGGATCATTCCACGGGTTAGAGAAAGACATTAAACGTTCAAAACGATAGGGTTCAAACACCACCAAGAAGGTAAACGCACCCAGCATCGCACCCAAGGCAATCCCGAACTGAATCAGCGGTGCACCGGCCAGGAAGAACACGCCAAGCATGGTCAGCGCAATCACCACGGTCGCACCCAAATCCGGTTCTGCCATAATCAGACCCACAGTCGCTGCCATAATTACCGCCAGCCGCACCAGACCTTTAATATTATTACGCACTTCTTCGGCGCGACGTACCACGTAGTCGGCGGTAAAAATGGCCATCATCACCTTGGCCACTTCCGAAGCCTGCAAGGTAAACCCGGCCACCCGAATCCAGCGTTTGGAACCATTGACTTCGGTGCCAACCACCAGTACTGCAATCAGCAAGGCAATGGTAATAATCCATAAAAAGAAGGTGTTATTGAACCAGAGGTTTAAGGGAACTTTATACACGGTATAGGCGGCAGCTAGCGCCACCGCAATTGAAATACCATGCCGCAGTACATAATGGAAGGCATTTTCATGCATACGCTCGGCATAGGGCATTGAGGCAGATGCCACCATAATCGAGCCGATACAGAGCAAGGCCAATACGCTAAAAATGAGCACATTGCGCACATTTACTTCGGCCGGTAACCGCGGTAACCAGCGCTCATAGACCTGAGTGATTTTATTGATCGTTGTCTGAGCAAAGCCAGCCATATCCCAAATCCTTATTATTCTTGACCAAGTTCGTTGACATAAGTCACGAACTGACGACCACGTTCCGGATAGCCCGAGAACATATCAAAACTTGCACATGCAGGTGACAATAACACGACATCCTGTGGCTGGGTATGCTGCTGGCACAGCTGTACCGCCTGTTGCAGACTGTCGGCATGGAGCAGCGTAGTGGTGCCCTGTACTGCCGCTTCAATGAGTGCGGCATCTTCACCAATCAACACTGCCAGTTTGGCATATTGACTGAGCGCCTGACGCAGTGCCTTAAAGTCCTGGCCTTTGCCCTGCCCACCTAAAATAATGGCCACCTGACCGCCATGCGGCTGAATTGCTGCACCCAAACCTTCTAGTGCCGCGAGGGTAGCGCCAATATTGGTGCCTTTGGAGTCATTATAATAACGCACGCCTGCGACCTCTTTGACGAATTCACAGCGATGCTCCAGACCTTTAAAGCTTTTTAAGGTGTTCAGCATACTGTCCATCGGCAGGCCAATCGCTTCACCCAGCGCCAGACAGGCCAAGGCATTGGCAATATTATGCGTACCCTGAATATACATGTCGCTGCTTTTCAGCAGACGTTCACGGCCACGCACCAGCCAAATGGTGCCATCTGTTTCTTTTAAAATACCGAACTGGTTGATATCTGGTGCGTTCAGGCCAAAGCTCTGCATAGGGGTGGTATCTGGCACCAGCGGACGGGTCAGTGCATCATCACGGTTATACACCACCTGTTTCACGCCCTGGAAAATACGGTGTTTGGCGGTGTGATAACCGAGCATGTCACCATGACGGTCCAGATGGTCTTCACTCATGTTCAGCACCACCGCCACTTCAGCATTCAGGTTTGACGTGGTTTCTAACTGAAAGCTGGAAAGTTCCAGAATATACAGCTCCGGATCATCTTTGGTTAAATCCAGCGCCGGACGGCCCAGATTGCCTCCAACCGCGACCTTCTTGCCAGCATCGGCAGCCATCAGGCCAATTAGCGTGGTTACAGTACTTTTGGCATTGGAGCCGGTAATGGCCACAATTGGCTTATCGGTAGCACGGCGCAAAATCTGGATTTCACTGACCACCGGAATGCCCTGCGCTATTGCCGTCTGAATTTCTGGCAGTTTTGGATCAAGCCCCGGACTGATGATAATTTCTTCAGCAGACAACAGCAGTTCCTGGTCAAACTGGCCAAAACTGGTCTGAACCTCGGCCGGAATCTGGTCATAACCGGGGGGTGTCGCTCGAGAGTCTGTTACGGCAACGCGGTAGCCCTGATCATGCAAGAAGTTGACTGCTGCAACACCTGAAATGCCAAGACCTGCCACAACTTTTAATCCACCGCGTTGTATTAACATTTGAGCTCCATCAATGATTTGGATTTTAAACTGCGGAAATGTTAGCACTTTGGGGTTTTGAATGCTTTTTCTGTTTGCAGTTTCTGGAAAAAATTTTGTGTCAGTGCGTAAAAAAGCCGTCATAGAGATGACGGCTTTTTTGATGCTCAAGGGCTTACTTCCACTTGACCCCTTGTACTTCAGTTTTCTTGCTGGCCTGCTCCGATACCGGACAATCACAGCCACCACCACAACCGGCAGCCATTTTCGGTCTGAACCATTTGCCCAGCGTGTGCCAGCCTTTTGCCGTACAGGCATCCGACAACTTCAGAAAGACTGAATTTGAAGTCTTCGGGAATACCTTTTTGAAGACCACCAGCGTGCTCCACATCACCAATACCGCCACAATCAATACTTCAATCATTTCAGTCTCCTTTTTTTGTTTCGGCTTAAGCCAACAGGTTGGATGCAATCTGATAGGTCAGGAATGACATCAAATAGGCCAGACCAAACAGATACACGGTCATAAAGCCCACTGTTTTCCACGATGCCGTTTCACGGCGTACCGTGGCCAGCGTCGCCAGACAGTGCGGCGCATAAATAAACCAGACCAGTAGCGATAAACCGGTCGCCAATGACCAGCCCAAGTCACCACCGCTGCTGATGATGCTGGCCAGACCATCGGCCATGGCATCTTCATCCCCTGACAGGGCGTAAATGGTACCCAGTGCTGCCACCACCACTTCACGGGCTGCCATTGCTGGAATCAAGGCAATACAGATCTGCCAGTTAAAGCCCAGTGGGGCAAAAATTGGCTGCATGATATGGCCCAGCATCCCGGCAAAGGTATAATCAATCGCCGGCATGGTCGCGCCTTCTGGCGGCTGCGGGAAGGTACACAGGAACCAGAGCAGAATCGACAGGGCAAAGATGATGCCACCGACCCGTTTCAGGAAGATTCGGGCGCGATCCAGCAAACCAATCCAGACGTTTTTGATGTCCGGGAAACGGTAACTTGGCAGTTCCATCAACAGCATGTGATCGGACTTGTCTTTCTGGAAAAACTTCAGCACAAAAGACACGCCTAGCGCACTTAAAATACCAGCCATATACAGCGCAAACAGCACCAGACCCTGCAGGTTAAACAGGCCCCATACCGTTTGTTCCGGAATAAAGGCGGCAATTAACAGCGCATACACCGGTAAACGCGCGGAACAGGTCATCAGCGGTGCCACAAAAATAGTGGTTAAACGGTCACGCGGGTCGCTGATACTGCGCGTTGCCATAATCCCCGGAATCGCACAGGCAAAGCTGGACAGTAACGGAATAAAGGCACGGCCACTTAAACCGGCTTTAAACATCAGTTTATCCAGCAGGAATGCAGCACGCGGTAAATAACCAGATTCTTCCAGCACCAGAATAAAGAAGAACAGAATCAGAATTTGCGGCAGGAACACCACCACACCACCGGCACCGGCAATAATCCCGTCCACCACCAGACTGTTCAGTAAAGGATGAGCAATACTGCCACCAATCACTTCACCCAGCCAGCCAAAGAAGGTTTCAATCCCGTCCATAAACGGGGCTGCCCAGGCAAAGACCGCCTGGAAAATGATAAACATCATGACTGCCAGACTGACCAGACCCAGCACCGGATGCAGGAACACCTTATCCAGGAAATCGGAACGTTTATCTTCCTGATCGACGTATTGCACCACATCATTCAGCAGGGTTTCGACCTTCTGATGGGCATCGCCTTTCAGACCGGTCAATTCGGTATGTGGCAGCGCATATTTACCCTGATCCAGCGCATTCATCAGGTTTTCAATCCCGGAACGGCGCACGGCCACGGTTTCTACCACCGGCACACCGAGGCGCTCAGACAGTTTCTGGGTGTTGATCTGCATGCCACGACGACGCGCTTCGTCCATCATGTTCAGCACCAGCAACATTGGACGACCCAGTTCAATCATTTCCAGTACCAGACCCAGATGCAGCTTCAGATTGGTGGCATCAACCACACACAGGAAAGCATCCTGCTGGCCTTCTTCTGCCAGTTTGCCCTGTACCACATCACGGGTAATGGCTTCGTCCGGGCTGGCAGCATTCAAGCTATAAGTGCCAGGTAAATCCAGCACCCGTACCGGCTTGCCTGAAGGTAAATTAAAATGACCGACTTTACGTTCGACCGTTACGCCGGCATAGTTGGCAACTTTCTGGTGTGTACCAGTTAAATGGTTGAATAATGAGGTTTTACCGCAGTTAGGATTCCCTACAAGGGCAATACGTAAGGCATCACTCATGTAGTGACTCCATCTTCAATTTCAATTTTCTCTGCTTCATTTTTGCGTAAGGCAAAACGGGTAAAACCGACCTGAATCAGAATCGGGTCCCCGCCAAAAACACCTTTGGTAATGACCTGAACGCGCGTGCCCGGCACAAACCCCAATGTTTCCAGACGGCTGGCCACCAAGTCATTGTGTGACTCGCCTCCCTCATCCTGCCGGATAATCTGGCGGATAATGGCCGTCTGCTTTACCTTTAACTCTGATAAACGCACTGTGAAATTCCTAAGCTCTTTTAAATAGTATACAAACAAATGAGAATAATTAACAAATAAGGATTGATTACGTTTCCGTTCTTATATCACATCGACAGCCCGGAAAAATTACTCTACATTGGAGAATTCCAATGATCTTGATCGAATTCTTAAATTAAAGTGATCCACATGCTCAATAAAAAGCCCCGCATTCCTGCACCTGTCACCATTCCGGAACATTTAAGCTATTTGCAGGGCTTTCGTGATCATCTGGTAGCACAAACCGTCAGTCCACATACCCGCAATGCCTATCTGTCCGACTTAATGTTATGCAGTGCCTGCGTGCCCAGTTCGATGCTGGACTGGAACCATGATGATATTTCCGATGTCCTGATTGAATTGACCAAACAGCAAAAAAGCCCACGTTCGATTGCCCGCTGCCTATCGGCCTTAAGAGCCTTTTATAAATTTCTGCGTGAGCAGAAACTACGCGCCGACAATCCGGTCGCCGCACATAAAACCCCAAAACTGGGCCGGGCCTTGCCCAAAGATCTGTCTGAAGCCGATGTTGAAGCGCTAATTCAGGCACCGGATGTCAATACAGCACTGGGTCTGCGCGACCGGGCCATGTTTGAAGTACTGTATGCCTGTGGTTTACGTGTCTCTGAATTGCTGAATTTGCGTCTGGAGCTGATTAACCTGAAACAGGGTTATTTGCGCATTGTCGGTAAAGGCAATAAAGAACGTCTGGTACCTTTGGGCCAAGTCGCCTGTGAATGGGTAGAACACTATCTGCAAGAGGCGCGGCCGCAGCTGTATAAAACCAGCACCGATTATTTATTTCTGACCCAGCATGGCGGCATCATGAGCCGGCAGAACTTCTGGTATGCGATTAAACGCTATGCACTACAGGCCGGGATTCAGGCCGAATTATCGCCGCATACCTTACGCCATGCTTTTGCCACCCATCTGCTCAATCATGGCGCGGACCTGCGCGTGGTGCAAATGCTGCTGGGACATAGCGACCTGTCGACCACACAAATTTATACCCATGTCGCGCAGATTCGCATGCAGCAGCTGCACGCGACCCATCATCCTCGCGCTTAACCGCACTGCCGAAATACGACCAAGAAGTTTTCGATCGGTCATTTTTTTTTGTTATGCTAGCCTCCTTGTTTTTATATCGATAAGAAAAGGGTTAGCAATGACATTTACCCGCGCGAAAATTGTAATGGCCATGACACTTGCTGCAGGCCTGGGCCTGACGGCGTGCTCGAGCAATAATGATGAGAAAAAACAAACCACGCTTACGGCCAGTGCACCGGCAACCGGGGAAGCCTCTACCCTTTCTGAACGTAATGCCCAGCAGCGTCTGGTCAAAACCCTGGAACAGCATTTTAAAACTGCTGGCATTCAGGCCAAAATTACTGAAGTCAAAACCACGGAAGTCCCGAATCTGTACTGGGTCAGCCTGGAAGGCATGTCTGCGGTCTATGCCACCAGCGATGGCAAATACATTTTCCAAGGCGATGTGATCCGTTTAGGCGACAAACAGCTGCATAATGTCGGTGAGAGCCTGCAAGCCGGCACCAATAAACAGATTTTTGCCAGCCTGAAAGAGCAGGATCTGCTGATCTATAAAGCCAAGGGCGAAACCAAACACGTCATTTATGTGTTTACCGATGTCAGCTGTCCATACTGCCACAAGCTGCATGAACATATGGATGAGCTGAACAGCAAAGGCATTGAAGTGCGCTATATTGCCTGGCCACGTGGTGAACAGTTTATTCCGGCCATGGAAAGCGTCTGGTGTAGCCAAGACCGCCATGCGGCTTTTGATCAGGCCATTGCCGGTGCTGAACTGCCTGCCGCGAGCTGCAAAACGCCAGTACGTGAACACTATCAGCTGGGTCTGAATATTGGGGTGAACGGTACACCGGCAATCTATAGTGCAGACGGGGTTTACCTTGGTGGTTATCTGTCGCCAAGCGAATTGCTGAAGCGTTTAAATAACTAATTTTAATGGGTTAAATTACTGTTTTTTATAGATCAAGAGAAAGTGATTTCTACGCTAGAGTCTTCAGCTTTTTTTAGCTATGATCTAAGCTCGCTTAAAATTGATTAAATATGGAGTGTGACGTGAAACCAGTTCGTCTGGCAATCCTCGGTCTTGGTACTGTGGGTGGTGGTGCCCTTAAACTATTAAAAGAAAATGCTGCTGAGATTAAACGTCGCACCGGTCGTGAAATTGAAATTACCTATGTCGGCACCCGTCGTCCGCGTCCAGACCTGAACCTGCCAGAAACGGTCAAACAAAGCTCGGACCTGCTGGATATCGTGCGTCAACCGGATGTAGATGTCGTGGTAGAAGTCATGGGTGGGATTCATCCTGCATATGAAGTCATTATGGAAGCGATGAAACACGGCAAACATATTGTCACCGCAAACAAGGCCTTGCTGGCTGAACACGGCAACGAACTGTTTAAAGCCGCGGATGATCATGCCGTTCAGATCGCTTATGAAGCTGCGGTAGCTGGTGGTATTCCAATCATCAAGGTGATTCGTGAAGGTCTGGCCGCGAACAAGATTGAATGGCTGGCGGGTATCATTAACGGTACCGGTAACTTCATCTTAAGCGAAATGCGTGAAAAAGGCCGTGCCTTTGCCGATGTGCTGAAAGAAGCGCAAGAGCTGGGTTATGCCGAAGCCGATCCAACCTTCGACGTTGAAGGCATTGATGCAGCGCACAAGCTGACTATCTTGGCCTCATGTGCATTTGGTATTCCGCTGCAATTTGACAAGGTGTACACCGAAGGCATTAGCAAAATTACCGCGCAAGATGTCAAATATGCCGAAGATTTAGGTTTCCGCATCAAGCATTTAGGGATTGCACGCCGTACCGATGCCGGTATTGAATTGCGTGTGCATCCAACCCTGATTCCTGAAGAAGAACTGATTGCCAATGTGAATGGCGTGAAAAATGCGGTGCTGGTGCAGGCCAATGCAGTCGGTCCAACCCTGTATTATGGCGCCGGTGCCGGTGCAGGCCCAACCGCTTCAGCAGTGGTTGCTGACGTGGTCGATATTGTCCGTGACATCTCCTATACCGAAGACGGTGCAGGGACAATTCCGCAACTGGCCTTCGAAGCCTTAACCGACCTGCCAATTTTAAGCCGTGAACAGATGACCACGGGTTACTATATTCGCATTAATGCCGAAGACCAGACCGGTGTACTGGCCGATGTCACCACTATTTTAAGCCGTGCCGGTATCAGTATTGATGCCATCATGCAGCAATCTCGCTTAAAAGACCTTATCCCTATCGTGATTCTAACTGACCCAGTTCAGGAATCAAAAATGGATGAAGCGTTACAACAAATTCAAGCTTTGCCTGTGATTCATGGCGAAATTGTACGAATTCGTTTAGAATCGCTTGATAATTAATCGGGTCAAGGGGAATATTTCCCCTTGCCAAGCTCTACACACAATTGGAACATCATCATGTCGAATGCCAATCGTTATACTGGTTTAGTTGACCGTTATCGTGACCGTTTACCAGTGTCTGCAACTACACGTGCAATCTCTCTCGGTGAAGGGAATACCCCGCTAATCAAGCTTGAGAACATTCCACGTATTATTGGCAAGAACGTTGAAATTTATGTGAAGTATGAAGGCTTAAACCCGACAGGTTCATTTAAAGACCGTGGTATGACCATGGCCGTAACCAAAGCGGTTGAAGAAGGTTCAAAAGCCATTATCTGTGCCTCCACCGGTAACACTTCTGCAGCGGCAGCAGCCTATGCAGCGCGTGCTGGTATCAAAGCGTTTGTCTTAATTCCTGAAGGCAAAATTGCCATGGGTAAAATGGCACAGGCCATGATGTACGGTGCCATCACCATGCAGATTCGCGGTAACTTTGACGATGGTATGCGTCTGGTGAAAGAAGTGGCCGATCAGGCTCCTGTAACCATCGTAAACTCGATCAACCCGTACCGTCTGCAAGGTCAAAAGACCATTGCCTACGAAATCGTGGATGAACTCGGCCGTGCCCCAGACTACCACTGCCTGCCAGTTGGTAACGCGGGCAATATTACTGCACACTGGATGGGTTATACCGAAGCTGTGGCTAACCAGCCTGCAGACCAGTTTGAACAAGTGGTGTATGATGCGGCAACGGATGCCTTTACTGGTCCAAAACCGGAAGGTTTACCAGTTATGGTCGGTTATCAAGCCTCTGGCGCTGCGCCATTCTTACGTGGTGCGCCAGTTGAAAACCCGGAAACTGTAGCCACTGCAATCCGTATTGGTAACCCGCAAAGCTGGAACCATGCCAAAGCTGTAGTTCGTGATTCACAAGGCTGGTTCGATGAACTGACCGATGCGGAAATTCTGGAAGCTCAGCGCATGCTGTCCATGTACGAAGGCGTATTTGTTGAGCCTGCATCTGCAGCATCCATTGGCGGCGCGATGCGTGACATTAAAGCCGGTAAAATTGCAGAAGGTTCAGTAATTGTATGTACTGTTACTGGTAACGGTCTGAAAGACCCAGACACTGCAATGAAACAGTGCCAGGATGCGGTGATGCTGTCGATTGACGCTACCATGGATCAGGTTCGTGATTCTATCCTTTCAAACATGGATCAATAATTCCGGTTTGCAACAAAAAATCCCTGCCCATGCAGGGATTTTTTTATAGCTGAGGTTTTAGTTCTGCACGATTTCGCACAGAACAATTCAGCTTAAATCCGTTTTGGTAACTGGCTGGTCCAGGACATTAAACGAGTAGCATCGTTATTACGCGCCTGGGTATTGCTGGCCCCTAAAATAATCACCACCGCCGGACGTGAATTTAAAGTGGTGTGCATCACCAGACAACGCCCTGCTTCATTAATAAAGCCGGTTTTAGACAGGTTAATATTCCAGCCACCATTACGCACCAGCGAATTGGTATTGTTCGATTTCAGCACCCGATAACCTAGGTTAAAGTCATAGCTTGGCGTGGTCGAAAACTGGCGAATCAGGCCATATTGTGACGCGGTACTGACCAGAATACCTAAATCACGCGCCGATGATACATTGCGTGGGTCCAAACCGGTCGATTCGGTAAAGCGGGTCGAATGCATGCCCAGCTCACGCGCTTTGTTGTTCATGGCAGCCACGAACGCGCTGCGTCCACCTGGATAGGTACGCGCCAGCGCTGCTGCGGCCGGGTTTTCTGATTTCATTAAGGCAAATAATAAGGCTTCAGCACGGTTCATCTTGTCGCCCACACGCAGGGTCGAACTCGAGTTCTTGCCTGCTGCACCGGCAAAATCAATCTGCTGCAAGGTAATTTGCTCAGACATATTTAAACGCGCATCTGCCGTCACTACCGCAGTCATCACTTTGGTAATTGAAGCAATCGGCAACGCGGTATTGGTATTTTTACTGTACAGCACTTCACCGGTATTGGCATCCATCACCAGTGCGGCACGTGCGTTCACAGTGGGCTGGTTGCTATAGGATGCAGTATCCAGAATCGGGCTGGTTCTGCTAACCGTGCTGGCTGGCGCCGGTGTGCTGGAACTGCGTACCGTGGTGGTAATTTTGGTTGAGCCTTGTGGTGACGGTTCCACCACCTGCTCGGTCACAGAAGTCGTGGCGGTGGTCATCACATCGCCATTCAGCAGCTGATTGGCCTCTTCAGATGACCAGCTTAGCGTTGCCTGGGCGTTACTCCCCGAGGAAGGGTTCATGACGATTTCAGCAGTACTGACTGAACTCATGCCGAGCAGAACCGATGCTCCCAGCACATGCATTAATAACTTCTTAGAATTTTTCACTATTGCTTACTCAACTCAGGGAGGTAAGATACATTTGCGTATTACCTCAAATATGCCTTACATTTACAACACAGCACGGAACCAATTTTAGCCTCCGACATTGTGCAGAATTTTTCACTTTAGGTTAAGAATAGGATGGCCAATTTTGTCGGTTGATTGCAAGCTAATTTTGCTATATGTAACAAAAAAGATGATTTTAGTGAGAGGGAGAGTCTAGGTGATCACAGTTTTAGTGGTAGATGATCATGAATTGGTTCGTACCGGCATCTGCCGTATGCTCGAAGACCACACCGATGTTCAGGTCATTGGACAAGCTGAATCTGGGGAAGAAGCCATTAATCTGGTGCGCCAGCATCATCCCAATGTGGTCCTGCTTGACGTGAACATGCCGGGCATTGGCGGGGTAGAAACCACGCGCCGTTTATTACAGACTGCCCCGGAAACCAAGGTATTGGCGGTCAGTGGTCTGGCCGAAGAACCCTATCCTTCTTTATTACTCAAAGCCGGTGCCAAAGGCTATATCACCAAAGGTGCACCTGTCTCGGAAATGGTGCGTGCCATTAAAAAAGTCATGCAGGGCGGTAAATATTTTAGTGCCGATATTGCCGAGCAACTGGCCAGTTCCTACCTGTCAGACACCCAGCAATCACCGTTCGACAGCCTGTCGGAACGTGAAATGCAGGTGGCAATGATGGTGGTGAACTGTATTAGCGCGCAGGAAATTGCTGACAAGCTGTTCGTCAGCGTGAAAACCGTAAACACCTATCGCTACCGTATTTTTGAAAAACTGAATATCGACAGTGATGTCAAACTGACCCATCTGGCCATTCGCTACGGATTAATTAAACCTTAAGCGGTTTATGCCTCATGGATATCCGCCGTACGCAAGCTGAACTGAACCAGTACCATCTCGGGCTATGGTACGGGGCGTATCGGCTGATAATTGCCTTCTGTTTGCTGCTGATTTATTTACTCACCACTCAAACTCTCAATCATGATTATCAGCATCCACGGCTGTATGCCGCCAGTCTGGTGCTGTATTTTATTTTTAGCTGTGCCCAGCTGCTGTATTTTCGCTATGTCCGGCACAGGATTCCGCTACAACTCACGCTGATTTTCAGTGTTGATGTACTGGTGCTCAGCAGCCTGACCTTTGCGCTGGATGGACCGAGCCTGCATTTAAGCCTGCTGTTTGTGATTGCGATTTTCGCCGCGACGTTATTGCTGGAAAAAAGCAAGGCGCTGTTCATTACCCTGGTGGCAATGATTTGTGTCACCTATCAGCATTTTGTTGGCACATTACTGGATTTTTCCTCTCTGGATCGCATCGGGCAAAGTGCCCTGCTCTCGTTCCTGTTTTTTATTATTTACCGTTTTGGCCAGATTGCCGTCCGCCGTTTCCAGATTCTGGAGCACCTGAACTTTTCCCAATCACTGGAACTGAACCGGCTAAAGAATATTAACCGCTATATTCTGGAACAGACCGATATGGGCTATCTGGTGCTGGATGAAAACTGCCATATTATGGTCAGTAATCCGGCCGCCTGCCATTTGCTGGGTATTAATCCGCTGTATGCTTTCGACAAATATCCACTGTATAAAGTACAGCCCGACCTATTTCAATTATTGCAGTTTGACCAGCTCTCTAACGGCGAAAAATTCCAGTTTGAATCGCAGCTCAGTCATTTCCTGATCCAGATTCAGGTACAAAAGCTGGTGGTGCCGCAGCAGACCTTAACCTTGCTGGTGCTGCAGGATGCACGGCAAATCAACCAGCGTGTGCAGCAACTGAAACTGGCAGCACTGGGCCAGCTTTCGGCCAGTATTGCCCATGAAATTCGTAATCCGCTGGCGGCCATTGTCCAGGCCAATCGCCTGCTGGCTGGCAGCGATACCGATCAGCAGCAGATGCTGAGCCAGATGATTGACAAGCAGTCGCAGCGCATTGACAAGATCATTGATGACACCCTGAGCATGGTGAAAAATAAGGAAACCACACCGGTGCAGATTGATCTGGCGCGTTTTATTCCGCAGCTGATCCAGGATGATCTGGCCGATCTGGCCAGCCAGATTCAGGTCAGCCAGCCCGAACCTCTGCAGATTCTGTTTGATGAATCCCAGCTGCGTCAGGTGCTGATTAACCTGATCCGTAATGCCCAGCGCCACAATGCGCCGGATCATCCAATTGAACTGCAACTTTATCGCCAGCAGGACACGGTCTATATGGATGTCAAAGATTATGGCAGCGGCGTGGCTTCACATGATATTCGCTACCTGTTTCAACCATTTTTTAGTACCGAAATTAGTGGAACTGGTTTAGGATTATACTTATCACATAGTTTCTGCGAGGCCAATCGGGCCAAGCTGCGCTATGTAGAACAAAAACAAGGAGCATGTTTCAGGATTGAATGCTCACCTGTTGACGTAAATAAATAGTTTTTTGGGGAAGTTTAGTGGAACAACCACTCGTTCTCTTCGTCGATGACGAGGAAGATTTATGCACGCTCATGCAAATGACATTGGCGCGCATGGGGATTCAAACACACGTGGCACACCGGCTGGAGCAGGCACGGCAGTTGCTGTCCAGTCATCACTATGATGCTTGCATCACCGATCTGAATTTGCCTGATGGAAATGGCCTGCAACTGGTCGAGCTGATTGCCCAGCATTTTCCGCAGCTGCCGGTTGCGGTGCTGACGGCCTATGGCAATATGGAAATTGCCATTGCCGCGCTCAAAGCCGGGGCCTTTGATTTTGTCAGCAAACCGATTAACCAGAAACACCTCGAACAATTGCTGGAAAAAGCACTGAATCAGCCGCTGTTTAAAGCACATAGTCAGGAAGCGGACCAGCTGGAACAGCGGATGCTGATCGGGCAATCTCTACCGATTCAGCAACTGCGCACCACCCTGAAAAAAATTGCCCGCTCGCAGGCACCGGTGTTTATTAGCGGTGAATCAGGCACCGGGAAAGAAGTGGTGGCCAATCTGGTGCATCGCCTCAGCAACCGCAGTGACGGGCCTTTTATTGCCATTAACTGTGGCGCGATTCCGGGCGATTTGATGGAAAGCGAATTCTTCGGCCATAAAAAAGGCAGCTTTACCGGTGCAGCGCAGGACAAACAGGGTCTGATTCAATCGGCACACGGCGGTAGCCTGTTCCTGGATGAAATTGCCGAACTGCCGCTCAATATGCAGGTAAAACTGCTGCGCGCGGTGCAGGAAAAACGGATTCGTCCGGTCGGTTCCGATACGGAAATTGATGTTGATTTCCGGATTATTAGTGCCAGCCATCAGGACCTGGAAGCGTTAGTCCAGCAAGGCCGGTTCCGTCAGGATCTGTTCTTCCGGATTCATGTAATGGATATTGTGCTGCCACCGCTACGTGAGCGCGGTCAGGATATTTTATTGCTGGCCCAGCATTTTATTCAGAAAATTGCCCAGGAATGGGATATACACAGCAAAACCCTGTCAGAACGTGCCCAGCAGTTTTTGCTGGAACAGTATTATCCGGGTAATGTGCGTGAGCTACGCAATATCATTGAACGCGCCATGACCTTGAGTGATGATGATGTGATTGATCTGCCACATCTGCAGACCGCACCCTTACGCAAAATGGCACCGCTGGCCGAGCCAGAAGCTGACCCGGCAACACCGGTTACAGCTGATGCCCTGCCCGCTGCTCCGCGTAAACTGCCGGAAGAAGGACTGGAGCTGTTTCTGGAGAAAATCGAAAAAGAGATTTTGCTGAATGCACTGAATCTGACCCATTGGAACCGGACCCTGGCTGCGAAAAAACTGGGGATGTCGTTTCGTTCCCTGCGTTATCGACTAAAGAAATTCGGACTGGATACCGATGAATAAGGTGCGAACCCTGCGCCTATTTATGACTTAACAGTAGCTCTGCAACATGGTCCAGATAATTGTCTTCTTTCATATCCTGTTGCAGTGCATAGCGCTGGTTCGGTTCAATCCCGACCCCTTCAATCATTTTGCCTTGCGGGGTGTAATAGTGAGAAACCGTCATTTGTAAGGCGGTGCCATCTGACAGCGGAAACAGCTTCTGTACCACCCCTTTGCCATAACTTTTTTCACCAATCACCCAGGCACGGCCATGATCTTTTAAGGCGGCAGTAAACACTTCTGCAGCCGAGGCCGAACGCTGGTTAATCAGCACACCGACCTTTAGATTCTGGAATTCAAAACTCGGTAAAGCCTGAAATTGCTGGTCGCCTTCAGCGCGGCTTTTGGTAGAAACAATTACGCCCTGATTCAAGAACAGATCGGCTGATTCAACCGCCGAGGACAGTAAACCACCCGGATTATTGCGCAGGTCAAACAGTACCGCCTTTAGCCGTGGTGTGCTGTACTGTTCGATCAGTTCCTTGATTTCATTGGCAGTATCTTGCTGGAAGACTTTGACTTTAATCAGTAGTACCTGATTACTCAGCATCTGCGCCTGAATATCGGTTTCGACTTTTCTGTTGCGTACCAGACGAATCGGCTGCGCGCTTGCGGTCAGTTGCAAGGTGATATTGGAGCCAACCGCGCCCATCAACAAGGCATTGACCTGATCCTGATTGAGCTTTTGCAGTTCCTGATTGTCGATTTTAAAGACCGAAATACCATTACGCAGGCCTTGTTTGGCCGAGTCGGCATCGGGTCTTAAATTGTGGATCTGCCATTGATGCTGCTGGGCATCGTAACGTAAATTAAAATCGACCGAGGCCAGATCACCTTCGGTATATTGCACCAAGGCACGGTAATCTTCGGCATTCAGATAACGCGAATACTGGTCCAGTCCGGAAACCAGACCTTGAATGGCTTGAGCAAACAAAGCTTCGTCACTTTTTTCCGTGACATAATTGGCTTTGACCAGCCCATAAATTTTGACAAACTGCTGGATCGATTCGACCGGCACTTCCACATAGTCCTGCTCAGTGGTTTCTTCTAGTGCCAGCGGATCTTGATCTTCTGCCGCCCAGACAGGCAGGTTCACACACATCATCAATGTTGTTGCAACAAGCATGCGTTTCCAGTGTGGAACCATCCTTTCACCTATCTGTTGGCAGTTTATGGAGTCAGGGTAATTAAATTACGCCCTTGCATTTCTGCAGGAATTGGCAGTTGCATCAGACTCAGTAAAGTCGGTGCCACATCGGCCAGAACACCACCCTCTGCAATCACCGCCTGGGTCGGGCCGGCATAAATAAACGGCACCAGCTCGGTAGTATGCTGGGTATGGACCTGACCACTGTCATAGTCCTGCATCTGCTCGACATTACCATGGTCGGCAGTAATCAGCATATGACCCTGCTTGGCCATTACAGCTTCATACACACGGCCCAGACAGGTATCCACTGCTTCTACCGCTTTCACCGCTGCATCAAACACACCGGTATGACCCACCATATCGCCATTGGCATAGTTGACCACCAACAAGTCATATTCACCTGAATTGATCGCTGCCACCAGCTCATCTGTCACTTCATACGCGCTCATTTCTGGCTTGAGATCATAAGTTGCTACATTTGGTGATGGAATCAGAATGCGCTTTTCGCCCGGATATTCATCTTCACGGCCGCCACTAAAGAAGAAGGTCACGTGTGCATATTTTTCGGTTTCGGCAATACGCAGCTGGGTTTTACCCAGGTCTGACAGGTATTCACCGAGCGAGTTTTTTAATGCTTCTGGCATATAAGCCACAGGTGCATCAATGGTGGCCTGGTAACGGGTCAGCATCACAAACTTGGCCAGCTGCGGCACCACTTTACGCTCAAAACCGGCAAAGTCGGTTTCCACAAAGGCTTTGGTCAGTTCACGGGCACGGTCTGCACGGAAGTTCATGAACACCACGCTGTCGCCATCCTGAATTGCCGCAACCTCACCAATACGGGTAGCTTTAACAAATTCATCGCTTTCATCGGCTGCATAAGCTGCGTCCAGACCAGCTACGGCGGTTGCTGCAGTACGGACTGCTTCACCTTCTGTTAACAGACGATAAGCCTGTTCTACACGATCCCAACGATTGTCGCGGTCCATGGCAAAATAACGGCCGATCATGCTGGCAATCCGGCCTTGGCCTGGATATTGGGCAAACAGGGCATCCAGTTTTTGCAAAGAGGGCTGCGCACTTTTTGGCGGAGTATCACGGCCATCCAGAAATGCGTGTAAATAAACAGTTGCACCACGTTTCAGCGCCAGCTCCGCCATTGCCACAATATGGTCTTCATGTGAGTGCACACCACCTTCCGACAGCAGGCCCATTAAGTGCACGGCACCGCCCGCAGCTTTGGCTTTCTCGACTGCATCGACCAGCACTTCATGTTCAAAGAAAGCACCGGTACGGATATCTTTGGTAATGCGGGTAAAGTCCTGATATAGCACACGGCCGGCACCCAGGTTCATATGGCCCACTTCGGAGTTACCCATCTGACCATCTGGCAGGCCCACATCTTCACCTGAACCTGAAATCAACCCATGCGGATGCTTTTCCTGCATAGCGGTCAAATTTGGACGTTGTGCCGCCAGGAACGCATTGTCCTCAACAGCTTCACGATGCCCAATACCATCCATAATGACCAGTACGTGAGGGATTTTGCCTGCAGTTGCATCCGTCATAGTTCACACTCTTTTAGTCTACAAATTAATCGCATATCTTACCGAATTTTCAGTTCGGACACCATGCACGGCTGATGGTTTCAACCGCGCCACACTATCGTTTTGTTCAATTGCCGGCTTATCGGGCACGTTGCAGCAGATAACCACCCACCACAAACATCAGAATAATCGGGATAAACACAAACCAGGCTGGAGATGGCGCATAAATCAGGCTGGCATAACCGAGGAAATCCTGTAAATAGAAAAAGCCTAGGCCGACAAACAAGGCTATCACCAGACGGAAACCCATCGACTGCTGGCGCAGCGGTCCAAAAATAAAGGAACAGGCAATCAGCACCAGCGCAATCAGGGCAAATGGAGAACCAACTTTTTGCCAGAAAGCCAACTGATAGCTTTTCGGCACCTGACTGTACTCATGCATATAGCTCATGAAGCTGACCAGCTGGCTGGGTGATAAATCTTCCGGGTCGATGGTGACCATGTGTACATATTTTGGTTGCAAGGCCAGCGATAAAGGCTGCGTGGCCTGCTGATCAGCAATAGCATTGCCCTCTGGCAGAATGTCCATTTGGCGGCTGTTTTGCAGTGACCAGGCGCCATCTTCGACAAACTGGCCCTGTTCGGCATTTAAGGTACCGCGTAAGCGGAAGTTATCATCGAAGTCGATGACCTGAATATTCTTCAGTGTGCCCTGCGAGTTGGCATAGTCAATATAAATAAAGCGCTGCCCTTCGCGGGTCCAGTAGCCTTTGACTTCACCGAGTTCAGCCACGCTGCGATATTTCTTGACGCTTTCTGCGCGCTCGTTGGTATAGGGAATCACCCATTCACTTAAGGCAAAAGACAGCACCACCAGAATAAGCGCCGAACGCACCACCCAGCCGACAATCCGCCACAGGCTGATACCAGCGGCACGCATCACAATCAACTCACTGTTTGAAGCCAGCGTGCCCAGGCCCAGCACCGCGCCAATTAATGCGGCAATCGGGAGAATTTCATACAGATAACCGGGCGCACCCCAGAGCACATGCCATAAGGCATCCAGCGCGCCATAGCCTTCTTTTAGGGAACCGAGTTCACCCAGATAGGTAAATAATACCTGTAAGCCGGACAACACCGCGGTTGCCCCCAACATCGCCAGTGCGGTCGTTTTGGTCACATGCTTGGCCACTATACGACGTGCGAACATATTAAGACCTCACTCGCTGAATCTGTTTCTTGATTTTGGGTGCCAGTTTCTGTTTACGCGAGAACAGCGCCGCCGCAATGGCATAGACCATCAGCACCAGCGGATAGGCCCAGATACCCATTTCTTCTTTACTGATCCGGGTTTTGACCGCCATTAGCGCCACAATCAGGCTGGCAAAAATCAGCAGGGCCGGAAACAGTTTTAAATAACGTCCCTGACGCGGACTGACTTCTGATAAAGCCACCGCCAGCAGCAGCGCCACCAGAATTGAAAACGGTACGAAGATGCGCCAGCCCAGCTCACTGGCCACCACCGGGTCCTCACGGTTATCCCACAATTGCCCGATTGGCAGGGCTTCCACTTCGGTGCTCTGGAATTTGGCTTCCTGATCACTTTCCAGACGCAAACGATAGCTGGCAAATTCAGCCTGAGAATACTGCGGACGATCCGGATAAATTTCATAACGGCGCCCTTCGACCAGATCGACCACATTGGCCGGATCATTGGACAGTTCAATCCGGGTCGCCTCTTTGGCCAGAATCATGATATCCGGTTTGCCCGGACGGTCAGCACGCTGGTAGAAGAAAATATCTTTCAGATTACGCCGGTCTTCTGACAGGTCGCCGGCATAAATGGTATAGGGCCCCGAAGAAATAAACTCTTTTGGCCGCACCAGATCGAAACCGGTACGGACCGCCTGATTGGTGGTCAATTCTTCAAACTGGCGAATCCCCCACGGTGCTGCCCAAACCATCAGCATGGCCTGCACCGCCAGAAATACCACCGTCATCGGGACTAATAAACGTGCCAGTTGGTTACGACTGACACCGCTGCCATTTAACACTGCCATTTCATGATCGACATAAAGCCGGCCAAACACCAGCATCAGGCCAATAAAAAAGCCCAGTGGCAAAATCAGGGTTAAAAATTCCGGCAGACGGTAGCCAATAATGCTAAACAGAATCCCCGCATCCAGACGCCCCTGCGCGGCGACGCCAAAATACTTGATCAGCCGGCCACCCATCATGATCAAGGTCAATAAGGCAATCACAACCAAGGATGTCGACACAACTTGCTTGACCAGATAACGCCGAATAATCAAATTAATGCTTCCAGAAAACGAGGGAATAAAACTAGCGATAGTTTACCCGAATGTTGAAAATATAAAACCTATACTGTTGTTTCACATTGAAACTCTATTCATGAAAATGTTTCAATGGTTTAATGGTTTTAAAATTTTAAAAGGCCTATATAACGCATATGAAACTGACGATTCATCCGACATACCAAGACAATGTCACCGCAGCTGCTTTATTTATTCTGGTCGATGCCAATACCCTTCGTACAACCGCAGATCACTATAAAATCAAAAATTTAGATAGCATCACCCAGGCCGTACAATTTAAATCCGGCTTTAATGAAAGCTTAAGCCTGACAGCACAGGACAACTTGCCGGCATTCAGCCAGCTGATTGGCCTTGGTTCAAGCAGCGAATTACAGCCGGCTAAACTGGCCAAACTGGCGCAAACCATTGTAAAAACCGCACAGAAAAAATTTAGCAGCATTGCGGTAGATCTATCAGTCCTGCCACAAGAACTGCATTATATTTTTGCCTTGAGCCTGACCCAGGCCGCCTACGGTTTTGATGAATTTAAAACCAAAAAGAATGAATTTGTATTAGAGCAGATTCAATTGATTGCCACACAAAGCCCGTTAACTGCCCATCAGCTGAAATTTATTGAAGCGGTACATACTGGTCAGAATTTTGCCCGCGATTTAGGCAACCGTCCGGGGAACATCTGCTTCCCGGAATATCTGGCTGATCAGGCACTGGCACTGGCAGAAGAATTCCCGGATTTACTCAAAGTAACCGTGCTGAATGAACAGCATATGGCTGACCTGGGCATGGGTGCGTTCCTTGCGGTCAGCAAGGGTTCCGAGCGTCCGGGCCGCATGATTACCCTGGAATACAAGGCCAATCTTGAGCAGGCACCTATTGTACTGGTCGGTAAGGGTATTACCTTTGATACCGGCGGTATTTCCCTGAAACCGGGTGCTGGCATGGACGAAATGAAATTCGATATGTGCGGTGCAGCCTCAGTCTTGGGGACCGTACGTGCGCTGTGTGAATCACGCTTGCCGATTCATGTGGTGGCAGCCATTGCCGCAGCGGAAAATATGCCATCGGGCAAAGCCACCCGTCCGGGCGATATTGTCACCACCATGAGCGGTCAGACTGTCGAAATCCTGAACACCGATGCCGAAGGCCGTCTGGTGCTGTGTGATGCCCTGACCTATATCCAGCGTTTTAACCCGGCACTGGTCATTGACGTGGCGACCTTAACCGGTGCCTGTGTGATTGCGCTCGGTTCGGTGTTAACCGGTCTGTTCACACCAGATGATGAACTGGCACAGGAACTGACCCAGGCCGGCCAGCAGAGTTTTGACCGTGTATGGCGTATGCCGGTGATTGATGACTATCAGGAACAATTAGATTCACCTTTTGCCGATATTGGCAATATTGGTGGTCCAAAAGCCGGTTCTGTGACTGCAGCCTGCTTCCTGCAACGCTTTACTCGTGACTATCGCTGGGCGCATCTGGATATTGCCGGCACTGCCTGGAATTCAGGAACCCATAAAGGTGCAACAGGCCGTCCGGTACCGCTACTGATGCAATTCCTGGCCAACCGTGCAGAGCAGCATGGCTAAAGTCAGCTTTTATCTGTTTGAAAAAAGTCCTGAACGGCAAGTGGACAGCACTTGCCGTTTATGCCGGAAAATCCTGCGTGAACCACAGCGCATCTGGCTGTATAGCGCAGACCCGGCATTGCAACGGGCGCTGGATGAACGGCTGTGGAGCTTTGATGCCGGCAGTTTTATTCCGCATGGTATTGATGAGCCTACGGCACAGGTCTGTATTTCAGCGCAGTTGCCAACTGAAAATGATTGGATTGTGTTTAATTTTAACGAACAGGCTCTTGAACAGTTCGCCAAATTTAGTCACATTATCGAAATCATTGAAAATCATGAAACCGCCAAACAGCTTGGTCGGGAAAAATATAAACAATATCGTCGTTTAGGTATTGAGCCGCAAACCCACAAATTATAGAACCACCCCAAAGGAGATGCAGCGTGGCATTAAATGTTGGTCCAGATTTTAAACAGCGCTGGTTAACTGCGCCTGAAGCTGTGCGTCAGACCTTTATTGATGACCTGCATCGGATTAGCGAGGTGCTGCAACCGGACAGCGACCTCAAACGCTGGGTAGAGTACGATCAGCAGCAACAGCAACAGTCCTTTCAGAAAATTGATCAGGCCTATGCCGAACTGAAAATCCAGTTAATTGAAGAAGCGCGTATTCGCCGCCAGCAGATGCTGGAGCAACGTCTGGCCCAACAACGCGCCGATCAGGCCGCGTATGCGCAGGCTCTGTATCAGGATGAACTGCAACAGTTTGCCGCGCAGACCGAAACCCTGGCCAGTTTACGCACCCAGCTGGATCAGGAGATTCTGGACTACACTGCGCGTTATCAAAAAAATCCGGAAAATGGTAGTTTCAATTTTGCCAAAGGCGTGCGTATTGCCGATGAACAGATTCTGTCGGAACTCGACAGTGTGCGGGTACGTCTGGAACTGGAAGCCGAAACCCGGATTGAAGAAGCAGTACAACAGTTCCGCAGCCAGCTACAAGCCGCTGCCCAGGAAGAAATTGAATATATTTTAAAACATTCCCAATTTTCCAAAGAGGCCTAAATGTCGGCCTTCTGGCGTGAAAAACCCGGTACGGTGTCAGTAAATGCAGATTTAAACCGGCCCATCTGAAAGATCAATCGGGTGTGAGGCAGAATTTCTCGCCCAAGCGTCATGAAAGTGAAATATTTTTGTCACAAGATAGTCATACTTTGAATAGCAGTACTGCTGCCTTTTAAAGTAAAAATTATTTTTATAATTAGGGTTTAAAATGGGTATCTTGACACAAATATCGAGCAAAATTGACCATCTGCATAGTGGTGAACAATGGCATATTACTGCTCAGGATTTATTAATCAGCCGTGCAGATTTCCAGTCGCTTTATATTTACCTGACCAAAGAAGCTGAAAAAGGTACATTTTCTTTAGCACCGGTTGCCGAAGCCAGTCCACGTTTAGGCGGTACCTCTGTCACAGTGATCAAGCACTAAGGTCAGCGAATTTCTCCCCGCAAGATAAAAGTCCACCCCGCGTGGGCTTTTTTGTACGTGCGGTTTTTCAGCACTGTTTATATTAAAAAATATGACCCAGCCACGACAGGATATTGCCCAGACCGTAACCGATGGCCAATAAAGACACAATCCAGATAATGCCACCGGCAATGTTATAGGCCGTAAAGCTGGCGATGGGCATATGTCCGGAACCGGCAGCAAACGGTGCAAAAGAACGGACAAAAGGAATAAACCGTGCAATGAGAATGGTTTTACCGCCATGCTTCATAAAATAGCGGTTGGTTTTGACGATATATTCCGGTTTGAAATAACGCGAATGGTCATTAAAAAACTTCAGCCCCAAGACCTTGCCGGTATAGTAATTCACGCTATAGCCAAGAATAGAGGCCAGGCACAGTAAAATCGCCATATAGTGTAAATGCACCACATCGGTGGTTGAACATAAGGCGCCAATGGCAATCAGCAGACTGTCTCCCGGCAGGAAAAACATAAATACCGAACCGGTTTCCGCAAAGATAATTAAAAATAAAATTGCATAAATCCAGACCCCATAGTTGTTGAGCAACACAGGTAGCCACTGTTCAAAATTTAGCAAAAAATCAATCATCTACACTTAACCAACGTAAGTTACTCTGTTTCGCGCAGCCTGAATTATCGCTAAAAATAAAAAAACAGTCTAATTTTTTCAATCAGACTGTTCTGTACAGCAGCGTCAGGACTTATTTTAAGAAGCCATTTTCGGCCAGAAAGTCCATACTGATTTTCGACTGTGCCGTGGTTTCTGCGGCTTTTTCACCGAGCAGTAAACGCTCGATATAACGCGCCAAAACATCCACTTCCAGATTGACTTTGCTGCCAGTTTTCCAGGTGCCAATATTGGTACGCTCTGCGGTATGCGGAATCAGGTTCAGGCTGATTACACTGCCACGTAAATGGTTAATGGTCAGGCTAATGCCATCTACAGTCACCGAACCTTTTTCGGCCAGATATTTGGCAATTTCAGCCGGTGCAGTGACTTCAAAATATAAGGAACGCGCATCTTCACGCACCAAGGTAATTTCACCGACCGCATCGACATGGCCACTGACAATATGTCCGCCAAAACGGGTGGTCGGCAACATGGCTTTTTCCACATTCACCGGCTGGCCAACTTTCCAGTTTCCCAAGGTAGTCCGGTTTAAACTTTCCCGTGACACATCGGCCGCGTACCAGTTATCGCCCCACTCAATCACGGTCAGGCAGATGCCATTGGTGGCAATCGAATCCCCCAGATGTACATCGGACATATCCAGATCGGTCTGAATACGCAGGCGGACATCACCACCAACACTTTGCAGGCTGTCCACTTTGCCCACGCTTTCAATAATTCCTGTAAACATAGTCTTTTCTCTTATTGTCTCTAGTGCTTACCACAAGGCCAGTTGGGTGCTAACACCGCTGGTATCGACCCCGCCCAGCTCGGCAAAGTGATGCAACTGCCCCAGCAACTGCCGGATTGGCGGGCCAGACTTGGCATGGGTATCGGTAATCACAATAAATTCCAGTACTCGTGCACGTTCAGACTGACGCTGCTTGCTGACCCGGTAACGCGGTACATCCTGGGTTAACAGGCTGACCCGGCCACGTTTTAAATTGGCCTGCAACAAATCCACTGCACTGATATTGCCATCGGTGGAGTAACTGGTCAGGATATAACGTGCATTAATGGTTTCTAACAGTTTCTCATACGCTTCTTTGGCGTGCTTGGACGAGTTATACGGACTCGGACGCTCTTTGCGCCAAGCACGGTCAATGCCGCTCTTAAAGCCTTTGGTATCCGGGGTTGGTAAATCAACCTGATCCCACAAGGTTAAGGCATTTAACACATGATAGTTACTGCTATAAGCATGCTGGTTATATGGCGGATCTAAATACGCCACATCCACTTCAAAACCGCTCATCTGGTTGGCCAGATGCTGGGCATCAACACACCACATTTCGGCAGCCGGACGTTTCGGATCACCAATTTCACAGAAGCGGCTTGGGGTTAACCACAGTAAAGATTCAATCCGTTCCAGTGCAGTCTGGGTTTTACCGCCCCAGCCATGATGGAAACTTTTAAAGACCCCGGAGGTGTTGCTGACAAAACTGGCCGAATACAGCAAAGGCGCCAGCAGCGCGCTCATCTCGACATCATCAATCGCGCCTTGCGCCTGCCAGGTGGCAATCTGCTGGCGGATGGCATCAATACGCATTCCGTTACGGCGTTTAAAGAATAAACGGTCACGGGTCGGATCATAGATTTCATCATTGCGTGGGCACAGGTTATGCGTGACCCAGCCTTTGACTTCCGGCAAACGGTTTAAATAATCAATCGCTTTCTGATAACCGCCCAGCTCTTTAAACGCCGGCGCTTCTACACAGGCCAAAATCGCATGATTCAGCGCATGGCTATACGGTTCCCAGTCATTGGCAATTACCCGATAGCCATTTTGTCGGGCCAGACGTGAAACCACGCCTGAACCGGCAAAAAAGTCAGCGAAGATCGGGGCGCGGCCGCCTTTGTTCAGGGTGCCGGTCTGCTCCAGCGCTTCCAGAATCAGATGTAACAGACGACGTTTATTCCCCAGATAAGGAACCAGCTGATGGAAAAGATATTCATCTGTCGTACGTGCGGCGTGACGACGTTTGTGATAAACCGTAGACTCTGAATTCATAACGTCTCTTGAGAAGGGGTTAACCTTAAGCGCACATCATCACCGAATTGAGTGACGTCGCAAAGTTTAAATCGAAGTTGTTGTGCCATACGCTCAAATTCTGCCTGAAACATGACACGTGCAGACCGGCCTAACAGGGTCGGAGCCACATAACTGATCACTTCGTCGACCAGTTGCTGCTGTAAAAAGGCGGTCGATAGTGTCGCACCGGCTTCAATCAGCACATCATACAGCTGATACTGCTGCACCAAAGTTCGAAGTAGTTGATCCAAAGGCTGAACCTCGAGCTGGATCACGCCCAGCGCCTCAAGCTCGGCCCGATACGGACCCATCACCATCACACTGTCTGGCTGCTCGAGCATTTTGGCGGTTAAGGGCAAGCGTCCCTGACGATCCAGCACCAGCCGTTTCGGCTGGACAATGCTGCTGATGTCCTGATGTGTCGCCAGCTGACGGACATTGAGCTGACAGTCATCGGCCAGTACGGTTTCAATCCCGGTAATCACCACTGCTGAAATTGCGCGCCAGTGCTGTACATCCAGACGAGCCGGATTGCCGGTAATCCATTTCGATTCACCGGAGGCCATGGCAGTACGCCCATCCAGACTCGACGCCACTTTTAAACGGACATAAGGCTGACCCATGGCCATGGCTTTTAAAAAGCCCAGATTCAGCTGATGCGCCTGCTGTTCCAGCACGCCTACCTCCACCTGAATTCCGGCATCGCGCAGAATCTGCACGCCTTTACCAGCCACCAGCGGATTCGGATCAGGACAAGCCACCACCACTCTGGCTACACCGGCTTCGACCAGACCTTTGGCACAAGGCGGGGTACGTCCATAATGCGCACAAGGTTCCAGAGTCACGTAAGCGGTTGCACCGCGGGCGGCATCGCCGGCATCACGTAAGGCAAATACTTCGGCATGTGGCTGTCCGGCACGCGGATGATAGCCCTCTCCCACCAGCTGTCTGTCTTTAACCAGCACACAGCCCACATTCGGATTCGGTTTGGTCGAGTACTGTCCGAGCCGCGCCAGTTCAATGGCACGCTGCATCCAGATTTGGTCTTGAGTTAACTCGGACATGTCACCACTCTTGCGCGTTGAGCTTAGTATTCACGTTGCTGCATTTGTTCAATTTGACGGCGGAAGGCTTCCACATCCTGAAAGTCCTGATACACCGAAGCAAAACGCACATAGGCCACATGATCCAGCGAGAATAAAGACTGCATGACAATTTCCCCGATGGTGCGCGATTTGACATCACGTTCGCCCAGACGGCGGATTTGTAGCTGGATATCACTGAGTACTGTTTCAATCTGTTCCTGGGTCACGGGACGTTTTTGCAAGGCATGCATCAATGAACGGCGCAGTTTGGCTTCATCAAAGGGCTCATTTTTACCGTCCGATTTAATGACGCGTGGCATCACCACTTCATAACTTTCAAAGGTGGTAAAACGTTCACCACAGCTAATACATTCACGACGTCGGCGAATTTGACAGCCTTCAGCTGCCAGCCGTGAATCAATCACTTTACTGTCTGCGGCGTTGCAAAATGGACAATGCATAGTGGTTTAATTGAACAAATCCAGTTGATTTGAGAGTGTAGCAAAAAAACAGGATTTTGTAGAGTTTTACGCAATATATAGAAAAAAAACAGCCCTTTTGGGCTGTTTTACACAATATATTGATTATGCTGCTGAAAGATTATTCAACCCGTTCACCATGCTGGCTTAAATCCAGACCCATGCGTTCATCATCAGATTCAACACGGATACCAATTACCAGATCAATCACTTTCAGGATGATGAAGGTTAATACTGCAGAGTACACAATGGTGGCAATCACACCTTCCACTTGCACCCACAGCTGACCCATCAGGCTGGCAGGTGCCGCATCGCCCATAATGAATTCGCTGGCAAAGAAGGCGGTTAAAATTGCACCTACAATACCACCCACGCCATGCAGGCCAAAGGCATCTAAAGAGTCATCGGCTTTCAGGGCACGTTTCAGTGCAGTAATCCCCCAGAAGCAGACCACGCCACCAATCAGACCCATGGCTAAGGCACCACCGACGGTGACAAAACCTGCTGCCGGGGTAATGACCACCAGACCAGCCACAGCACCTGAAGCACCGCCTAATACAGAGGCTTTACCACGGACCACTTTTTCAGTCACTAACCAGGCCAGTGCGGCTGCAGCTGCGGCAACTTGAGTCACCACTAAAGCATAACCTGCTGAACCATTGGCGCCCAGCGCAGAACCACCGTTGAAACCAAACCAGCCCACCCACAGCAAGCTCGCACCTACTACAGTTAAGGTCAGATTGTGCGGTGCCATAGATTCACGGCCCAAGCCCATACGTTTGCCCAGCATATAGGCAGCCACCAGACCGGCTACACCAGAGTTAATGTGTACCACGGTACCACCAGCGAAATCCAGCGCGCCATCGTTGCCTAACCAGCCGCCACCCCAGACCCAGTGGGTAATAGGTGCATAGACCACCACCACCCAGATGGCAATGAACGCAACAAAGGCCCCAAATTTCATCCGCTCTGCAATCGAACCGCTAATAATCGCCACGGTAATAATCGCAAAGGTCATCTGGAAGATCACGAACAGGATTTCAGGAATGGTACCACTCAAGGCATCGGTGGTAATACCGGCCAGCATGAACTTGTCCAGGCTACCAATAAAGGCATTGCCTTCGCCAAAGGCCAAGGTATAGCCAATAATTACCCAGACCAGACTGACCACTGCGGCCGCAACAAAACTGTGCGCCATAGTGCTGAGGACATTTTTCTTGCGCACCATACCGCCATAGAACAGGGCCAAGCCCGGAATGGTCATAAGTAGGACAAGTGCTGTTGAGACCAGAATCCAGGCGGTATCACCAGTGTCTAACACGGCTTCTTCTTCAGCCGCTGCCACTTCAGGCAAAGCAGTTTCTGTAGTGATGATATCGCTTGATTCAATAAGCGCAGGTTCCACAGTATCATTTACTGTGATTTGTTCTGAAGGAGTTGGCGCTGTTACGGCTTCTTCAGCCCAAGTAACAGAACCACCCAAAAGCGCGCCGGACAAGCCGAGCGCAAGTAGCATTTTTTTCATTCGTATCCCCCAACCTAGTTTTTGTGAGTTATTAGGTACTCAGCAAACTTCGTGCCAATTGCTTAAACAGCATCTGCACCTGTTTCACCTGTACGAATACGGATGACCTGTTCCAGATTCGTCACAAAAATTTTACCGTCACCGATTTTGCCGGTGCTTGCTACACGGGTGATTGATTCAATCACTGAATCCACCATCTCATCACTAATGGCGATTTCGATTTTCACTTTTGGTAGAAAATCAACAACATATTCTGCGCCACGATACAGTTCAGTATGACCTTTCTGACGACCGAAGCCTTTGACTTCAGTGACAGTGATCCCTTGAACACCAATTTCTGACAGTGCTTCACGCACGTCATCTAATTTAAAGGGTTTTACAATTGCAGTTACGAGCTTCATGTGTGTTTTCCTTCGGCTTATTTCACCAGTAAGGTTTTATGTTCAAATTTCATGCCAAAACTCCTAAGGTCGGGGGAAATTAGAAGTTACGGCATGTGATTTATTTATATCTTATTTTATACCTTTCTCATGCACCAATCTTCAAAAAATAAACATTTTTCTGTAGAGATTTACGATCTCCGGCATCGAATAAAACCATATTTCATCTGAAACACTATAGTCTGGGCCAGAGCAATGCTACACTGCGCTTTTCAGTCCACTGGAATGGAATTTATGATGATAGAAACCTTATTACAGACCATCTTAGAACAGGTCGATCAACCGAAAAAAGATTTAGAACATAATCTGCGTGCCCTGCTAAACGAAGCCGTCAGCAAAATGGATCTAGTGTCCAAAGAAGAGCTGGACCGTCAGCGCACTGCACTGAATAATGCCAATCTTCGTTTAAATGAACTGCTACAGCAGGTAGAAGTACTCGAACAAAAGATTTTGAACAAAGAATAAGCACCTTCTTAGTGCAACAAAAGACGCATAACGACCAAAAATAACGCACCAAAACGGAACATAAAAACAATGTCTTTTGCCAAAATTTATACGCGGGGTCTGCTTGGACTGAATGCCCCGTCCATTGAAGTTGAAGTCCATTTAAGTCAGGGTCTGCCCTCCTTAACCATTGTCGGTCTGGCCGAAGCCGCGGTCCGTGAAAGTAAAGACCGAGTTCGCTCGGCCATTATTAACAGTGGTTTTCAGTTTCCCACCAAACGTTTGACCATTAATCTGGCCCCGGCCGACTTACCCAAAGATGGCTCGCGTCTGGATTTACCGATTGCTTTAGGCATTCTGATTGCTTCCGGACAATTGCCCGAACAGGCCGCAGACAACCTGGAATTTATTGGTGAACTGGCGCTGGATGGCCAATTGCGTCCGGTCACCGGGACTTTAAGTATTGCCATTGCCTGTCAGGCGGCTGGTCATCAACTGGTATTACCGGAACCCAATGCGCAGGAAGCTGCACAACTGCCCGACTTTCAGGTGTTTGCGGCCAGTCATCTGAAACAGGTCTGTGAGCATCTGGCGCAGGCTGCGCCGCTGCAGCCTTTTGCAGCAAGCTCGGAAACCCGTTTGGAACGCTATGCTTTTGATCTGGCGGATGTCAAAGGACAGCTGCGACCTCGGCGTGCCCTGGAAATTGCCGCTGCCGGTGGCCATTCCTTGCTCTTTAAAGGTCCACCCGGTACAGGCAAGACTCTCTTGGCCTCACGTCTGGCCAGTATTTTGCCACCCCTGAATATGCAGGAAAATCTTGAAGTTGCCAGTATCTATTCAATTGCCAATACCCTGCATCGCTTTGGACAGCGGCCGTTTCGGGCCCCACATCATACCGCTTCAGCGATTGCACTCGTCGGTGGTGGCTCGCATCCAAAACCGGGCGAAATTACCCTGGCTCATTTAGGTGTGCTGTTTTTAGATGAACTGCCGGAGTTTGACCGTAAAGTGCTGGAAGTATTGCGGCAGCCCTTGGAATCCAAGGAAATTGTAATTTCCCGGGCATCGCGGCAGATTACCTTTCCGGCCAGTTTCCAGCTGATTGCCGCAATGAACCCCTGCCCGTGTGGCTATGCATTTAATCAGGATATTCGCTGCCAATGTTCCGCAGAAAGTATTAAACGCTACCAGAACCGCATTTCTGGCCCACTCCTGGACCGGATTGATTTGCATATTGATGTACCGCCATTACAGGCCCATGAGTTACATGATAAAACTGCGGTGGAAAACTCAGATACGGTTCGCCAGCGGGTGATTCAGGCCTATGAACGGCAAATGCAACGCCAAGGTATGCTGAATATGAACTTAAGTCCAAAACAGCTGGAACAGTTTGCTGCCTTAGCCACACCAGCACAGAACATGATGGATCTGGCCCAGCAGCGCTTAAACCTGTCGGCTCGCGCCTATCATCGGGTCTTAAGAGTGGCGCGCAGTATTGCCGATTTGGCCGAAAGTAGCGAGATTCAAACTGCTCATTTATCGGAAGCTTTATCTTATCGAGGTCAGCAAAGCTAAACGATTGGACAATAAAAATAAAAAAAGGCGACATTTGTCGCCTTTTTTCTATAAGAGATTAGAAGCTATAACCAAGCCCGAATACCACTTTATTCTTTTGTTTTTCATCAAAACGGTCATAACCACCAATGATGTAGTTCATGCTGGCAGTGACACCTGTATCACCCAGTGGTTTACTTAGACCGATGTCAAAATGGCGGAAGCCAAAACTTTCAGTCGTTCCTTCAATAAAGTCACCTGATTTTTCATAAGCATATAAACCCAGAGCGGTATCTAGACTGAAATCATTCGGCAAGGCGTAGCTATAAGTACCTTTAATATAAGTATCCCCCGCATTCCCCCAAGTCGTATCTTCAAGAAGGGTTTGTGCCGTAACACCTAAATCCTTATAGCTCATACCCAATAACAGCTCAAAACCATTGGATTCCACATCAGATTCATAATAATAATAGTAAGTCGTACCGATGGTTAAACCTAAGTCATCATTTACTGCATGGCTATAGCCTAGATAGAAGTTATTTTCAAAAGCATCACGTCCTTCCTCAGCCAAAGAATAATCCAGGGTAGATCCCCACCAGCCTGCATAGAAACCAGAGGCATGGGTATAATCCAGTCCACCTTGCAAGGTTGCTCCGCTATTTTCAGGCACGTTGGTAATACCACGCAGGTTATAGCTCGATAATACACCGATATTGCCAGATACTGAGTGCGGAGATGTAGGCTCATCTGCAAAAGTAAAACTGGATGCTGAAGCTACTGCTGCAACTGCTAAAGCTTTTAAAGTGAATTTCATTGTTAGATTCCCCCAACCGTCCGCAGACGTTTTTAGTTGTGTTTTTAAACTCAACTTAAGCTTTGCAATAGCTATGCCAACACTGGCATCTGTTCAAAAAGAATGATTTCAATTTTTCTTTAATTAGTTTCAACCTATTATTTTATATAAACTTTTAATATCAGATAAAAATTTAAAAACAGCATGATACTTTTTCAATCCTACTGATGTGCGGATCATTTCACTGCGTTGGGAGATAAACCAGATCATTTATATTTGCTTACATCATGCGCTATTTTGAGTCGCTTAATCATTCAAAAGCTTTTTTCTGCTTAAAAAAAGTGCAATCTTGCATTCCACTAAAATGCACTGATTCATGAGATAGTTCTAATCATAGCTTCAACGAAATGCGTAAAAAATTCAGCGAGATAAATCTTGTATGTACGTTTTACTCCCTGTAAAGTGCCAAATTTTCCACATCTTCACACTGTCTAAAACCGCATAATCACAAATTATTTTTTGAATAAAAAGTATAAACACAGTACATTAAAGCGCGAAAATTGCCTTCCTGTTTTGAGAAGCAAATTTTCTGCAATATGACCCAGGAAGGGTGTTTTACAAGAGCAAGGATTGAAACTGTATACGCTAGCGTTTGCATTTTTCTCAAAGAAAAATGGATAAAACGGTATCTTTTTTACAAATTCCCTATAAAATTCTTCCGGTTTCTGGGTTCTTTTTAAACAAATTGAAACATAACATTCTGGATGAGGCTCTCTCCCAATGCTAAACGCGAAAAAATTAACATTAGCAGTACTGGTACAAGCTGCTTTAATTTCTACAGCTGTTGCCAGCGAGCAAAGCGAAGCTAAAGGTTTTGTTGAAGGTGCAGAAGGTTCGGTATTATTCCGTACTGGTTTTATTCACCGTGACAAAACTAACGGTGTAAAAGATCAAAGCTCTTATGCACAAACCGCAATTGTTCAACTTGAATCTGGTTATACCCAAGGCACTGTAGGCGTGGGTGTCGGTGCCGTAGGCGACTGGTCATTTAAACTGGGCAGCAATAACAACGCTGGCAATAACATGATTCCACATGACAACAATGGCGAACCATATGACCAATGGGCTCGTGGTGGTGTCAATGTCAAAGCACGTATTTCCAATACTGAAGTACGTTATGGTACCCAAGTTCTAGACCTGCCGGTATTGGCCAGCAATACGGCGCGTTTAGTTCCAGAATATTTCACTGGTGTTTTAGCCACGAGCCGTGAAATTGATGGCCTGGAATTAACTGCCGGTAAATTTACCAAAAACCAGTTCTCTGACCAGATTGCCACCGATCAAAATGATTTAGATCGTGCCATTGTGTGGGGTGCACGTTATCAGGTGAATGATCAGCTGAATACAGCGTATTTTGGTGTAGACAATAAAGACCGTTTAGAGCGTCACTATGCCAATGTTAACTATAAGCATCCATTGGCAAACCAAAGCAGCTTAACCTTTGACTTTAGCGGTTATCATACTGATTGGGATGCAAAGGCAGACGGCACTGCTCGCACTTACTCGCATACTTCAAATGACTTTAATAACTTAAGCAACAGTATTTGGGCACTTTCAACCACCTATAATACTGGTCCACACAATATTATGGTGGCATACCAGCAAAATACAGGTAATACAGGTTATGACTATAACCTAGGTGTAGGTGTTGCAGATGGTGGCCAAACCATTTATATGCCAAACTCCTACCTGTCTGATTTCATTGGTAACGATGAGAAATCTGTACAACTCCAATACACTTATGACTTTGCTGCAATGAATGTTCCTGGTTTAACTTGGACATCAGCCTTTGTATATGGTTGGGATATTGATGTACCAACAGCTACCGACCGTTCAATGTTATTAACTGATGATGCACAAGAACGTGAATTCTTTAACCAGGTGAAATACACCGTTCAATCTGGTTTTGCTAAAGATGCCAGCTTACGTGTACGTCATTCTTACTACCGTGCGAGTGATGAATACCAAGGAAGCTACATTGGTGACACCAATGAATGGCGTTTATTCCTAGACATCCCAGTGAAATTATTCTAATTTCCTAGCGAAGGTCTAAATCAAAAAAACCTGCACAGTGTGCAGGTTTTTTTATGGCGTCCTCACTAAACAAGACAGATCAGTGAGGGGGGGGAAAAGCCGTATTATTTTGCAGCTTCAATCGCTTTTAATACTTCAGCTTTGGCAACCTCTGCGCCTTCCCAACCGGTCAATTTCACCCATTTGCCTGGCTCTAAATCTTTATAGTGGGCAAAGAAGTGTTCAACCTGTTGAATCAGTAACGGTGGAAGATCGGTATATTCTTTCACGTCTTTGTAAATTGGGGTCAATTTGTCGTGCGGTACCGCGATCAGTTTCGCATCAATACCACCGTCATCTTCCATGTTCAATTTACCGACCGGGCGGCAACGAATTACTGAACCTGGTTCAACCGGATGTGGTGTTACCACCAATACGTCTAATGGGTCACCATCTTCAGACAAAGTATTTGGTACATAACCGTAGTTTGCTGGGTAGAACATTGCAGTACCCATGAAACGGTCTACAAATAACGCATCAGAATCTTTATCAATTTCGTATTTGATTGGCGCTGCATTGGCAGGAATTTCAATGATTACATAGATATCATTTGGCGCATCTTTACCCGCTGGGATATTGCTGTAGCTCATGGCATCACTCTTTCACAAATTAAATTTTTTAAACCGCGTCAATTATAACGGGTTTCGGCTATTAATGACTTCGCGATTATACATTCATGACATAAAAATAGATATTTTGCTGTGCAATCACGCGGTCAGTTTAATCACCAGCAGCAATAAACAGATCGGGCAAAGTAACGATAATAACCAGATAATCGAGCGCAACGTCGCCCAGTTGGCCAGATAACACAGCCCGTACAGCAGACGAAACACCAGATAGGCAATGCCAAAGGTCATAATAATAAACTGCGAAATCACCATATATTCGGCCAGTAAAATGGCGGCAATAAACAGCGGCAGACTTTCAAAGCTGTTTTGCTGGGCAGCATTGGCACGCGCCGCCAGACCGGTAGTATTGGCTAAAAAAGAACGTGGATTTTGATTATCTTCAGATTTAAAGCCGCCAGCCATTTTTGCAATTACTGCAAATAAATAAGGCAACAGGCAGGCGATTAGAATCAGATAGACGATTCCACTAATACTTTGCATCTATTTTTTCTCATCGGAATTCTTCAAAACTTTATCATAGCATGGTGTTTTAAGCATAAATTTTGTTAAATAGGGTGTTTTTATTCATTGTGTAGGATTCATGATGGTCAATCCTGATCAAAAAGAAATGTTCGATGTACTTGAAAAACAGCGCCAGCATCAGCTGCAAGTCGATCGGGCCTTAAAAATTGTGATTCCCATTGTGGCCTTTTTATTAACGGTCATCTGTTCCAACCTGAATATCTGGTCGACCCTGTTTACCTTTGTGGTGCTGTGGGTGGCCCTGTATGCTGTGGGAATTAAACGTCTACCTTTATGGCACTGGGTGACCGTAATTCTGGTGTATTGCCTGATTGATAATATTTTAAGTTATGGCAGCTTCCATTCCTCCGGTTTTAGCCGTCAGTTTGGCTCAATGTTTATTTTCCTCGGGGTGATGGGGGTTGGACGTCCCTACTTCGACCGCTGGCTAATGAAAAAATAAAGCCCGCAAAAGAAATAAAAAAAGCGCCGATCAATCGGCGCTTTTTCATGACAGTCTTAAGCGGTTTTACGTAAATCTTTACGCAAGATTTTACCGACGTTCGACTTCGGCAGTTCATCAATAAACTCCACATAACGTGGGCGTTTATAACCGGTCAGATTTTCTTTGGCAAAGGCCAGAATTTCTTCTGTGGTCAGCGATGGATCTTTCTTCACCACGAACAGTTTCGGCACTTCACCTGATTTCTCGTCTGGCACACCAATTGCCGCCACTTCCAGCACTTTTGGATGCTTCGCTACAACTTCTTCAATTTCAGATGGATAAACGTTAAAGCCAGACACCAGAATCATGTCTTTCTTACGGTCAACAATCTTCACATAACCACGGCTGTCCATCACCCCGATATCACCGGTACGGAAGAAACCATTGAACATGACTTTGTCGGTTTCATCTGGACGGTTCCAGTAACCCTTCATGACCTGTGGACCACGAATTGAAATTTCACCCTGCTCGCCCAGTGCCACTTCATTGCCGGCATCATCCAGAATCGCCACTTCAGTTAATGGCAATGGAATACCAATGGTGCCACTGAAGGCTTCAGACGCTGGCGGGTTCGCAGTTGCGACCGGTGAAGTTTCAGATAAACCATAACCTTCAATGATGTTGGTGCCGGTTACTTTTTTCCAGGCCTCCGCTGTAGATGGTAATACAGCCATACCGCCGCCCATCGCCATCTTCAGTTTGCTGTGATCCAGCTGTTTGAATTCTTCATTATTGACCAGCGCATTAAACAGCGTGTTCACAGCCGGGAAGAACGATGGCTGGTATTTACGTAGTTCTTTGATCACCGCCGGTAAATCACGCGGGTTTGGAATCAGGATGTTGGCCTGACCTTTGTACATGCCGTACAGTGCACACACCATGAAAGCAAAGATGTGATACAGCGGTAAGGCACAGAAAATACGGTCATCTGGCGCGCCATCTTGAGCACCAAATTTACTTTGGAAAATGCCATCACACTGCATCAGGTTGGCCACCAGGTTACGGTGGGTCAGTTCTGCACCTTTAGATACCCCTGTCGTACCACCGGTATATTGCAGTACTGCCGTATCACTTAGGGTCAGGCTTGGACGCTTGTAGTTGCTGATATTGGCTTTCGACATGGCCGCATTGAACTTGACATGCCCCGGAAGATCCCACGCCGGAATCTGTTTACGCACTGAGCGTAAGACAAAGTTCACCAACGTACCTTTTAGGGTGCCCAGCATGTCACCTACAGAGGCAACCACGACGTGCTTGACTGGGGTTTTACCCAGAATCGCCTGATATACAGAAGCGAAGTTTTCAATAATCACCAGCACTTCTGCGCCAGAGTCATTTAACTGATGCTCAAGTTCACGTGAGGTATACAGCGGGTTTACATTCACCAGCACCAGACCGGCACGGAATACACCCAACGCCACCACTGGATATTGAAGAACGTTTGGCATCATCACTGCAACACGTGTGCCTTTGGCCAAGCCCAGACCTTGCAAATAGCTTGCAAATTTACGGCTTGCTTCTTCCAGTTCAGCAAAGGTCAGCACTTTATCCATAAAGATAAAGGCATCACGTGAACCAAACTTCTGGAAATTACGTTCAAAGATATCAACCAGTGACGTATTCTCCGGTGGCAACTCTACAGTTTCTGGAATCCCTGTCTTTCGGTATTCTTCAAACCAAATTTTTTCCATAATGCCAATCTCTCCAATCAGTAATCCTTAGTATTCAACTGTTTTATACACTGCCGCACTTCATTTTTTGGCTTGTTTATGTACAGCAGTGGATCCATTTTCACGAATTCGATTCATATATAACGTATTTTATGTAAACAACGCTAGTCTTATCTCTGAATCAACAGTTTATTTGCTTTTTGATATCCCCGTGGTAAAAGCTGTCCCTTAGTTCCTCTCTTACCGATATACTTCTGCAAGTCATCACCTTTTAATTTTAACTGCTGTTGTCCTGCAAACACTTGAATTATTTCATCTAAATTTAGCATTGTCATGGATACAATCTGATCTTTCGGTTCAAGTTGTATCAATTTATTACCTTTACCTTTGTTCAGCACCGGTAATTCTGCCAGATCAACAATCAGTAAACGGCCGGCAGAACTGAGTAGCGCAACATGACTGAACTGCTCAATAGTTTGCAGATTCATCACGCTGGCGCCTTCAGACAGGCTCAGGAAAGCCTTACCGGCTTTGGCATTGGTATCCAGCTGTTTGGCTTGGGTTTTAAAGCCATAACCTTTGCTGCTCATGACCAGAATTTCAGCCTGATCTTCTGCCACAAACACCTGTTTAAAGCCGACCCCGCTGGCCGGTGATAAACGTGAACTGAGCGGTTCACCCAAACCACGCGCCGATGGCAGGCTGTTAATGGCCACACCATAACTGCGTCCGGTGTCATCCAGCACATAGGCACGCTGGTTGGATTTGCCTTGGGCGTGACTTAAATACTGGTCACCAGCGCGGAAATTCAGGTTTTCGGCATCGACATCATGGCCTTTGGCACAGCGAATCCAGCCAGCTTCAGACAGCACCACGGTTACCGGATCAGCCGGCAGCATGTCCTGTTCATTAATCGCGGTGGCTTCAGCGCGCTGCACAATTGGTGAACGGCGGTCATCACCAAACTTTTTGGCGTCGTCTTTTAACTCCGTAATAATCAGGTTTTTTAATGATTCCGGATTGGCCAACTGTTCACGAATTGTGGCAGCTTTGGCCTCGAGTTCTTCCTGTTCGCGACGGATTTCCATTTCTTCCAGTCGGGCCAGATGGCGCAACTTGAGTTCCAAAATGGCTTCAGCCTGAATCTCATCAATACCAAAGTGCGCCATCAGCTCTGCTTTGGGATGATCTTCTTCGCGGATAATCCGGATCACGGTATCAATGTCTAAATAGGCAATCAGCAAGCCGGCCAGAATATGCAGGCGTTTTTCAATCTTGTTCAGATGATATTGCAGGCGGCGTGTGACGGTATGTTTACGAATCTCGATCCATTCCAATAAAATCTGGCGAATCGATTTCACCTGTGGACGACCATCGGCACCAATCATGTTCATGTTGACCCGATAGCTTGATTCCAGATCGGTGGTTGCAAACAGATGGCTCATCACTGCATCGGCATCAATCCGGTTGGAACGCAGCACAATCACCAGACGGGTCGGATTTTTATGGTCCGACTCATCCCGTACATCGGTCACCAGTGGTAGCTTTTTGGCCTGCATCTGGTCAGCAATCTGGGTGATGACTTTTGAGCCAGAGACCTGATACGGTAAATCACTGATAACAATTTCATTTTTTTCAATGGTATACACCGCACGCATGCGATAACTGCCGCGTCCAGTGGTCTGAATCTTTAACAGTTCATCTGGCGGGGTAATTACTTCAGCCCGGGTCGGTAAATCCGGGCCAGGAATATATTCTGCAACCTTGCTATCGCTTAAATTCGGATTACGGATCAGGGCGATGGTGCCTTTAATGATTTCACGCAAGTTGTGCGGCGGAATATCGGTGGCCATACCCACGGCAATGCCGGTGGTGCCATTGAGCAGGATATTTGGAACCCGTGCCGGCAAGGTCACTGGCTCTTTTAGGGAACCATCAAAGTTGTCCTGCCAGTCGCAGGTGCCCTGACCGAGTTCAGACAGTAACAGGTCACTATATGCGGATAATTTGGCTTCGGTATAACGCATTGCGGCAAAGGATTTTGGATCATCCGGTGAACCCCAGTTGCCCTGCCCTTCAATAAATGGATAACGATAGCTAAACGGCTGCGCCATTAACACCATGGCTTCATAACAGGCCAAGTCACCATGCGGATGGTACTTACCCAGCACATCACCGACCGTACGTGCAGATTTTTTTGGTTTACTGCTTGGCTTGAGACCCAGCTCGCTCATGGCATAGACGATACGGCGCTGTACCGGTTTCAGGCCATCGCTGATATGAGGCAATGCACGGTCCATAATCACGTACATGGCATAGCTGAGATATGCTTGTTCAGTAAATTCTGCTACGGAACGGTTTTCTGTCGCATGATGCGCGAGGCTTGTCATAACAACCTGTAATCCTAAATTAATGCGTTATAGTTTTGACGTTCTTATGCTATGCCGCAGCCGCGGCCAGCACAAGGGTAGCCGATCACACTCTGCGACAATTTATGTCTTATGGCGTAAAAATATCCATTTTAGGCGCGTCAATCAACTGAAAAATACACAAGTCTGACTGCACGTTGAAAAACATATTCCAGAAATAAAAAAGATGCGCCGGCACAATAGCCAGCGCATCTTGCATTGTCTGTATGAGCGGCTGCTTATAAACCAATCGACTCCAGGGTCTTGCCGCGGGTTTCCTCACCCAGCAGCACAATCACCAGTGCCACGGCCAGCAGCACCGCGGTAAACATCATAAATACATAGCTAAAGCCGTTGCGCATCACCATCATCTGGGTCACCACCAAAGGTGCAACAATGCCGCCCATACGGCCCACCGCCGAAGCCCAGCCGGAACCAAAGGCACGGATATTGGTTGGATACTGTTCCGGCGTATAGGTATACAGCACACCCCAGGCGCCTAGGTTAAAGAAGGACATCAGGCAACCCCAGAACACGATCATGCCGACGCTGCTGGCCTGTCCAAAGAAGTAAGCCGATACCGCACACAGCCCAATAAAGCCGGCCAGTGTGGCTTTGCGGCCGAGTTTTTCCACCAGCCAGGCCGCCGCAATATAACCCGGCAACTGCGCCAGAATCATGATCAGCACATATTCAAAGGACTGCACAATGGTATAGCCTTCCTTGACCAGCAGGCTTGGCAGCCAGGTAAAAATGCCATAGTAGGAATAGACAATGCCGAACCAGATCAGCCACAGCATGAGGGTACGGCGTGCAAATGGCCCCGACCACAGCTGGGCAAAGGAAATATTCTGTTTGGCGGCCACCGGTTTCACTTCCAGCTGTTCAATCACCTCGACCCCGCAGCGGCGTTCCAGACTTTGTACCAATTTATGCGCTTCTTCGACCCGGCCACGGTTAATCAAATACGGCACCGATTCCGGTACTTTTTTCCAGATGACCCAGGCATAGAGCGCCGGCAAACCACCAATTAAAAAGGCCATATGCCAATCAAAGGTCGGAATCACAAAATAAGACACCAGCGCCGCACAGAGCCAGCCCAGCCCCCAGAAGCTTTCCAGCAGCACAATAAAGCGGCCCCGCACATGCGCCGGAATATATTCACTGACCAAAGTCACCGCAACCGGCAACTGCCCGCCCAGACCTAAACCGACAATAAAACGGAAAAACAGTAACCAGCTTAAATTCGGGGCAAAGGCACAGGCGGCTGTGGCCAGACTATAAATCACCAGAGTCGTGGCAAATACGGTTTTACGCCCAATCCGGTCGGCCAGCCCGCCGGAGAACACCGCACCAATGGCCATGCCAACAAAACCAATTGACACCACCCAGCCTTTTTCTGCCGGACTCATTTGCCAGTCTTCCGCCATTTTGGCCAGAATAAAGGAAATTAAACCGGTATCCATGGCATCAAACATCCAGCCCAGTCCGATAACCCATAGCAAGGTATAGTGGAACTTACCAATCGGTAAGCGTTGTACACGAGAAACTAGATCCATAATAAACGCTCTGACAGGGTGGAGAGGAAAACGCGGATGGCGCGCCTGGTTATTGTTATGACAACAGCAATCAGCTTTGATTTTAAAGACAATGACCGCTATCTGGATAGCGGTCATGCCGTTTAATTTATAGGAGATTTGTGGCTAGGAGGCATCTTTGGATGAGGCCGACTGCTCATCATCATCCTTATAAATGAATTTTGGCATTTCCAGACCAAAATAGATCGCAATTAAACGTAAGGTAAAACCGAAAATCAGCGTGGCGATAACAGTTAGTTCTAGCGACAGGCCAATTTCAATACAGCCCCAATAGCAGATTACCGACACAAAAGAGATACTGGCATACAGCTCACGGCGGAACACCAGCGGCACATCATTACACAGAATATCACGCAGAATCCCGCCCGAGACGCCGGTCAGCACACCAGCCACTGCCGACACCACAAAACCGTGGCCCATTTCCAGCGCAATCTGGCAGCCAATAATGGTAAAGCCAATCAGGCCCAAAGCATCCAGCACCAGGAAGATGGAACGCAGATGGCGCATCCATTTGGCAATTAAAATGGTGACAAAGGCTGCCGCGCAGGTCAGGACCAGATATTCCGGATGCTTGACCCAGGTTAAAGGATAATGGCCCAGCAATACATCACGTACCGAGCCGCCGCCCAGTGCGGTGACACAGGCAATCAGGGTCACCCCAAACCAGTCCATGCTTCGCCGTCCTGCCGACAATGCACCTGTCATTGCTTCTGCAGTAATGGCAATAATATAAATGACCAACAGCAACATGAACTGCCCTTCTTTCACTAGGGGAATTGATGCGCGTTATCATAAGCGAAAATACGGCAAATGTTATAAAAATTGTGCACAACATTGCTTAAATTTCTTGCCCGAACCGCAGATACAGGGCTGTTTCATGGTGATCTGCTGATCGGTGGTCGGATCAAGAAAATACCACGCGCCTTGATGTTTGACGAAGTGCGACACTTCATGATGTATCTGCGGCTGGTTGCCATCATGATAATAGGCCTTGAATTCGACCTGGGCATGGCTTTTGTCCAGCTTTTCCTGAGCACTTACGATTTCCAGTTTTAACCACTGGTTGGCGCTGCTCCAGTCCCGAATAGCGGCCACATCCAGAGCCTGCTGCTGACCAAGTGCGGTGGTTTTGACAATATAATCAATCTGCTGCAAGGCAAAGGCACTATAGCGTGAACGCATTAGCTGAGCGGCAGTTTGGGCCTGCTGCTGACCTAAATGCAAAGGCTGGCAACAACTGTGATAAAACCCAGCGCCACAAGGACAAGGCTGTTCTGACATAAATATTTTCCAAAAAAATAGCCTGACAATGCAGGCTATTTTAACGGAACTGAATCGGAAAACAGGAATATTCTGAGTGCTACTCGGCTGGCGGCTGTGGCAGCACATGCACCTTCTCGATTTTATGCCCGTCCATGGTGACCACTTCAAAAATATGATCATCAGCCAGCAGGCGTTGGCCATTTTCCGGCAAACGGCCGAGATGGAACAGGATATAACCCGACAGGGTCGAATATTCTTCCAGCTCGTTGACCAGATCACGACCGAGCAATAACGAGACATGGCGGATATCGGTCGAGCCATCCAGCATCAGGCTGCCATCTTCCAGGGTTTCTGCAACCGCGTCGAGGGTATCTTCATCCGGAAATTCACCGGCAATGGCTTCCAGTACATCAATCGGGGTGACCACACCTTCAATCGAGCCATATTCATTCAGTACAATTGCCATTTGCAGCGGCGCCTGACGCAGCTGTTCCATCACCATCAATACCTGCGCATTTTCATGCACAATCACCGGTTCGCGCAGATGTTTTTCAAAATCCAGTACGCCGGTTTCAATAAATTCATTCATGACCTTATGGGTCAGCACCACCCCGGCAATATTGTCCAGCTCGCCATGCACCACAATTAAACGTGAATGCGAGGTATTCATCAGCTGGGCTTGAATGCTGTCCTGGTCTTCATCTAAATCCAGCCATTCCAGTTCCGGTCGCGGGGTCATCACCGATTTTACCGGACGTTCGGCCAGACTGAGTACACCCTGCACCATCACGGTATGGTAAACGCTGTTCTCTTCGGCAAAGACTTCATCAGCAAAAGCACACGTGGCCAGCACTTCTTCCGGACTTGGATGTTCCGGTTCCGGCCCGTTCGGTTTGCCGCCGAGCATCCGCATTACCGCGGAAGCAGTGCGATAACGCAGGTCAGTGGTGGTGACCATTTTTTCCTGATTTTTGCGCATGGCTTGGTTCAGGAACTCGATCATCACCGAGAAACCAATCGCGGCATATAAATAGCCTTTTGGAATGTGATAACCGAAACCTTCCACCACCAGCGAGAAACCGATCATCATCAGGAAACACAGGCACAGAATCACCACGGTTGGATGTTTGTTAACAAAGTCCATCAGCGGTTTAGAGGCCCAGAGCATAATACCAATGGCAATGATCACCGCGATCATCATCACCGACAGCTCTTTGACCATACCCACCGCGGTAATCACACTGTCGAGCGAGAACACCGCATCCAGTACCACAATCTGCACAATCACCATCCAGAAAGTGGCGTGTACCGGATTTTCTTCTTTCAGTTGCGGCTTGCCTTCAATACGCTCACGCAGCTCCATGGTGCCTTTAAACAGCAGAAACACCCCACCAAACAGCAAGATCAGATCACGACCGGAGAAGGGATGATCAAAAATATGGAACAGCGGATTGGTCAGGGTCACCACCCAGGCAATTGACGCCAGCAGAATCAGGCGCATGCCCAAAGCCAGAATCAGCCCGACCACCCGTGCGGCGTTACGCTGTTCCGGTGGTAATTTTTCAGCCAGAATAGCAATAAACACCAGGTTATCAATACCTAGCACAATTTCCAGAATAATCAGGGTCAGCAAACCCACCCATGCGGCTGGATCAGACATCCATTCAAAAATCATGGGCGATGCTCCACGAGTATCGTTTTGGCTGTGCGACAGCCAAGACCGGCTGTTTCAAAACCTGGGGAATGAAAGGGAAAAAGAAAAGAGATTAAAAGCGGCTGTTGTTGTATGGTGCGATAGTGTCCACTACCCATGACGGTTCTATTGTTGTCAAACACAATTTCAGTATAGAAAAGATTGGCGCCAGAATCACTCTTTTTTTGGCCTGGTCACGGTTGTGCTGCATGCTTTAACAATTCTTTGCAATCACACTGCACGGCGCTGGCATTGTTTGTCATATTTTTTGCATAAGCTAGAGCAGACAAAAAGAACATGTTAAGGTGAAACAAGAATCATGAATAGCGTAGTAAAAATGACTGATAATTTAAAACACCCCTCTCCTAAAACAACACAACCTTTAATTGCTTTATATTGCGGCTCACGTTCTGGAAATAAACCAGTGTATCAGGAAAAGGCCGTGGCACTGGCACGCCGTCTGGCGGAAAATGGCTTTGGTCTGGTCTATGGCGGCGCCAGTATCGGTTTAATGGGTCAGGTCGCCGATGCCGTGGTTGATCACGGTGGTGAAACTGTAGGCGTGATTCCGGAATTTATGCTGGATTATGAAATTGCCCATCATCGTCTGACCGAGTTGCATATTGTACACAGCATGCATGAACGTAAAGCCCTCATGGCCGAACGTGCCAGCGCCTTTGTGGCCTTGCCGGGCGGACTGGGCACCTTTGAGGAAATTCTGGAAATTGCCACCTGGGGTCAGTTGAACCAGCATCAAAAACCGATGATGCTGTATAACGTCAATGGCTTCTATGATGCGCTGATTGCCCAGCTTGACCATGCCGTAGCCGAAGGCTTCCTGCCGCCGCAGCACCGCGCCAAGCTGATTGTCTGCAATCATGCCGATGAAATCCTGACTGCCTTGCATAATCTGGATGCCCCACAGCACGTTGCCATTTAAAGCGCTTGAACCCAAAAATCCAGAAAGAAAAAAGCGAGCCGAAGCTCGCTTTTTTTGTACTTGATGTTCAGTCCAGGCTTAGCCTGAAATCAGGTTATAGAACCATGGCAAAGTGGTCGCCAGGAATACCGACATGGCCAGACCAAACATCAGTTTCATCGCATCTTTGCTGACATTGCGTGAGGTACGGTATTTGCTGACCCCGTTCACAATCATTGAGATGGCAAATTCACGACCGGCCAACAGACCCAGGAATACCCAGGTGGTACTCATCGGGATATTGCTCCACTCTTTGAAAATCAGCAGGATCATTGCATAGATAAAGTCCACGATGGTCGCAGCACGTACATCGGTAACATCGGTTTTGGTATCGACAATCTTCTGGATGGCACCACCACGCTGGTACAGAATAACCCCCAGCAAGATCACAAAGACCGTAATGGCAAACATCAGGAATTCAAACGGTACCTGACGCGGCACATACACGAAGATGTTGGCCAGATCCTGAATCAGCCACTGGCTCCACAGGAAACCGGTAGATAACCATTGTAGAATCACCCATTTGGTCGAATGTTCCTGATCTTTGGTCTGGTTGAAGTACACCGTCATTTTGTTGGCCACAAAACGATAGATGATCAGCGCCGCCAGGAAGGCCACGGCATAGCCCATCATGGATTTGACCATCATCGAGCCCAAGCTCGCAGGAGAGAAGATGGTCAACACCAGGAAGGTGGTACTGACCGGAATACCATATTTGGTCAGTAGCAACAGTAAAACCGGCGGCACAATATACAGCCAGGTAATTCCACCTTCAGGGAACGGAATGGTTTCCAGTCGTCCATAAGAGGCATCACCGACGCCTGATGCATACCAGCCATAGACCAAGACCACAACCAGGATACTGCTGATATACACCCACAGTACCCACCAAGGACGATGGGAGTTAGAAGAAATAAAAGTCCCTAAGGTTTGAGGTACATCATTTCCGACAATAGAATAGGCCGCCAAACAGAAGCCGATTACCATTAAAAGTTCAATTGTCATAAGAACAAAGCCTATGTTCAAAAAGGGAACACCACCCCCTATCGGGCTGGCATTAGCTTAAAATGATGACAATACTATTTCAGTTCTATGACATTTTAGTGACAATAAAAATTTAAAATAAAAAAAGAGCACCGTAGTGCCCTTTCTCTTTTTTGCTCACTTATTTCAGATTCAGCTGATATACCGCGGTGCTGCCGCTGACTTCATTACCCACCACCAGTAATGGCTGGCCATTAGGCGAGTCCTTTGCCTCAATAAAGACCAGACCTTCCGGGCCTAAATCACCGGCCTGCCCCAGCTCAATTTGTTCAGTGCTCGCACTCATCTCACGGCTATTCAGATACTGCACAAAACTTGGTGCAGATGGAGTCGATACATCATAGACCATCACCCCGCCAGCACGTTCCAGACCAATAAAGGCAAAGGTTTTGCTGCCAATCTGGCCCAGCGTCACGCCTTCAGGTTCAGGGCCTTTGTTGTCACTGCGGTTATCCATGCCTGCTTCTTCATGGTTGGCATTGAAAATTTCCGGATGATGCTCGGCAATGTACTGCTCAAAATCATCCCCTGAATCCCAGACCCGTTCCAGACCGTTTTGCGCGCTATTTTCTGTCCAGATACTGACCGAGCGTGCACCAAAACTATAAAGATGGTCATATACCAGATTGCCGCGTTCATTCAGCTTTGGTGTACCATCGGCATTTTTCTGGTAGCCTTCAGTCCAGGTAATATTCAGACGACCCAGCAGATGATCTTTACGGCAGTCACCGGCATTGCCTGCCGTGGCACCGCAGTAGCTAAAATTGTCCGGATTCAGCTCGGCACCTTTGGCCAGCTGGCTTAAGTGTGCCGGTAAATCATCGCCTAAACGGCGGGCAAAGCCATCGGCATGTACCAGATGTTTCACTCGCCATTCTTCAACAAAACCTTTGCTGGTGTCGTTATTAAAATATTCTGGCGTGTCTTCACCCCAGGCGCGTGCATCGCCTTCATTGGCGGTCACAATATAGGTTTTGCCGGCCACATCAAAGCTGGCAATCGCATCTGGCATATACAGACCGCGCACATTGGCCCAGGTCTGGATCTTAATACTGCCCGTTCCATCGACACCATCGGCATCGCTGACATCCATGCCATTGCCGTCCAGACCATGGTCTTTAAAGCCCAATGGATACACCGCCAGTACTTTGGCATTAACCACATCAATTTTGGCCAGCGCATTGCTTTCCTGCAATGCGGCCCAAGCCGTTTTGCCATCTTGCGATACCGTAATATATTCCGGTTCAAAATCCTGCGCCGCGGTCGCATTTGGCCCGAAAATACGCACGCCCTGGGCACGCAGCGCCGCTTCCTGACCATTAAAGGCTTTGAAGTCTGCAGTGCGAACCACAGGCGCTGTTAAATTACTCAGCTGAATCACGGAAATTGAACCTTCCGGATCAACCTGATAATCGTCCGATGGCTCACCTTCATTGGCCACCAGCAGGGTTTGACCATCCGGGCTAAAAGTCAGCATATCCGGCAAGGCACCAACCTGCACATGCGCCAGTTTGCTCAGATCTTTGGCCTGATACAGCGCCACATAACCCGGATCGGTTTTGACGGCAGCCTGAATCGCAATTGCCACAATACCGTTATGCACTGCGACACTGTTTACTTCCGCGCCTTCAGCAATATCATGGACCTGAATCTCGGCAATTTTAACCGGCTGATTTGGCTGGCTTAAATCGAGTACATCCAGCACCCCGGCCTGCGCATTGACCACAAACAGGCGTTTGCTGGCGGCATCATAGGCCGGAATTTCTGCGGCACTTTCTGCAAAAATGCCCGACTGATAGGCCCCAATTTTGCTCAGTTCAATGGTATTTGGGGTTGGATCGACCGGTGCGGGACTGACCTGATCATCATCACTGTTACACGCTGCCATCCCCACGGCCAACATGGCCACCCAAAGTGATTTCAATTGTAATTTCATAGGTTTAATTTGATAGTGTTTAGAATATGAACAATTTATAAACATCCGGTTGCAGTGCCATGACGTTTTGATTGCAGTTTTCTGACAGGGTCAAGCCGTCACGCGGCAACGCTTTAGATACGACATCCGCGCCAGATTGTTTTACACTAGGCAAAATTCCACCATGTCCGCTAATTATGACTGCCACGCCAACCCATCAAGCCCTGCAACCCGAATTCAGATTGTTGGTGCTGCTGGTGTCGATTGGCTTTTTTATGCAGGGCCTGGATACCACCATCATCAACACCGCGTTGCCGGCTATTGCCGAGAATTTGCAGGAAGATCCGCTGCGAATGCACAGTGTAGTGGTGGCTTATGTGTTGTCAGTGGCGGCCTGCATTCCCTTGAGTGGCTGGCTGGCCGACCGTTTTGGTGTGCGTAATACCTATTTTTCCGCCATTGTGATTTTTACCCTGGCCTCCATTGGCTGTGCCTATGCCAGCAGCCTGAATGAACTGCTGTTTTACCGGGTACTGCAAGGCATTGGCGGCGCGTTCTTATTGCCAGTTGGTCGTCTGGCGATGCTAAAAATCATTCCCCGCACCCAGTTTTTATCGGCCATGAGCCTGATGAGTCTGGCCGGTCTGATCGGCCCCTTAATTGGACCTACTTTGGGCGGCTGGCTGGTCGAAGTGGCCTCATGGCACTGGATTTTTCTAATCAATCTGCCGATTGGCATTTTAGGCGTCTTGATCACCTTTAAAGCCATGCCAAACATCACCGAACCGAGCGTGCCGCAATTTGATTTCTGGGGATTTATCCTGTTATTGATTGCCATGGTCGGGCTGTCACTGGGCATTGAAAACGTGGCCAGTCCGCTGTACTCGCTGTGGTGGAGCATTGCGCTGGTCCTGCTCGGTCTGCTGAGTGCCGGCCTGTATGCCTATCATGGGCATACCCATCAGAATGCCCTGTTTCGCAGCAAGCTGTTCCGGCACCGGATTTATGCAATCGGGATTCTTGGGAACTCGATTGCCCGGCTGGCCGGCAATTCAATTCCCTTTTTACTGCCGCTGATGCTGCAACTGGCCTTTGGCTTTGAGCCCTTTGTGACCGGCCTGATGATGATTCCGACCGTACTCGGTTCGCTGGCCTCAAAACCGATTATCCGCCAGCTGATTCAGCGCTTTGGTTATCGTCAGGTGCTCATCACCAATACCTTGCTGGTCGGGGCCTGTATCGCCAGTTTTGCCCTGACCACGGCCGATACACCCATCTGGTTACGCGCGCTGCATTTCTTTATTTTCGGTCTGCTCAATTCACTGCAGTTTGTATCCATGAACACCCTGACCTTAAAAGATTTACCGCAGCAAGATGCCAGCAGCGGCAACAGCTTCCTGTCGATGATCATGATGCTGTCCATGAGTATTGGCGTGGCCTTGGCCGGAACACTGGTCAACCTGTTTAGTGCCTATTGGGGACCGGAACAGGTGGTCGCAGCCTTTCATGCCAGCCTGATCTGTCTGGGCAGTATCAACCTGCTGGCTGCAATGATTTTCTGGAAAATTCCGAAAAACACCCCGGTCTAAAGCCGCGTAGAACGCTAGCCGCCGCGCAGGCTTCGCGTTATGATCAAAATTGAATCCTGAAGATCTGCCTTGCCTATGTCTGCACGCCCTGCCCGCCGTTCTGTCCAGCCCCTGACCTATGCTGCGGTTGCCATCTGCGGCATGGTGCTAATGGCAGCCTTGCTGTATTGGGGCGTACTGCATACCCGGCCGGCCACCGCACAGGACTATCCGATTCAGGGCTTTGATGTTTCGCATCATCAGCAGCAGATTGACTGGCACAGGATTTCACCGGAAAAATACCGTTTCGTCTATTTAAAAGCCACCGAAGGCGGCGATTTTAAAGACCGTAAATTTCAGGATAACTGGCTGGCCGCACATGAACAGGGCTTTCTGGTCGGCGCCTATCATTTTTATCGGCTGTGTCGTGATGGTCAGGTGCAGGCACAGAATTTTATTGACAGTGTCCCGAAACAGGCCAACAGCTTGCCGCCGGTGATTGATCTGGAATACGACAGCAACTGCATCAACACCTATACCCGGGAACAGTTACTGCATGAAATTGGGGTGATGCATGACGCGCTGCAACAGCACTATGGCAAACAGCCGATTTTTTACATTTCCAAGAATTTTTATAATATTGTACTGGTCAATCAGTTCCCGCAGGTGCCGCTGTGGGTACGCGAATATCAGGGTAAACCGGCCTTAAGCGGTAATCCCGACTGGCTGTTCTGGCAATATAGCAATCGTGGCCAGATTCCCGGCATTGCCACTCCGGTCGATCTGAATGCCTTTTATGGCGATGAACAGGACTGGCAACAGTTTCTTAAGGCCAACCAGATTGTGGAACCATCTAAAAATAGCGTGGATACAACCCCTTAATACTCATACCAACAAGATAAAAATAAAAGCTGACAGGAATATTGTGCGAATGACACTGAAATACAAGATTTTGTCAGGTCTGCTTGGCCTGATGTTACTGCTGATTGCACTCATCATCTATATACTGCAGCCCTCCGGAAAAGTGCAGGATTTCCAGCCGTGGCTGTATCAGCCGGCAGCAACCGCACCAGCGGGCTACACGGTCAAATTCTTTGGCGTATCGACCTTACTGTTTGATGATGGCCAGCAACAGCTGTTGATTGATGGCTTCTTTAGCCGGCCCAGTCTGAGTCAGCTGATGTTTGGTCAAATTAACAGCCAGCCAATCGTAATTGAACATGCGATTGAGCTCCATCAATTGCAACGAACGCAAGCCATTCTGGTGACACACTCGCATTATGACCATGCGCTGGATGTCCCTCTACTTGGCCAATTGCTGCCGCAGGCTAAAATTATTGGTTCCCGAAGCACGCTGAATATTGCCCGTGGTGCTCACTTGCCCGAAAGCCAGTTACAGCAGCTGGTACCTTTACAACCGATGCAGATTGGCAACTTTACTGTCACCGCTTTCCCGTCCCAGCATACTCCGCCAACTGCAGTGAATAATGATCTGGGTGAGGAAATCCAGCAGCCACTGAGCCTGCCGGCACGGTTTTCGGAGTTTAAAGAAGGCCATAGCTTTGACTATCTGATTGAATATGAAGGTCATAAAAGTCTGGTCAAGGCCAGCACCGGTTTTATTCCCGAACAGCTCAAACAGCTACAGGTCGATCATCTGTTTCTGGGCATTGCCCAGCTGTCCAGGCAACCGGAACAGTATCAGCAGCAGTATCTGGCAGAAACCTTGCAGCACCTAAAACCCAAGGTGCTGATTCCCATCCATTGGGATGATTTTTTCCAGCCGCCAGAACAGCCGCTACAGTTTTTACCACATCTGGCCGATAATACCCCGAAGAGTCTGAATACCGTGATCAAGGCCGCAGCACAACAACAGACCCAAGTGCTGCTGCTCGATCAACCGTATGCTTATCCGCTAATGACAGCCACGGATGTCGCGCGTTAAGATGGTGCCATGAGAAAAATCATTCATATTGATATGGATGCGTTCTATGCCTCGGTCGAGCTAAAAGAGCGTCCAGAGTTACAACATCTGCCGGTGGTGGTGGCATCACATCATCCGCGTGCAGTGATTGTGGCCGCGTCCTACCCGGCGCGGGTGTTTGGGCTGCGCTCGGCCATGTCAATGAGTCAGGGCCGGAAACTGTGCCCGCAGGTGATTGTACTGGAACCGAATTTCCAGAAGTACCGGGAAGTGTCGGCACAAATCCATCAAATTTTTCAAAAATATACTGCAATCATTGAACCGCTGTCGCTCGATGAAGCCTATCTGGATGTTAGCGAAAACCTGCAGCAACTCCCCAGCGCCACAGAAGTGGCAATGCGCATCCGCGAAGATATTTTTCAGACCACCGGCCTGACTGCATCTGCCGGCGTGGCACCCAATAAATTTCTGGCCAAAATTGCCTCGGACTGGCATAAACCGAATGGCCTCTGCGTGATCAAGCCTTCGCAGGTGCAGACCTTTATTCAGGATTTACCCTTAAAGAAAATTCCGGGCGTGGGCAAGGTCATGCAGGAAAAGCTGAAGGCCTTGGGTCTGGAAACCTTGGGCGATCTGCAACAGGTCGAAGAAGGCCTGCTGATTCAACGTTTTGGTAAATATGGCAAACGCCTGTTTTTATATGCACAAGGCATTGATGAGCGCCCCGTTCAGGCCGAACGCAAACGCCAGCAGATTTCCAAAGAAATCACCTTTGATGATGATTATGTCCTCAGCCAATGCACGCCCTACTGGCCACAGCTGCTGCAACAGGTCTGGGCCAGTCTGGAAAAAAAGCAGCTCTGTGCCCGCGGCGTGTCAGTCAAACTGAAACTGAAAAACTTTCAGGTGTTGCAGCACAGCAAAAGCTTTCAGCATATTTTTACTCATCCGCAGCAGCTGGCACAGGCGCTACAACTATTAATTGAGGAAATGCATATTTCGCCTCAGGAACAGTTCCGGCTGATAGGCGTGGGGGTTTATCAACTGTCTTCACCAGCACAGCAGCCGCAGCTCAGTCTACTTTAGGCTTAAAATTGTGCAGGAATTGATCAAAAGAATAAAAATGATACAAAATGCGCTTCACAATGGGCAAAATTAGAGTAATCTATCTGCGCAATACATTTATCCATGTATGTGCTGAGATGCTGAAAATCACCTTTACTTTCAGCATGCTGTCCTGTGATTGGCGTGATGATCTATCCGAATATTACAGGACAACTCTGACGTTCCCATGGATGGCTGTATCGTCTCCCGCCTTGCTGTAACCTGCTTCTTTTTATCTGATTTTCTATCGCATTATCCCGATCTATTCCCTTCAGATCACCGGCTTTTTGCGTCCTAAAATTCCCATTTTTTCAAATCAAAATCGCCACAAGATTGATGGATTTCTGTACCAACTCCGGCAGCGCTGGTGTTCTGTACTGGCGCTTCATGGCAATATAGTCACATTGCCAGAGCAGCCGAGGTGCTGCTTGCCCATCTACAGGATTTTGTTATGACCGTACAACGTTTACATGTCGCACAGCGCTATTCAGAAATTGCCATTTCAGGCCATCTGGTGCATTTGGCCGGCCAGCTGGCAGAAGACACCAGCCTGGATATTCGCGGTCAGACCCGCCAGACCCTTGAGATAATTGACCGTTTACTGGCTGAAGCCGGCACCGATAAAAGTCATATCATGTCAGTCATGATTTTCTTAAAAGATATCGAGCAAGACTATGCAGCCATGAATGAAATCTGGGATGCCTGGGTCGCCGATATTGAAGCGCTGCCCCGTACCTGTGTGGAAGCCAAGCTGTATCAGCCCGAAGTCCTGGTTGAAATGACTGTGGTCGCGGTTAAACCATAAAAATTTGAGATAAAAAGCATCTGTTTAGATGCTTTTTTTCAACCCAACGCGCCCATTCTGCGCGCTGAGGCCGGATAGAACGCCAATTTCTTTTTTGGCAGATCAAGCGCCTCCAGATTTTCAGCGCCCTCCAGTAACCCAAATTCTTCACGCAACTGCTGATATTCCGGCACCTGATCAAAGCTGATTACGGTATAACCGGCCATCCGCAGCAATTCATTCTGATACTGAATATGCTGACGTTTTAAGGCCAGGGTATCGTCCAGGGTAATCACGGCCAGTACCTGATAAGCATCATCCAGCACCACAAAGTCCGCCACCATATTGCGGTATTTATTGCGGGTACGCGGCAGTTTGGTGGTCAGTAGTGCATCAAAAGACACATGGGTCAGCACGGTATGGGTCGGTAAAATTTCTTTTAGCCGGGTATAGGTCAGCTGCTCATTCAAACTGAAAATAGCGCGGCGTTTCAGGGTGCTGTCGGTCTGGCGTTTAGCCTGAATGGCATGCCTGGCTGCCATGATCAGCAACCCTGCCAGAATAAGACTTGCGAGAATAATATAAACGGTCATGAGGTTAATCCTTTAATACTCTATTCTTATAATTTATTCGGTATCTCACCGATTATTTTTCAAATACAAGTATAACGTTTTGCTTATTATAAATAGGTTAAATTTAAGAAACTTAAAGCAATGCTGACGAAAGATGCATAAACACTGACAGTCTGTTGCAGAGCAAGTTTCCAGGAAAAACCATCTCCTTGTTTTTCCTCAAGCTAATGTATACCAACTTTTATGAGCTTCACAATTCTTTTCAAACCGATTGTCTGACAAATCCGACAAAATGTGAACCAGAAAAAGGACGCACTTGGCGTCCTTTCCTGATTTAAGCACGAGATTTTGGCTTAGACTTACCTTTGGCCTTTGCACCGCCAAATGGACGTTTTTCGCCGGTTTCACGTGGAGGCAAACCGGTATGCTGGGTCAACATCTGGCCTTTTTTCGGACGATTCGACTGACCCTGATTTTGCCCTTGGCCACGGTTGCCATGCTGACCGGTACGTTTCTGTGAATCTCCGGCCAGGGTCGAGTTTTTCTTACGCGCTGACTGGTACTGCCCTTCCGTACCTTGCGGCTGATAGGTTGGAATCAGATGCTGCTTGGAATTGCCAATCAAATCGGCACGGCCCATCTCTTTTAAAGCCTCACGTAACAATGGCCAGTTGTTTGGATCATGGTAACGCAAGAAGGCTTTGTGCAGACGACGACGTTTCTCTCCTTTCACAATATCGACATCTTCGGTATAACGCGCCACTTTGGCCAGCGGGTTTTTACCGGTGTAATACATGGTGGTGGCGGTGGCCATTGGCGATGGATAGAAGGTCTGTACCTGATCGGCACGGAAACCATTCTTTTTCAGCCAGATCGCCAGGTTCATCATGTCGTAGTCGGTGGTGCCCGGATGCGCCGCGATGAAATACGGAATCAGATACTGTTCCTTGCCGGCTTCCTTGCTGAAACGATCAAACATTTGCTTGAAGCGGTCATAGGTACCAATACCGGGCTTCATCATCTTCGATAACGGACCTTTTTCGGTATGTTCTGGTGCAATCTTCAGATAACCCCCAACGTGGTGGGTCACCAGTTCACGCACATATTCCGGATTCAGTACCGCCAGGTCATAACGCAGACCGGAACCAATCAAAATCTTTTTAATGCCTTTAATCGCACGTGCTTTACGGTATAGCTGGGTCAGTGGTGCATGATCGGTATGCAGGTTCTGACACACGCCTGGGAATACACAGGACGGCTTACGGCAGTTCTTTTCAATTTCCGGATCTTTACAGTGCAAGCGGTACATGTTAGCGGTTGGACCACCTAAGTCCGAGATAATCCCGGTAAAGCCCGGTGCGGTATCACGGATTTTTTCCACTTCACGCAAAATCGACTCTTCCGAACGGTTCTGGATGATACGGCCTTCGTGTTCGGTAATCGAACAGAACGTACAGCCCCCAAAACAGCCACGCATGATGTTCACCGAGAACTTGATCATGTCGAACGCCGGGAAACGTGCATCGCCATAAGCTGGATGTGGCAGACGTGCATATGGCAGGTCAAACACATAATCCATTTCTTCAGTGGTCAATGGAATTGGTGGTGGATTAATCCAGACATCACGCTCGCCGTGTTTTTGCACCAAAGCACGTGCGTTGCCCGGGTTAGTTTCCAAATGCAGAATACGGTTGGCATGTGCATATAGCACCGGATCATTAGCCACGTCTTCAAAAGATGGCAAACGAATAACCGCCAGTTCACGTGGTGGCAGTTTATGCTTAATGGCTTTTGAGGCCGGTTGCAGCTGAACAATCTGCGTATCGGCATCCAGGTTGTCGCCTTCACGGACAATCGGATTGGCCACCATTTCTTTTTGGAAATTCTGGTACTGGCTTAAGCTGTTACCCTTTTCTTTTTCAACTTCACAGCCATCAATATCTTCGGTCATCACATAGGGGTTGATGATCGGATCGACACGGCCAATGGTATCGACATCATTGGAGGCGATTTCGACAAACTTGGCTTTGGCCGCACGGTTATGTTTATTGATAATAAAGGCAGTACCGCGCACATCGGTGATATCGGTAATTTTTTCGCCTTTGGCCAGACGGTGCATCACTTCAATAATGGAACGCTCGCCATTACCGTACATCAATAAATCGGCTTTTGAATCCATCAGAATTGAACGACGGACTTTATCTGACCAGTAATCATAATGCGCAATACGACGCAGTGAACCTTCGATCCCGCCAAGCAACACCGGCACATCCGGGAAGGCTTCACGACAGCGCTGGCAATACACGGTTGCAGCACGGTCTGGACGTTTGTTCGGGACATTGTCTGGTGAATAGGCATCATCCGAGCGGATTTTGCGGTCCGCGGTATAACGGTTGATCATCGAGTCCATATTGCCGGCGGTGACGCCCCAGGCAATATTCGGTTTACCTAAGGCACGAAAGGCCTCGACATTGGTCCAGTCAGGCTGCGCGATAATTCCGACCCGGAAACCTTGCGCTTCCAGCACACGGCCAATAATACCGGATACAAAAGATGGATGATCAATATAGGCATCGCCGCAGACCAGAATAAAGTCACAGCTATCCCAGCCGAGTTGGTCCATTTCCTCGCGTGACATCGGCAAAAATGGCGCGGGTTCAAAACATGACGCCCAATATTTGTCGTAATCAAACAACGCTTTCGGCGCGGTTTGAGCGGTATAAGCAGTAGACATGGCTAGCAATTCTCGGCTGGCAGATGGAAGATCAGAAAAGATCGAAAGATGAAAGCCGAGTATTTTAGCATGAATTCCAAGTGGCTTGCTTGATTATAATTTATACAAAATCAAGTTTTTAATTTTTAATCTGTGCCGTGGGTGCAGTGCTGCTTAATTTTTTCAGATATAGGGTCAGGATCAGGCCCAACAACAGCAGACTTGCGATAAAGATCAATAAGCCAGGCCAGTCCCAGCGCTCCCAGATCAGACCGCTACCACTGCCGAGCACGCTCGAGCCCAAGTAATAGCAGAACAGATATAAAGATGAACCCACCGCCCGATACTGTAATGATTGCACCGTCACCCAACTGCTACAAAGAGAATGTGCTGCAAAAAAAGCAAAGGTAAAAATCAGCAGCCCGACTAACACGACCGCCAGCTGATTCAGTAACATTAGCGCCAGACTGGCCCACATCACCAGCAGCATCAACGGTAACACTTTTTCCCGGCCAAACTTTTGTCCCCACTGTGCTGCCCGTGGTGAACTGTAAATTCCAGCCAGATAGGCCCCAGAAATCAGCCCGATCCAGGTTTGTGGCAAAGCAAAAGGCGCATCCAGCAGATGATAGCTCATGTAGTTAAATACCGAGACAAAGCATCCCATTAGAATAAAGCCCTGAAGAAACAGAATTCTTAATTTTGGATCGGCCAGATTTTTGGCAAAGGCCTGTTTAAAACGCGACAATTGAATTGGATAGGACTGGAAATTCCGGGAATTGGGCAACAGCCAGTAAAACAGAATCGCAATCGCCAGGTTAATCACACCAATGATTAAAGTTGCATATTGCCAGGAAATAAAATCCACCAGGACTCCGGCAATTAAACGGCCACTCATGCCGCCAATTGCGGTGCCTGAAATATATAAGCCCATGGCAAAGCCAACATCTTTGGCCGCAATTTCTTCGCCAATATAGGTCATTGCCACCGCGGCCACCCCACTGACTGCCATGCCAATCAGGACACGGGTGCTGAGAAAAAATGACCACTGTGGCAATAAGGCACTGGCTATTAACAGTAAGGCCGCAGAGAACAATGCCACGACCATAATCGGTTTACGCCCGACCCGATCTGAAATCAGGCCGGTAAATAATAGAGCGGCGGCCAAAGCAAAGGTCGAAAAAGATAAGGGAAAACTACTTTGGGTCGGACTGACCTGAAAGAACTGGGCCAGAATCGGCATCATCGGTTGAACACAGTACAAGGCAGAAAAGGAGGCAAAACCGGCCAAAAACAAAGAGAGAAGAATGGCCTTAAACTGAGGAGAATCGTGCTCAATTTGCTGAGTCTGGCTTTGGGAATCTGACATATACACTCCAATTATGTTATGAGTATACGCCGGTTCCGGTTAAATGGGAGGCTTCAATTTCAACCGATTAAAAGCTGGTTTAAACGGAGAGAACAGTCCTCGAAAAATTCCACTTTCTTAAGCACACAAATTTCCTGCATAAAAAAATCCCCCTGCTATTTAAGCTAGGGGGATTTTGAATTAATGAGCTGGCGATGACTTACTCTCACATGGGTAACCCCACACTACCATCAGCGCTAAGAGGTTTCACTTCTGAGTTCGGGAAGGGATCAGGTGGTTCACTCTTGCTATTGTCGCCAGCACAACTG